>JAGRLL010000065.1:7860-13392 GCA_020441855.1 Nitratireductor sp.
TCTCCCGACACGCAGCCTGCCTCGCGTGAAGCCGTCGCGTCAGGCCCCGGCGAGACGTTGGAAACCCGAATTCCCGAAGACCAAGTCGCAGAAGCTCAAACCGCCGAAACAGGGGAGATGGACCCGATGGATGTAACGGACCAGGTAATAGCCGAGTACGCACTCCACTTCGCCGAGGAAATCGCGGAACTGGAAGAGGAACTTACGGCGGCCACGCTGGCCGGTGCGGCCGACAGGATCTGGCTGCCCGAGGCTCCCGCACTCGACGACGCACTCTCTTCGGCGCTCTCAGACGACGAGATCATCGCCGCCATCGATTTCGACGGAATGGGCGAACCGGTCGCGCCCGGCTCCGCCGCCAACGATATCGGCGTCGCTCCGCCAATTCATGCCATGCAATCGGGCATCCCCAAACTGGACGGTGACGAGCCTGTGTCGGTTCTGATCGGTATCGCCCGCTCGCAGCTCAAGAGCCGCCAGGCCGCCTGACTTCGCATGTCCTAGTACTGGAATTGCTCCGCCAGGATGCGCTCCTCCCAGGAATGCTCCGGATCGAACAGGATGACGCCGCTCGAATCGTGATCGAGCGCAATGCGGACGTGGCTCACCGACTTCACCTCGAAATGATCGGCCACCGCGTTGACCGGCCGCTTGACGATCTCGTTGACCGTTATCTCGATCACACTGGTGTCGGGAATGAGCGCGCCGCGCCAGCGCCTGGGCCGGAACGCACTCACCGGGGTAAGCGCCAGAAGCGGCGCATCGAGCGGCAAAATGGGGCCGTGCGCCGACAGATTGTAGGCCGTGGAACCTGCGGGAGTGGCAACCAGCACGCCGTCGCAGATCAGCGGATCCAGGCGGGTGCGCCCGTCGATGCGGATGCCCAGGCTTGCAGCCTGATAGGACTGACGCAACAGCGACACTTCGTTGATCGCCTTGGCTTTGTGGGTCTCGCCGGCCGCGTCGCGCGCCTCCATGTCGAGTGGACGGATGATGCGCTGTGTCGATGCCGCCAGCCGTTGCGGCAGGTCTTCTTCCGAAAACTCGTTCATGAGGAAGCCGACCGTGCCCTTGTTCATGCCGTAGACCGGCACGCCGCTGTTCATGAACCGGTGCTGCGTGGCGAGCATGAAGCCGTCTCCGCCGAGCGCGACGATGACGTCCGCCGAATCTGGATCGCGCGCGCCATAGCGCTCGCAAAGCCGCTTGCCGGCCGACTGGGCGTCGGGCGTGTCGCTCGCCAGGAATGCAATGCGTTCGTACAAGCTGGTCTTCCGCCGAAAGCTGAGTCTTTGCCGTCCATCGCGGCAACGCCCTTATTAAGCGCGGCAGCTTCGCCACGCAAACCCTCTTGATGCCTGGCCGTGTTCGATGGCTTCCTGTTGCCGTATCCGCGAGTTGGCTCGGCAAGCCTTCGTGCCCGGTAACCTTTTGTTCAGCATGTGGCCTCACAATCGGATTCGGCATTCACGCCAGTGGGCCGGTCTGTCCGACAGGCAACCGTCCCGGAAGGTGATTTGCGACGTAATCGAGAGGGACACGCATGATCAGGCCTGCCAGCGAAATCGAGTATCCGCCGTCGGAAGTCCAGCGCATTCGAGCCTCCATGCTGGCCCGCATGGAAGCGCTCAACAGCGCATCCAACAGCCTGATGGCAGTCATTGCCGAGCGTATCGGCGCCGAAGACCGCGAGGATGGAATGCGCGTCGAACAGCTGACCGCCGAGCAGGACCGGCTGATCGAGAACATGCGCCGGCTTGCCCGCGACTGAGCAGCCTTCCTTCGCAACGCATCAACGCCCCACGGCGAGTCCTTCTCGCCGTGGATCCGCGCCGCCTGAAAGGCCGTCCGTCGAAATCGCGATGGCGTGCAGGCCCGAATTCATGTCCTTGACCGCGACATCGTAGCCAAGCGCCTCCAGCGCGGGAGCGAATGCTTCCGCGCGTGTGTCCGCCTCCACCTCGAACGGCCCGAACCGGTTGAGCAGATGCGGCATCGCCACCGCCTGGGCGACATCCATGCCCCAGTCGAGATGGGCGATGATCGCCTGCGCCACATAGCCGATGATCTGGCTGCCGCCGGGGGAGCCGATGGCCAGTACCGGCTTGCCGTCCTTGAAGACAATGCTTGGCGACATCGATGAGCGTGGCCGCTTGCCCGGTTCGACTCGGTTGGCGACCGGCACGCCGTCGCGTTCGGGCAGAAAGGAAAAATCCGTCAATTCGTTGTTGAGCAGGAAGCCTCGCACCATCAGCCGCGAGCCGAAACTGTTCTCGATGGTTGTCGTCATCGACACGACATTGCCTTCGCCGTCGACGATCGACAGATGGCTGGTCGACGGCAGTTCCGGCGTCATTCCCGGGGCCAGGAGCAGGGCGTGGTCGGCTGGAGGTGTGCCGGGCTTCACGGCGTCTTGCGGTAATGCGCCGGCCCCTTCGAGCAGTTTTGCCCTTTCGCGTAGATAGTCCGCGTTCAGCAAGCCCTTCGGCATGTCCACGAAATCGGAATCGGCCATGTACAGGCCGCGATCCGCGAAGGCGAGGCGCGAGGCATCGCCGATCATCCGCCAGCTTTGCGCATTGTCGGGGCCGAGTGCGGCAAGGTCGTAGGGTTCGACGAGCTTGAGGATCTGTCCGACGGTAAGCGCGCCGGAGGAGGGCGGTCCCATGCCGCAAACCTCATACACTCGGTAGGTGACGCAAACCGGTGCCCGTTCCACGATCTTGTAGTCGGCCATGTCGCGCATCGAAAGCCGGCCGGGATTGTCCTGCGCACCGCGTACGGTATCCACGATGGCCTGCGCAATCTCACCCCCGTAGAAGGCCTCTGCGCCTCCCTTGGCGATGTCGCGCAACGTCGCGGCATAAGCGGGGTTCTTCAGCACAGTGCCTGCAGGCAGCGGAACGGCCTCCTCGCTGAGAAAATAATCGCGTGTCGCCTCGTAGCCGAACAGGCTTTCGGCCGATTGCCCGATCGATGCATTGAGCCGTGGCGAGACCTCGAAGCCCCGCTCGGCCAGCGCGATCGCCGGTTCGAACAGCGACGCCCAGTCGAGCTTGCCGTAATTGCGGTGCGCGGTCTCCAGCAGCGCCACGGTCGCCGGCGTGCCGACCGAACGCCCGCCAATCACCGCGTCGAAGAAACGCAGCGGTTTGCCCCCTGCATCGAGAAACAGGTCGGGTGTGGCTTCGGCCGGTGCGGTCTCGCGCCCGTCCAGCGTGGTAAGCTTTTGCGTCTTCTGGTCCCAGTAGACCACAAAGGCGCCACCGCCGAGCCCCGAGGATTGCGGTTCGACGAGACCGAGCACGACTTGCACCGCGATCATGGCATCGATGGCGTTGCCGCCCTTTTCCAGGATGGCCAGTCCCGCGCGGCTGGCCTCCGGGTTCGCGCTCACCACCATGAATTCGCGCGCCGTCGCGGGCGGTGCGACATCGGCCCTGAGGCCGTGGCCCGCCTCTGGCGCGATCCGTTCGCTGGCCTCCTGTGCCGCCGCGGGATGCCCGGACGCGATTGCCCAAGCCGTGAGCAGCACGCAGGCCGTTTTGAGTGCGACAGCGAAATTCATGCTTTCTCCTGCCTGTCAGATTTGCCGGACCGGAAGGGGTATTCGACCGGGAGGGGATTACTTGAGCAGTCGCGTGGCTTCGACGCAAATATAGCCAATCCGGCAACGCGGATCGTCCAGCGTCGGTGCGTGTTGCGCCGAGGTTTCCTGGCTGAGACTGCAGAAGCCGCGATTGTGGACAAATCGCTCGTAGGTGTGGGGGCCCGTAGACATGACGAGCGTTCCGCGCCCGGCAAGGAGCGCGCGACCTTGCGCGCAGGTCATGGCCCGCGTGTCCGGCCTTGCCGCCAGGGCCTGACCGCCCAGCGCCAGAAGCAGGATTGAAGCGGTGAGCAGGCGGTAAGGCGACACCATGCTGTGCATTGCGGAGGTCTCCCTGGCTGACACTGTATTGTTCCACCCCGATCGCGCGATAGTGCTGTACGAATCGTTTCAAATTCAAGTGGCGCATGTACAAACCGGATAAATGCCTGGATGCCTCATTTTTAGGCAAATGGTACGGTTGTCCGTCTCTTGCACCCGATGCTAGTTTGGCACAATTGGTTGCCGGTTTGTATGAGGGTTGGATTGTACGGTTCCCCGCCGGAAAAGTATTTTGACGAAATGGTCACCGCAAATGGCGACATCCGGTCGAGCTATAAAGGCATCGCCGAATGGCTCGCCGCGCAGCCCAAGGGTGGCCTGAAACAAAAGGCGAAGGATGCGGAAGCCATCTTTCGTCGGCTGGGCATCACGTTCGCCGTCTACGGCTCCAACGAATCCAACGAACGTCTGATTCCCTTCGATATCGTGCCGCGCATCATATCGGCGGCGGAATGGCGCAAGCTCGAACGCGGCATCGAGCAGCGCGTGCGTGCCATGAACGCGTTCCTGCACGACATCTACCACCGTCAGGAGATCATTCGCGCCGGCCGCGTGCCCGAGGCGCTTATCCTCCAGAATTCCGCCTTCTGCCCGCAGATGATCGGTCAGGATCCCGCCCTCGGCGTCTATTCGCACATCATCGGTGTCGATCTGGTGCGGGTCGCGGCAAACGAGTTCTATGTGCTGGAGGACAACCTCCGCACGCCATCCGGCGTCTCCTACATGATCGAGGATCGCGAGGCGATGATGCGCCTCGTGCCGGAATTGTTCGCGCGCCATCGCGTTGCCCCCGTCGAGCACTACCCCGAGAATTTGCGGCGCACGCTGCAATCGGTCGCCCCGCCCAATTGCAGCGGCGACCCGACCATCGTCGTGCTGACGCCCGGTATCTACAATTCGGCATTCTTCGAGCATTCCTTCCTGGCCGACGAAATGGGCGTCGAACTTTGCCAGGGAGACGACCTGTATGTCGACGACGGCTGCGTCTACATGCGTACGACGCAAAAACCCAAGCGCGTCGACGTGATCTACAGGCGCATAGACGACGATTATCTCGATCCGCTGACCTTCCGTCCCGACTCGACACTCGGGGTGCCCGGACTGTTCTCGGCCTATCGGGCCGGCAATGTCACCATCGTCAATGCGCCCGGAACCGGGATCGCCGACGACAAGGCGGTCTACACCTTCGTGCCGCAGATCATCGAGTTCTACACCGGCGAAAAGCCGATCCTCAACAACGTGCCGACCTACAATTGCGCCATTGACGACGAGCGCAAATACGTCCTCGAACATCTGGAAGAACTGGTGGTCAAGGAGGTGCACGGTTCGGGCGGTTACGGCATGATGGTCGGTCCGACGTCGACCAAGCAGCAGCGCGCCGAATTCGCCAAGCGCATCAAGGCCCGGCCCAACAATTACATCGTCCAGCCCACCCTGGCGCTGTCGACCTGCCCGACCTTCGTGGAGAAGGGCATCGCGCCGCGCCACGTCGATCTGCGTCCCTTCGTTCTCGTCGGCGACCGCATCCGCATCACGCCGGGCGGTCTCACCCGCGTTGCGCTGAAGAAGGGTTCGCTGGTGGTCAATTCCTCCCAGGGCGG
>JAGRLL010000065.1:13407-19225 GCA_020441855.1 Nitratireductor sp.
TGGATACTGGAGGATTGATGCTCGGTCGCACCGCCTCCAACCTGTACTGGTTGTGCCGTTACATGGAGAGGGCCGAGAACATGGCCCGGCTCCTCGATGTCGGCTACCGCATGTCGCTGGAACCGGGAATCGAGGAATCCGAGCGCGAACAATGGGATTCCACGCTTCAGGCCGCGGCCATAGAGGCGCCGTTCTTCGAGAAGCACGAAACGGCGGCGGTGCCGCTGGTGCGCGACTTCATGCTTTTCGACGAGGACAACAATTCCTCGGTGCGCTCCTGCCTGACCCTGGCGCGGTCCAATGCCCGTTCGGTGCGTACCGCGATCACCACCGAGATGTGGGAGAGCATTAACACGACCTGGCTGGAATTCTCGCGCATCCGGCCATCGTCGATCTCCACCAACGACATGCCGGCACTGCTCGACTGGATCAAGCGCAATACCGCGCAGTTCCGCGGCGCAATGCTGAACACGATCCTGCGCGACGAGGGTTATGCCTTCTGTCAGCTTGGCACCTTCAACGAGAGGGCGGACAACACTGCCCGCATCCTCGACGTCAAATATTACGTGCTGTTGCCGCGCAGCGAGTTCGTCGGTTCCGAACTCGACAATCGGCAATGGTCGATGATCCTGCGTGCGGCTTCCGCGCATCGCTCCTACCGCCACGTCTACCGCGACCGCTACAAGGCGTGGAACATCGCCGATTTCCTGATCCTGCGCGAGGAAATGCCGCGCTCGCTGGCACATTGCTATCGATGGATGGATTCGACGCTCGGCGATCTGGAACACATCTACGGCGCCCGCTACGAATGCCACAAGATCGGGCAAACCATCCATGAAGAGTTGAAAAACGGCGATATGGACGTCATCTTCCAGAAAGGCCTGCATGAGTTTCTCAGCAGCTTTATCGCCTCCAACAATGCCCTCGGCGCCTCGATTGCCGAGAGCTACAACTTTTTCTGACAAAGGCGCTTCGGAAGCGGCATGGAAATCGCGATCGAGCATTCGACCGTTCATCGGTACGAGCAACCCGTGCGCTACGGCGTACAGGAACTGCGTCTGACGCCGGGCGACACCAACGCCCAGAAGGTGCTCGACTGGCATATCGAGGCCCCCGGCATCGAAAGCGCGGCAAAGTGGATCGATGCGTATGGCAATCTGGTCCATGTGGTGAACCAGACGAAAGAGCGCAGCGAACTGGAGATTCGGGTCACCGGCACCGTCAGGACAAGCGACGCCGACGGCATCGTCGGCCAATTGCCCAATTCGCCCACGCCCCGGCTCTTCGTGCGCGAAACGCCGCTGACGCGCGCCGACAGGACAATTGCTTCAATCGCCGCTTCGCTGGAGGGCAAGCACCGCGACCAGATCGCGCTCTATCACGCGCTGATGGGGTCGATCCGCGAACGCATGCATTTCGATTCCGGCCGTACCGATGTCACCACGACGGCGGCCGACGCGCTGAAGGCCGGGCATGGCGTGTGCCAGGACTTTGCCCATGTTTTCCTTGCCGTCTGCCGCAAGCTCGACCTGCCGGCGCGCTACGTCACGGGCTATCTTGTGGTTCGCGAAGGCGACGTCGGCGCCGAGGCGCAGCACGCCTGGGTCGAGGCAGATGTTGCCGGGCTGGGCTGGGTCGGCTTCGACCCCGCCAACGGCGTGTGTCCCGACGATCACTACGTGCGCCTTGCAAGCGGTCTGGACGCGGCCGATGCCGCCCCCATTCGCGGTGTCCGGCGCGGCACGGGCGTCGATACGCTGTCCGTCCACGTCTCCGTTGTCAGGCAGACCCAGCAATAGCAAAATGCCCGGTCGACGCGGCATTCTTGCCGCTTGAGCGGTCCGGGAATCTCGATAAGATCGCCGCCCATGACATATTGTGTCGGCCTTCGCCTCGACCGCGGCATCATTTTCGCTTCCGACACCCGCACCAATGCGGGCTTCGACAACATTGCCTCCTTCCGCAAGATGCATGTCTGGGAAGAGAAGGGCGATCGCGTGCTTGTCCTGCTCGGCGCCGGCAATCTGTCGGTGTCGCAATCGGTCGTCAGCCTTCTCAACGAGGATATCGCCGATCCGGGCCACGACGAGGATGGCCGCAATCTCCTGAACACCGGCACGATGTTCCAGGCGGCCCGTATCGTTGGAGAGGCGCTGCGCGAAGTCCACAAGACCAATGGCGAGAGCCTGGGTCCGAACGCTTCCGCCTTTCAGGCGTCGTTCATTCTTGGTGGCCAGATCAAGGGCGATAGTCCGCGGCTGTTCCAGATCTACAACGAGGGCAATTTTATCGAGGCAACCGCCGACACGCCGTTCTTCCAGATCGGGGAGCACAAATACGGCAAGCCCATACTCGACCGCGTGGCGGTGCCGGAGATGCGGATGGGCGACGCAGCCAAGCTGCTGCTGATCTCCTTCGATTCCACCCTGCGCTCCAACCTTTCGGTCGGCATGCCGATCGACATGCTGATCTACCGCACCGACACCTATTTCATCGGCGAGCAAAGGCGCATTCAGGCCGACGATGCCTATTTCCGCTCGCTCTCAACGGGATGGTCGGAAGCGCTGCGCGATGCCTTCTCCCACATCGAATCCTATACCAACGGCGACTGACAAACGCTCTTTGCGGGCAACATGAAAACCCCCGGATCCTGCGATCCGGGGGTGTTTTCGTTCGTTTACGTTAGGTCGGCCTCAGCAACCACCCAGGAGCACGCAACCCGCGCCGAAGCGTATGGCGCCGCCGATAAGGCCGCCGATCGGGTTGGGCCGGGGCTGCGGCTGCTGCTCTACGATGACGCCGGGCTGCTGGACGATAACGCCCGGCTGCTGCTCGACGATAACCTGTTGCTGCGGCTGCTGCTGGATGATGACCTGCTGCTGTTGCGGCTGGCGCACGATCACCCGTTGCTGTTGCGGCTGTTCGATCACCTGTTGGCGCGCCGAACGCGTGCGGGGCGCCTCGGTGTTGACCTGACGCTGCGGTGTATAGCATTGACCGCGCGAGTTCATCCGCTGGCCCGACGGGCAGCTTCTTGCCACCGGACAGCCCTTGCCATCGTAGTTTTTCAGCTGATCGAACAGTTCGGCATCCGGCTGGGCCGAGGCGAGCTGCACCTTGGCGCTGCGGGCGAAGGAATCGAGGGCGCTCTGGCTGCGGCGGCCCCATATCCCGTCGGGACGGCCGGGATTGCACGAAAGTCTGACGAGTTCCTCCTGGATCCCTTGTACGATCTCGCGCGGGTCGAGTTCGGGCTCAAGCTTTCGCGTCGCCTCCTTTGCTTCCTTCGGCTGCTCCAGACTTGCCACCTGCTGCTCCCGTGCGGGATCGTCGGTGTTTGCCTGCCCGGCGGTCTCGGTTTCCTTGGCGGCCTCGCGCAGGCGCTGCAGTTTCAACCGGGCGAGCTTGCCGAAGAAACTCGAACCGAAGCTGGAGATGAACGCCTGAAGTTCGTCGGGATTGTTCGAATCCTTGACCGAATCCCAAGCGAGCTTTTCGATCTGGGCATTGTCGACCGACGATCCGTTCGAACTTGCCCTGGTTGTGCTCGATCCGCTCGCATTGGATGAGGATGTTTCCGCAGAAGCCGTGGCAGCCGTCGCGTCTTCGTCGGAAACGAAGTAGAACGCACCGAGCAGGGAGGAGTTGATCCAGGGCGTCTGTTGCTCGTCGGTATTGTCGAATACATCCTTGCGTACCAGCGTCATCATGGTCTGGACTTCGACATCCTTGCGGCCGATATTGTTGAGCAGCGCCGTGGTGAAGGGGCTGTTGCGGCCCTTGCCGTCGAGCGCGACATTGTTCGGATCGGTGGAAAACGCGATCAGCGTGCCCGGCGCGGACTTCACCTCGGCAAGGCCCTTGCCCGCACCGCCCGAACGCGAAGCGCTCTTGAAGGAACGCGTCAGCGGATTGTCGCGGCAGGCATCGAGAAACAGCAGGATGGTCTTCACCTCGCGCTCCATCTGGCGCTGGATGAAGTCGAGCGGGATGGTTTCGAAATCGAGATCGCTCTCGAAATCGAGCTTGGCGTCGATCGGCGCCAGGTAGTTCTGACCGTTCACCTGCAGGCCGTGACCGGCATAAAACAACATGCCGACATCCGCGCCGCGCAATTCGCTCGAAAATTCCCTGATCTTGTCGCGCATGCCGCGATTGGTGAGATCCTGACCCTCGATGACGACGAAACCGATCGACCTGAGCGCGCTGGCCATGTCGGCGGCGTCATTGGACGGATTGGCGAGCTGGGGTGCGTGTTCGTAGGCGCTGTTGCCGACGACCATCGCCACGCGCTTGCCGGTGGATGCCTGTGCGCCGGCAACCGTGAGGGCGAGGACGAAAAGGACGCTGGTCGCAGCCGCCAGAAGATTTCTGAGCCCGGGGCGTCCGACGATTTTCAATGCTGATGCAGTCATCGTTTCGGTTCCCTGTCTGGGTTTTGGTCTGTGTCCGAGGTTTCGCGTGCCGTTACGTAAAGGCTACTAAACCGGGAAGGTGCCGGCAAGGTTACGCCTATCACGACATCCTATGGTTGCGGTAGCCCGCGCCGGAACGTTTCCAAGCATTCAGTCGCGAGACCCGTTACGCCAAGCATGCGAAGCACCCGTACGATGCATACTGCCATAAACGCCGTCCTGGCGATGTGCCCTTCGTCACATGCCGGCGTTACATGTATGCGCCGCTTGTCCCGGTGACGCGAAACCGGGCCCGGCGCCCTCGAGCGGTCGCGCCAATTGTCGTCAGTTTGGTCGAAAATGACGATTCAACGCCGCATTTTGGCTAGGACTCGCGACGACGGGCAAGATAGCCTTCATGAAGGGCGAAAGCCTTTCACAATTTTGGGAGGTCCCATGAAAAACAATGTCAGGGTCGCCGTCATCGGTGGCGGTGTTGTCGGATGTTCGGTTTTGTACCATTTGGCGAAGGCCGGTTGGACCGACATCATGCTGATCGAGCGTTCGGAACTGACATCGGGCTCCACATGGCATGCGGCGGGCGGTTTCCACACGCTCAACGGCGATCCGAACGTCGCCAAGCTCCAAGCCTATACCATCTCTCTTTACGAGGAACTGGAGAAACTGACCGGCCAGTCCTGTTCGCTGCACCTGGTCGGCGGCTTCCAGATGGCTGACACGCCCGAGCGCATGGATTTCCTGCGGCTCGTCCACGCCAAGTGCCGCTATCTCGGCATGGATACCGAACTGGTCACGCCCTCGGAAGCCAAGGCCATGTTCCCGATCATGGACGAGACGAATTTCGTCGGCGCATTGTGGGACCCGGTAGAAGGCCACCTCGATCCTTCCGGCACCACGCATGCCTACGCCAAGGCCGCGCGGCAGCTTGGCGCGGAAATCGTGCTGCGCAATCCGGTCAGGGAACTGACGCAGGACCCGGACGGCACCTGGAACGTCGTCACCGAGCAGGGCACGATCCGAGCCGAGCATGTCGTCAATGCCGGCGGCCTGTGGGCGCGCGAGATCGGCCGCATGGTGGGTCTGGAACTGCCGGTTCTGGCAATGGAACACATGTACCTCCTGACCGAGCCGATGCCGGAGGTCATGGAGTTCAACGAGCAGACCGGCCGAGAATTGTGTCATGTCATTGATTTTCGAGGTGAAATCTACACACGCCAGGAACGCCAGGGCATGCTGCTGGGCACCTATGAAAAGGCCTGCAAGCCGTGGTCGCCGGTCAATACGCCATGGGATTTCGGCCACGAATTGCTGCAACCCGATATCGACCGCATCACGCCGTCGCTGGAAGTCGGCTTCCGCCATTTCCCGCCACTCGAAAAGGCCGGCATCAAGCAGATCATCAA
>JAGRLL010000394.1 GCA_020441855.1 Nitratireductor sp.
GCCGTGGTCGCGGTACGAGGTGATACGCTTGTCGCCCTCTTTCGCCGCCGCCTCGAGGCCGACGACCACCGCCTCCTGCCCGATGTAGAGGTGGCAGAAGCCGCCGATGTGGCCCATGCCGTAAAGCTGGCCGGCCTTTTCCTCGAAACGGCGGATGAGCAGCATGTCGCGGTAGGCCTGAAGCTCCTGTTCGGTGGAGAACTTCGCAGGCGACGGCGCATCGAAATGCGTGATAATCTCAACCACCCCGGCCTTGGTGTCCGACTTGCCGCTCGCTTTTCTGGACGAGCCCGAATTCTTGGACGAGGATGTGCCGGATTTTGCCGCACTCGCAGCCATGCGCCTCTCTCCCTGTGTTCCGTCGCGTTCCGGTGCGAACCGGCCGCGCTCTTCCCCGATCGCGCCAGCCTCGGAAACAAGGGCGAGACCCGGGGCGCGACAACATAACGCGATAAGGAGAGTGTATTGCACCGGGCGGGGTTTTCAATTGCAAAAACCGCATAACCCGTCTGCGATCGATCAACTTAAACCGGTTAATTTAATAATATTAACCGAAATAATGTTAATTCATGGGATCATCGCAGGATGACGATCTCATCGGGACCGACAAGCCCGAGCATGTGGCGCGCCTGTTCGTCCAGCATGTCCTTCTCGATCGTCCCGTCGCGAAGAAGCGTGACGCGCGCTTCCAGCGCCGCACGCTTTTCCTTGACCCGCACAAGCTCGAATTCGAGCCGGGTGCGCTCTTCTTCCATTTCCTGCATGGCGACGATGCCGTAGCGGCCCGACCACGCATGAAACAGGAAATATGCAATCAATAGCGAACAGATGGCGGGGACGGCCAATCTGGATAGCGAACTGTTCTTGCGCTGGCGTGTAGACAAGTTTTGTCCCCGTCGAACTCGAGACTCTTTGACTTCGCACCATCTAGGCAGATCATGATTAACGCGGGGTTTATTGCGCGCGCGAAGTGGCGAAAGACGGGGTGGAAGTGCCCGGCAATCGAACAGTAATCGCACGGCAAGCAGACAGCCAATCGGATGGCGATCAGGTGGAGGTCAGACCGCCGGATTGCGCCACTCGATCCATTGTCCGTGATAGTCGGCGCGGCCGAGCGCATGCGTCTCCCCGCCCGGCCAAAGCGTCAGCGAGATCGCTGCGCCGGGTGAATTGCCGTCGGCCTCGAGCATCAACCGCGCCAGCGGCCTGTCATTCGTCGCCCGCGCGCCGGCTTGCGCCAGCGCCGCCTCGCCGCGCGCCTTCACCGCCTCGGGAAAGTATTGCCAGGCGATGGTGTGCTGAACGACGTGCACGGCGCCGTCGAAATCCCGCCTAAGCCGGCGTTCCAGCCAGTCCGCCGCGTCGGCCTTCTCGACCGGGCTTTTCGCGCCACTAGCCATTGCGGTTTCTATTGCCGCGGAGATGCGCTCCACGCGGTCGCGCTGATCGGGCCAGACATAGGAGATGAGCCTTTCGCGCGCGTTTCGGTCGGCCGGGTCTATTGGCGCCAGATCGCACCCTGCCCTGTCGGCCACCTCGATGGCGGTATCTGGCGGTACGTCGCCGCGCCATGAAGTCGGCAGGATCACCGAAGAGTCTGCCTTGCCGCGTAGAAACGTTTCCGTCTTCAGCAGATAGCGCTCGGAAAAAAGGTTCAGCCCGGCGCTTGCCCCCACTTCGCTGATGGCCAGCGGCTTGCCGTAATGCGCCGCAAGCCACAGCCAGCCGGGCAGCAGCGCAACCGAGCGGCGAACTTCGTTGGTCTGCGGCGCGGACTTCAGGAATTGCGCGACATGGCCGGCATGTTCCTCCAGCACGCGTTCGATCTCGTGCGCCAGAGCAGCTTCCTCCGGTGTTTCGCTGGCGGGGGGATAAAGCCGCCCGAGCGCGCCATCCGCGCCGGTAATGACGAGGTGGTTGAGCGCGCCGCAAAGCCGTAGCGGCACGGAATCGGCGCCCGGTGCGGGATTGCCCTGCCAGCCGAACACGATCCGGCCAATTTCGCTTTCGCTGCGAAGGAGACGCGCGAGCAGCCGGCAAACCATGCCGGTGAAAGGCGAACCGAGCTTCTCGCAAGCTTCAGCCTGCACCAGGAAGACAGAAAGGATGTCCGCTTCGCCGCCCATGCTTGCCGCCCCTGCGGTCAGCCCGCCTTGATGAAACCCCTGCCCGCATATTTTGCTGCGGGGCCAAGCTCTTCCTCGATGCGGATCAGCTGGTTGTACTTCGCCAGCCGGTCGGAGCGCGACAGCGAGCCGGTCTTAATCTGCCCGCAATTGGTGGCGACGGCAAGGTCGGCGATGGTCGAGTCCTCGGTTTCGCCGGAACGGTGCGACATGACCGCCGTATAGGCCGCCTTGTGCGCCATGTTGACCGCGTCGAGCGTTTCGGAAAGCGTGCCGATCTGGTTGACCTTGATCAGGATCGAATTGGCGACACCCATGGCGATGCCGTCGGAAAGCCGGCTGGTATTGGTGACGAACAGGTCGTCGCCAACCAATTGCACCTTGTCGCCGATCATGTCGGTCAGCAGCTTCCAGCCTTCCCAGTCGTCCTCGGCCATGCCGTCCTCAATCGAGACGATGGGGTAGTCGGCGGCGAGCTTGGCTAGATAGCGCGCCTGCGCTTTCGCATCGCGCGTCTTCTTCTCGCCGTCATAGACGTAATTGCCGTCCTTGTAGAATTCCGTGGCCGCGCAATCAAGCGCCAGCGCGATTTCCTCGCCAGGCTTGTAGCCGGCGCGCTCGATCGATCCCATGATGAAATCGAGCGCCGCCTTGGCGCTTTTCAGGTTCGGCGCAAAACCGCCCTCGTCGCCGATGGACGTGTTGTAGCCGGCCTGGCTCAGATCCTTTTTGAGCGTATGGAAGATCTCCGCTCCCATGCGCACGGCTTCGGCGATGGAGGTTGCGCCGACCGGCATGATCATGAAT
>JAGRLL010000395.1 GCA_020441855.1 Nitratireductor sp.
TTGGTCATTTCATTTCTCCAGGTTGATGGCCCTTTGTCGGACTGTCAGTTCCGGGCCAGTTGCGACGAAGCATCATTGCCGTTGTCGTGACCTGAAGATGGGGACGTGGTTTCCAGGCAGATGTGCAATTTAACGCATCAAATGCACACTGTGATAAAAGTCACACCGGCCTGCCCGCCTCTTCGTGTTGTGCACCGGTGAGGTTGAATTGCACACATTGCGTTACCAGCTACAGGGCATAGGGTTTTGTCAGCCCTATTTCTCCAGAAGATGCCCCGTACTGCCACCAAGGCAGGCGGGGCATTTTGTTTGCCGGTATCGGCAGAACCTGCCCTCCGGCGGTTTACATCCCCGCACTGGTGTTGAACACTGGCACCCAGGGGCGCTCGCAAAAACCGGGCCGGGGTCAATTCATGCTGAAATCGTTGGCCGCTATCGCGGCATTTTTTTTGTTGCCTGTTTCTCATGCTTCCGCATTCGGCAGCATCGGCAGTCTGGGGCAGGCCGCCGAACACGAGCGCATCACCTACCTTGCCTTGAAACGCGAAGGATTGGGTCCCGGGACGCTGGAGGAATTGGCGGGCACCACTGGCCGGATGGGCGCTGTCGGCGCGCCCGACAGTCCCGAACGTGGCCTGATGAACGTTTCCTCCTCCCATTGCGACAATGGCGATCACCTCGCTGTCCCCGGCTATCCGCAAAGCGAGAAGCAGGCGGTCGCCGCGCTCGAAGCTTGCCGCAGCTTCATCTTCCGTGCCTTGCGCGACGCGGTGAAGAAGGCAGGCCGCATCGCCGACGGTAACGGCAGGGTCAACACGATGGAAATTCCCAGTTTCGTGCCCTGCACCTATAACGGCCAGCCCGGCCGCGCCAAATGCGAAGTGCTGGATGCATTGGGGCTCGCCTTTCATGCGGCGCAGGATTTCTATTCCCACTCCAATTGGGTGGATATTCCCGCCAACGGCCCCATCGGCGAGGACAACCCGGAAGGTCTGGGCCAGAACGGCCCCGCCCCCTGGCTCGATCCTGCCGTTCGCGCGCCCTTCCCCGCCGGTCTCATCAGCGGATGCTTCCAGGGCAAGCCCGAAAGAGCACTCTGCCGCTACGGCTCCAGCGGGGAGCGCATCCGCCACAAGGCGCTCAACAAGGATGTCGGGCTGATCGATCCGCGTTCGGGCAGGATCGGCAAGGGAGGAAGTCCGCGCGGTGCAATCAACGGCAATTTCGGGCGCGCGGTAAAGGCAGCAATTGACGATACCCGCAACAAATGGCGCTATTTTACGGCTAGCCTCATCGCCCAATATGGCAACTTCCGCGGCAATGCCATCGTCTGCGCAATGAAGAACGACGACGAGAACGCCTGCCGTTGACCGGCCGGCAACATGCCCGCCCGGTCTTATTCCGTTTCCGGCATCATTGGAGCAATCATGAAACGTTCATCCCGACGCCTGCAATCGCCCGTCGCAATACGTGCAACTGCGTTCGCCGCCCTTGCGACGCTGAGCCTTGCCATTATGGCGCTCTTTGCCGCGGCAAGTGCACAAGCCCAGGTCAACAGCGCGAATGTCAGCGCGGTCTACTATCCCGGGGGCCATTTCATCCGGGTCGGCCCGAGGCAATGGCAGGAACGGGGCGATAACGGCGCACGTTTCCAGTTCGAGGAACTTGGTCCCGACGAGTCGGCCATGTATCTGCTCGATCGCTCGCGCAACGTACAGATCGCGCTGGATGTTTCCGCCCGCGTCATCCTCTACTCGCACAACAATGAACCGTTCCGGCAACTCTACCAGATCACGGCCATGGAAGCCGCCGGCCAGCAGCAGCAACAGCAAACGCAGTCGGAGACCCACACGGTCGCCTTCTCCTGCAACGAGGGCATTCCGCTGGTGGTGCGCTTCGTCAACAGCGCCAGTGAAAGCCTCGCTTTCGTCAGTCACGACAGCTTTCCGGAAGTCCGCCTGCAAATCGCGCCATCGGGTTCCGGTTCGCGCTATGTCGGCGGCGGCTATGAGCTCCACACCAAGGGCGACACCGCCATCATCACCATCAACGGCACGCAGGATATCTGCACCCGGCAATAGGCGAAGTTGAAACGGCATGGCTGTTGATCCGCGTCATGTGACGGCAAACAGGCTCTGCTAGGATGTTAGCATGAACGCGCCGGATTTGCCGCCTGAAACCCTGCGTCGAACGCTGTCCCTGCCGCTTCTCGTCTTCTATGGCGTGGGCGTCACGGTCGGTGCCGGCATTTTTGCCCTGATCGGCGAGATCCTGTCGCTCGCCGGCGATGCTGCAGCGATGTCCTTCCTGCTGGCCGGTCTGATCGCCGGCGCCACGGGAATGTCCTATGCTGTGCTGGTGCGCGTTTTCCCCCTGGCCGGCGGCGACGCGGTCTTCGTTTCTCGCGGCCTCGGGCAATTTTGGGGACGCATTTCCGGTATCGCCGTTTCTCTCGTCGGCATCATCTCAAGCGCAGTCATCGCGCTCGCCTTCGCCGGCTATGCCGGCACGCTGATCCCGCTGCCCGAACCGGTACTGGTGATTGCGATCATCGTCGTGCTCGCCGCCATCGCCATCTGGGGCGTGCGCGAAAGCGTGCTGCTTGCCGCAGCGATCACGCTGCTCGAGGTCGCAACGCTGATCGTGGTCATCGCCGCGGGCCTGCCCTTTCTGGGTGACCTTCCCGCCCCCGCCGACATGATCGGCCTCGGTCACGGACTGGCTGGTTTCGCACCGATATTTGCCGGCGCCTTTATCGCCTTCTTCGCCTTCGTCGGTTTCGAGGACATCGAGAACATGGCCGAGGAGACGGTGAACCCGGAACGCACGGCGCCACGTGCAATCCTGTGGACGCTTGGCATTACCATTGTGCTCTACGTATTGCTGGCGCTGGTCGCCGTCGCCGCCCCCGGCCGCGAGACGATTGCCAGCTCGCAGGCCCCGCTAGCGGTCCTGTTCGAGCGGCTGACCGGAACGAGCCGCGAGCCGATTGCCGCCATGGCGGCGATAGCCATGATCAACGGCGTCCTGGTACAGATCCTGATGGCCTCACGAACGCTCTACGGAATGGCCAATGAAGGGCTGGTTCCGGCGTGGTTCGGCAGGGTCAGCCCACGCCGACATACGCCGGTGCGCGCAACGCTGGCCGTGGCCGGCCTGATCGTCCTGCTGGCGCTCACCTTTCCACTGGTCGGGCTTGCGCAATTGACCAGCCTCATCGTGCTGGCGGTTTTCGCAATGGTGAACCTGTCGCTCTTCGCGCTCGGGCGCAGCGGAATTCATCCGCAGCTGACGCCGTGGCGCTGGTGGGGACTGGCCGGCGCGCTGTTATGCGCCGTCATTCCCGCGTTCCAGTTCTGGGCCAACGCCTTCGCGGCCCATCACTAGACGAATTGCCCGTGAAACGCTTCAGCGCTTGGTCGGACAGGTCGAAAGGCCGAACACCGAATAGAGCGGGCACCAGCCCACAAGACCGGTGAGCAGCGGCACGATGCCGATCAGCGTCCAGTAGCGCCAGGAAGCCTGCGGATACAGGAAAAACAACGCCAGGAGACCGAGGCCGACGATCACGCGGAACGCCCTATCGAAACTGCCTTCATTGGTGGTGAACATGCAAGTCTTCTCCCATTAACATTAGGAGAAGCTAATACGAAAATTTCGCCTCTGCAATTTGACTCCGGTCAAATGCAATGCATTTGCCCCATCAAATCAATGTGTGCGAGTTGAAGGGAACAAGTCCGGCCGATCTGCGTATGTGCCTTCGCGCAGGCCCTCGTGAAGCGATTGGTTCCGTCCTTCCGTGGCAGGCCATGGATTTGGAACGAATCCGCCAGCCGAGAACGGACGCGGAGCCGAAGGCACCGCTGAATCCATCAAAGCGAGCGAAGAGCGAGCCGGCCGACTAGGCCGCGCCCGCGCAGGCCCTCGCGTAGCGAGGAACGGCCGTGAGCGAAATCAATGCCCCTCGAACGCGACCAGCGATCTGACCGGCACGCCCATAGCCTCGATCTTCCCGGCGCCGCCCAGATCCGGCAGATCGATGACGAAACAGGCCGCGACGATATCCGCGCCCAGTTCGCGCAGCAGTTTGATCGCTCCCTGCGCCGTGCCGCCGGTGGCGATCAGGTCATCGACAAGGATGGTCTTCTGGCCCGGACGGATCGCATCGGCATGCATCTCGATCGTGTCGGTGCCGTATTCCAGTTCGTAGTCCATGGAAACGGTTTTACACGGCAGCTTGCCCTTCTTGCGGA
>JAGRLL010000396.1 GCA_020441855.1 Nitratireductor sp.
TCTGGCTCGACCGCGGCGTCGACGGTTTCCGCCTCGATACGGTCAATTACTACTTCCACGATCGCATCCTCAGGAACGATCCGGCGGATTTCAGGCCCCAGTCGCGCAACGCCTGGCGGCCCTATGACATGCTGTATCACCTGTTCTCCAAGAACCAGCCGGAGAACATCGGCTTTCTGGAGCGCATACGCGCCCTGCTCGACCGTTACGACGACCGCATGCTTGTCGGAGAGGTCGGCGACGCCCACCACGCCATCGAAATCATGGGCCGCTACACGAGCGGCCACCGGCTGCACATGGCCTATTCCTTCGAGATGCTGCGGCCGGCCTTCGACCCCGCCCATTTCAGGGACCAGGTCATCGAGTTCTTCACCAGGGCGCAGGGGGGCTGGCCGTGCTGGGCCTTCTCCAACCACGATGTCGTGCGCCATATCAGCCGCTGGAAGGAACACGGCGAGAATTCGCAAACGCTGGCAAAGCTGAGCGCGGCGCTGCTGCTATCGCTGGAAGGATCGATCTGCCTCTATCAGGGCGAGGAACTCGGCCAGACGGAGACCGATCTGAAGTTCGAGGAACTGACAGACCCGCAAGGCATCAGTTTCTGGCCGGAGGACAAGGGGCGCGACGGTTGCCGCACGCCCATGGTCTGGGACGCCGAGGCGCCGAATGGCGGCTTCTCCGACGCGCCGTCCACCTGGTTGCCGGTAAAGGAACCGCAACTCGCCCACGCCGTCTCGCGCCAGCAAGAGAAGGGGACGGTCCTCGATTTCTACCGAAGGATGATCGGCCTGCGCAAAACCGAGCCGGCGCTGCGCACCGGCAAGACCGAATTCGTGGACGCACCCGAGCCGCTTTTGGCCTTCGAGCGTGGGGACCGGATTTTCTGCTGCTTCAATCTTTCGCGCGGCGAGGTCGAGATGCCGCTTTCCCGCGAAATCGAACCGCTGCTTTTCGAAGCCGCGACCACGGGCAAATCCAGGGTCCATCTGGGTCCGAATGGCTTCATGGTGGCGCAAATTGTCCAGTAACCATCCATTGTCGGACACACGCCAGGGTTTCGGCCGATGCACGACGATCCGAAATCTCCCGAACGAGACCGCTCGATGAATACCAAAGCCGAACATGCGCCCTTTATCAAACCGCTCGACAGCGACCCCCGCGTTCTTGCGACGGAAATCATCGAGCGTCTTATCCACGGCACCGGGAAGGACACCAAGGCCGCCAAGCCGCACGACTGGCTGCATGCGACGATCCTGGTGGTGCGCGACCGCATCATCGATGCCTGGATGCAGTCGACGCGCGAGGTCTACGCCATCGGCGCCAAGCGCGTGTACTACTTCTCGCTGGAATTCCTGATCGGCCGCCTGCTGCGCGACGCGATTTCCAATCTCGGCCTGCAGGGCGAGCTGCGCCAGGCGCTGGCAAGTCTCGGCGTCGATTTCGACATGCTGCGCGAGCTGGAGCCCGACGCAGCGCTGGGAAATGGCGGCCTCGGGCGTCTGGCGGCCTGCTTCATGGAATCGATGGCGAGCGTCAACATTCCGGCCTATGGCTACGGCATCCGCTATCAGCACGGCCTGTTCCGTCAGGAGATTTCGGACGGATGGCAGGTGGAACTGCCTGAGACCTGGCTCAGCCACGGCAATCCGTGGGAATTCGAACGGCGCGAATCTTCCTACGAGATAGGCTTCGGCGGCGTCGCCGAACCCTCCGGCACCGATTCCAGGGGCAATCCGACCTTCAACTGGAAGCCCGCCGAACGGCTGATCGCGACCGCCTACGACACGCCGGTCGTCGGCTGGAAGGGCAACCGGGTCAACACGCTGCGCCTGTGGTCGGCGCAGCCGATCGATCCGATCCTGCTCGAGCGCTTCAACGCCGGCGACCATGTTGGCGCGCTGCTCGAAAGCAACAAGGCGGAAGCCCTGACCAAGGTTCTCTACCCCGCCGATTCCCACATCGCCGGCCAGGAATTGCGTCTGCGCCAGGAATATTTCTTCGTGGCGGCATCGTTGCAGGACATCATCCGCCGCCACATGCACACCTATGGGACGCTGGAGAATTTCGCCGACAAGGTTGCCATCCAGCTCAACGACACCCATCCCGCGATCGCGGTCGCCGAACTGATGCGGCTGCTGATCGACGTGGAAGGCCTGGAATTCGCCGACGCGTTCGAACTGACGGTCAACACCTTCGCCTACACCAACCACACCTTGCTGCCCGAAGCGCTGGAAAGCTGGCCCGTGCCGCTGCTCGAGCGGTTGTTCCCGCGCCACATGCAGATCATCTACCAGATCAACGCACTGGTGCTGCGCCACGCGCGCAAGCAGGGCATGCCGGACGACGCGGTGTCGCGCATCTCGCTGATCCACGAGGACGGCGAACGCCGCGTACGCATGGGCAACCTCGCCTTCATCGGGTCGCACTCGATCAACGGCGTGTCGGCGCTTCATTCCGACTTGATGAAGGAAACGGTTTTCGCCGACCTCAATGCGCTTTATCCCGGCCGCATCAACAACAAGACCAACGGCATCACGCCGCGCCGCTGGCTGATGCAGTGCAATCCCGACCTTTATCAGCTCGCGCAGGACGCGGTCGGCGATCACGACCTGATGGCCGAGACCGAAGCGCTGGAACGCCTCGACGCCTGTGCCGACGATGCCGCGTTCCAGGAAAGTTTTTCGGCCATCAAGCGGCGCAACAAGGAACAGCTCGCCCGTATCGTGAAACAGCGCCTCGGGCTCAGGCTAAATCCCGACGCCCTGTTCGACATCCAGGTCAAGCGCATCCACGAGTACAAGCGTCAGCTTCTCAACCTCGTCGAGGCGGTGGCCCTCTACGACCAGATCCGCTCGCACCCCGAGCGCGACTGGGTGCCGCGCGTGAAGATCTTCGCGGGCAAGGCGGCGCCGAGCTATCACAACGCCAAGCTGATCATCAAGCTGGCCAACGACATCGCCAGGGTGATCAACAACGACCCGATGGTTGGCGATCTGTTGAAGGTCGTTTTCATCCCCAATTACTGCGTATCGCTGGCCGAGATCATCGTTCCGGCCGCCGATCTTTCCGAGCAGATATCGACGGCGGGCATGGAAGCCTCAGGCACCGGCAACATGAAGTTCGCGCTGAACGGGGCACTCACGATCGGCACGCTCGACGGGGCCAATGTCGAAATTCGCGAAAAGGTCGGCGAGGACAATATCGTCATTTTCGGCCTGACCGCCGAGGAGGTCGCCGAACGGCGGGCAAAAGGCCGCAATCCGCGCGAGGCCATCGACGCCTCGCCGGAACTCTCCCAGGCGTTGACCGCCATACGCACCGGGACCTTCTCGCCGGATGCGCACGACCGCTATGCCGGCCTGATCGACGGCCTTTACGAACATGACTGGTTCATGCTGACCGACGATTTCGACGACTATTGTCGTGCGCAGCGCGAGGTCGATGCGCTATGGTCCGACTCGAAGCAATGGAACGCCAAGGCCATTCGCAACACGGCGCATGTAGGCTGGTTTTCTTCCGACAGGACCATTCGCCAGTACGCCAGCGATATCTGGAACGTCATGTCGGAGTGAGGGCGACAAGCACGGGGGCCTGACGGTTGAATGGCTGATCGCAAGCAGGTCACGCAGAGCAGGGACGAGTGGAGGCTCCCGCGCGAGACGGCCGCGTCGATCATTGCCGGAAAGGAAAACGACCCCTACGCGATCCTCGGCGTTCACCGTATTGGCGCATCTCTCATCGCGCGCTGTTTCATTCCAGGCGCCGAAGAGGTCGAGGCGACCACCCTGGACGGCAAGGCCGCAGGCAAGCTCGAACGTATCCACGATGACGGTCTGTTCGAAGGCAGGCTGAAGATCAGAAAACCGCGGCCACTGCGCTACCTGGCGCGCAATGGCGGCGGCGAATGGCAGATCGCCGATCCGTATTCCTTCGGACCGGTGCTCGGACCCTTCGACGATTATTATATCGGCGAGGGCCGGCACATGCGCCTGTTCGACAAGATGGGCGCGCATCCCATGCATCACGATGGCGCCGACGGAATCCATTTCGCGGTCTGGGCCCCGAATGCTTCGCGCGTCTCCGTGGTGGGCGATTTCAATACCTGGGACGGCAGGTGCAACGTCATGCGCTTCCGCCGCGATTCCGGCATCTGGGAAACCTTCATTCCCGACATCGACGCGGGCACCATCTACAAATACGAGATCCTCGACGCGCGCGGAACACGGCTACCGCTGAAGGCCGATCCCTTCGCATTCCGTTCCGAGTTGCGCCCCAAAACCGCATCGGTCGTCGAAGGAAGTGCGCGACATGAATGGGGCGACAAGGCGCATCGCGAATACTGGTCGTCCACCGACCCGCGCCGCGAACCGATCTCGATCTACGAGGTCCATGCGGGCTCGTGGCGGCGCAAGGATGGCGAACCGGGCTTTCTGTCCTGGGACGAACTGGCCGAACAACTCATCCCCTATTGCATCGAGATGGGTTTCACCCACATCGAATTCCTGCCCGTCAGCGAACACCCCTACGACCCGTCCTGGGGTTACCAGACGACCGGGCTTTACGCGCCGTCCGCCCGCTTCGGCGAGCCGGAAGGTTTCGCCCGTTTCGTCGACGGCGCCCACCGGGTCGGCCTCGGTGTGCTGGTCGACTGGGTGCCGGCCCATTTCCCGACCGACGAACACGGACTGGCGCGCTTCGACGGTACGGCGCTTTACGAACATGCCGACCCCCGCAAGGGCTTCCACCCCGACTGGAACACGGCGATCTACAATTTCGGCCGCACGGAAGTATCGAGCTTCCTGATCAACAATGCGCTGTTCTGGGCCGAGCGCTTTCACGTCGACGGCCTGCGCGTCGATGCCGTCGCCTCGATGCTCTACCTCGATTACTCGCGCAAGGCGGGCGAATGGATTCCCAACGAGAAAGGCGGGCGCGAAAACCTCGAGGCTGTCGAGTTCCTGCGCGCGATGAACCGCGAGATTTATGGCGCGCACAAGGGGATCGTGACGATCGCCGAGGAATCGACCTCCTGGCCCAGGGTCTCCCAGCCCGTGCACGAAGGCGGCCTCGGCTTCGGCTTCAAGTGGAACATGGGCTTCATGCACGACACGCTGTCCTACATGAAGCGCGAGGCGATCCACCGCAAGCACCATCACCGGGAGCTGACCTTCGGCCTGCTTTACGCCTTTTCCGAGAACTTCGTCCTGCCGCTGAGCCATGACGAGGTCGTGCACGGCAAGGGTTCGCTGCTCAACAAGATGTCGGGCGACGACTGGCAGAAATTCGCCAATCTGCGCGCCTATTACGGCTTCATGTGGGGCTATCCGGGCAAGAAATTGCTGTTCATGGGACAGGAATTCGCCCAGCGCCGCGAGTGGTCCGAGGCGCGGGCGCTCGACTGGGATCTGCTCGACGCGCCGGCCCACGGAGGCATGCGCCGGCTCGTCGCGAACCTCAATGCCGCATACCGCGAGAACGCCGCGCTGCATGCGCGCGACTGCGAGCCGGATGGCTTTCGCTGGCTGCTGGCGGACGAGGCGGAAAGCTCGGTCTTTGCGTGGCTGCGCCAGGCGCCGGGCGCACAACCCATTGCCGTGATTTCGAATTTCACGCCGGTATTGCGTTCCGGCTACACTGTTCCTTTGCCGCACGAGGGTGACTGGCTGGAGATCCTGAATACCGATTCAGCCAGTTTTGGTGGAACGAATGCCGGGAACGGCGGCAAGGTGGTTGCCAAAAACGGTCGCACCACGATGACCTTGCCGCCGCTGTCGACCGTGATGCTCAAATATGCGGATTGAACGGACAAACGGGAGGACATGGGGATGAATGGAAGGGACAGAACGGTCGCGCCGCTGGCCAGAGACACCATGGCATATGTCCTTGCCGGCGGACGCGGATCTCGCCTGATGGAACTGACCGACAAGCGCGCCAAACCGGCTGTCTATTTCGGTGGCAAGACGCGCATCATCGACTTCGCCCTGTCCAACGCGATCAATTCCGGCGTGCGCCGCATCGCGGTGGCAACCCAATACAAGGCCCATTCGCTGATCC
>JAGRLL010000397.1 GCA_020441855.1 Nitratireductor sp.
GAGCCAGGATCAAACTCTCAGGTTTGATATGAGATTTGATCGGCTTTGTTACATCGCCAGGAAAATGGCGATGTGGTCACGCTTTTAAAACTCGTCGCTTTCGCGACGGTTTGACGAGAACATAAACACACCATCGATCCTTGCTCGCCCGAAGGTTTGCGCAAATCGACGTGTAACATTCTCGAAACGTGTTAGCCGAAGTCTCTTTTGAACATCTGGACCGAAGGAATCACGGCCCAGTGTTCGGCAGGAACTCCGCCCTCCACGTTTCTCTTTCTTCCTATTCACTTGTCAAAGAACCGATATCAAACCCGCGAAGGAACGATATCATGCCGCTTGCCCAAATTCGTCACGGAGACGATCTGGGCTGCAGCCCTTCCGAAAAATGCACCTTCGTGCGATTTCCCTGGATGTTACAAGAGCGAGCGATCTGGTCGCCAGCGGCGCGCCGCCCTCGTTGTGGGGGGTATATAGGCCCCGGCCCTCGTGACTGTCAACACCGAAAAAATGAATTTGTGAACTTTTTATGCCGGCCGTCTTTCCAGCCCGCTTTTCTCCCGGTCGCGCCTCACGACGATGCCCTTTTACGGTCGCATTTCTCGCCGAAACAGGTCACAAACAGACAGGGTGCGCCTGCGGCTGTCGCCAGGTTCGCGCGACGCGGCTGAATTGTCGCCGAACGGACCGGGCATTTCGACATTGCCGGAAGGCGCAAACTGGAAAAGACGTCGCATTAACACGGAACGGGCGATGACAGAGCGGGAAGCGTTGATCGAGACGGGGTTGCTGGGCGACATGCCCGCACTCACCATTTCGCTCTCGCGCATGCCCGACAGGCGTCAGGTCTCGCTTCGCTGGCTGAGCGGCACCGTGCTCGTTGGCGTCACCTCGCTCTTCTTGATGGGCGGCGCACTTTACGCGGCGCTCGAGGGCCGCGAACAGCTTGCCCTTCCAGCCCAGGCCTATGAACGGGCCGTCGATCCCGCCAATCCCGGCGAGGCGATCGCCAGGGGCGACAGGCCCGGCATCAATTTCAACACCGAGGCGTCGAAGTCCGGCGTCATGATGGTTTCCACCGTCTCACGCGAGAACAATCGCGATGTCGTCAAGGTCCGGCCCTTCCTGCATGTCGACACGCCGCTTGCTGTCGCGCCGAAGAGCGAATTCGATTATCCCGGCTTCGATCCGCTGGCCGTATTTTCGGACAATGGCAAACCCGAACCGGTATCAAAATCCTCCGGGCTGATCTACGGCGCCGAGGTCGAATCGGAGGTGACGCTCCAGGTCGAGGATTTCGACCCGGCCAACCCGCTTCTGTCCAAGGTTCCGCGCCAGCGCTCCACCGATATCGAGGAAATGGTCCGCAATGCCGCGCCCAATCTGGACGCCAGCGCCAATTCGATCGCCTCGCTGTCCTATTTCGACCCCGGACGTTTTTCGCTGCAGAACAACGCGCTGCTCAGCCCCTCCGGCGTCACCATTACCGCCGAGAACGTGACTTTCCGGCCGAAAACGGCTGATCTCGCGGAATATCCGGGTCTGCGCTACGAGGAACGTGTCGTGCGCATCCGTGAGGAGACTGCGATCGCCAAGGCGATCGAGAACGAGGGCATCGCCGAGGACGAAGCCGCCCTGCTCGCCAAGGTCATGTCTTCCGATCTCGGCGGAACGGTGCTCAAGCCCGAAGACCGGCTTCGCCTTTCGCTCGAAATCGACGGCGCGCGCGAAGCGGCTCAACCCCATGTCCGCCTTGCAAGCGCCTATCGCGGCGCCGCGCACCTGGTCTCGATCGCCAGAACCGACGACAACCGCTATGTCTACGCCACCGAACCGGCGGCCATTCCCCAGATCGACATCGACAACAACGCGCCCGAAAGGGTGGTCGGGCGCATGCCGACCATCTACGACGCGATCTATCGCGCCTCGCTGACGGAAGGCCTGAGCAAGGAAATTGCCCGCAATCTGGTTCGCATCTTCTCCTCCGATGTGGATTTCAACGCCACGATCTCTCCCAAGGACGAGATGTCCGTCTTCCTGTCGCTTGACGAGGTTACCAGAAAGCCGACGCAGGATTCGGAGATCCTCTATGCCGCCATCAAGCTCGGCTCGGTCACGCGCAAGTTCTACCGCTTCCGCGATCCCAAATCCGGCTCCGTGGATTACTACGACGAGAACGGCAAGAGCGTGCGCAAGTTCCTGTTGCGGCAGACGGTGCCGACCGGGAAATTCCGCTCACCCTTCGGCATGCGTTACCATCCGATCCTGAAATACCGGAAGATGCACTGGGGAGTGGACTGGTCCGCGCCGCGTGGCACGCCGATCATCTCCGCCGGCGACGGCATCGTGGAAAAAGCCGGCTGGGCCAAGGGCGCCGGAAGGCGGACCCTCATCCGCCACGCCAATGGCTACGAGACCTCCTATTTCCACCAGTCGAAAATCCTCGTGAGCGAAGGGCAGCGGGTTCGTCAGGGCCAGATCATCGGCCATGTCGGCTCGACCGGTCTGTCGACCGGCCCGCACCTGCACTACGAAGTCATCGTCAACGGCACGAAAGTCGACCCGATGCGCATCCGCCTGCCCAAGGGCAATGTGCTCGAAGGCAGGGCCCTCGCCAATTTCATGGCCGAACGCGAACGCATCGACGATCTCCTGGTGCCGGAAGACGAAACCAGGGTTGCCCAGTTCTAGAGCCGGTTCTAGCGTCTGAGTTCGCTTTCCAGGTAAAGCCCGAGCTCGCGTCGAACGCCCTTGGGCAGGCCCAGCGCAACGAGACGGTGGCTTTCTGCGAGGTAATCGCGCAGCGCCGCATCGTCCATGCTCTCGGCCGAGACCCGCTGGATCCATTTCATGCCGCGCGAAGCGAGATAGGGCGCCGGCCTCAGACCGGGCTGGCCGCTCAGCAGGTCGAAGCTGAACGGCGAAACCTTGAAGGTGACGCCCAATTCCCCTCCGTCGCTCCAGCCGGCGATGGCGAACACCTTGCCCGCATTCTTCTGCGTCCTGCCGACCTTCCAGACGTGGGCCTCGCCCCATTGCACGACATGGGACGTATGGGCCAGACCGGCGCAGAAGGCGTTGTAGTTTTCCAGGTTCACGGGCAGGATTGAATTGCTTCCGCGCCGGTCGGTCAAGTTCGCTTTCGCCCTGCCGGAAATGGCCAACCGCATGAAAGCCTCCCGAATGAGATCATGGATCGTCCTGTGCCTTTTGTTTGCCGTCTCGTGGATGGCAAATCCCGATAGCGCCCGCGCCTTCGATGTGCCGGCGGCAATCTGGAAAGACTACGAATCGCAGGGTTGGCGCGTGATCGGTCAGGCCAGTGGCGATCTCAACCGCGACGGACGCGAGGACATTGCGCTGGTAATCGAGGCCCCCGACGGTCTCACCGAGCCGGCCAATGCCTGCAGCGCCGATGACGACTATTCGGATGCGCCGGTTCGCCGCCTCGTGATCGCTTTCGCTGAACCGGATGGCGGCTATCGCCGCGCCGCCGATGAGCCGCGCGTGGTGCTCCGCGCCGACGAAGGTGGCGTGATGGGAGACCCCTTCGAGGAGGTCTCCATCGGCAATGGCAGTATCGTGCTGGATTTTTACGGCGGCTCGCGCTGGCGCTGGGCGCTTACGCTGCGCTTCCGGCACGACGATGGCGACTGGCGCATGACCGGCATGACCGACACCCAGACGGACTCGATCATGAACTCGGTGCTCACCTATGACTATAACGCCTTGTCGGGGAAAATGGCGGTCACCGCAGAGGAATCGCCCGACAGCGAGGCGGCGGCGAGCGAACCGCTATGCGTGGCCTGTCGTGTCGGGGAGCACTGTCCGCAGACAGGGGGCTGCTACGAGGGCACAAAGCGCGCCAAGAGCGGCACGACCCTGTTCAAGGTCGGCAGGAAGGAACGGGTGATACTGTCCGATTACCGCTGCTGGGAAAGCCGTACCGGCCTCCTGGCCCATACCGGGTTCCTGTCGCCGCGATAAGAAAGGCCGGAGAGCACCAACTCCCCGGCCCAGTCCTGGCTTGTCTTGTCCTGGCTGGCGCTCAGGCCGCTTCGTCCCGATTGGCCGCACCCGCGCCGGCGGCGTTCGCGGATTCGAAAACCAGCCGGTCGGAGCCGGCGCCCACACGCACCGTCATTCCGTCATGGATGTCGCCGGCAAGTATCTTCTCGGCGAGCGGATCCTGCAGGCTCGTCTGGATGACACGCTTCAGCGGCCTGGCGCCATAGGCAGGGTCGTAGCCCCGTTCCGCCAGCCATTTCACCGCGTCTGCGCCGACATCGAGCTTGATGCGACGGTCGGCAAGCAGCTTCTCCAGCCGCTTGAGCTGGATCGCCACGATGCCGGCCATGTCGGACTTCTGCAGTCGGTGGAACAGGATGACATCGTCGACGCGGTTCAGGAATTCCGGCCTGAAACTCGCCTTGACGACCGACATCACCTCTTCGCGCACCGAGCCGACATCCTCGCCTTCCGGCAGGTTGACGAGGTATTCGGCGCCAAGGTTGGACGTCATGATCAGCATGGTGTTGCGGAAGTCAACCTTCCGGCCCTCACCGTCGGTCAGCCGCCCGTCGTCAAGCACCTGCAGCAGCACGTTGAAGACATCCGGATGTTCCTTCTCGATCTCGTCGAACAG
>JAGRLL010000398.1 GCA_020441855.1 Nitratireductor sp.
AGAACGAAAGCCGTCTTGTACTGGCAATCCAGATCGCGGGAGAGTTGAAGGGCAGAGATGCCTTTGGCACCGTTCACGAAGATGCAGATCGCGGCCAGCAGATCGACAAAGGCCATCTTGCGGGAAGCGAAGATGGTCCCGCTCGTTACCGAAAACTGGTGATGGCAGGCAACGCACTTGAACTTGCGGCGCGTGGCGATGTCATAGGTTTCCGTGCAACCACAACGCGGGCAAACGGCCTCACCCTGGGTGTCCTGCCAGCGAAGTTCGCAGAACGTGCGATAGGCCGCTTCCTCGCCGTTCTTGTAGATGGAACGCAGCGAGAGAGTGCGGGCTTTTGCGGAGAGGAGGAAATGTTGCGCCATTTGTCATCGTTTCCGTTACGTGTGTAACGGATATAGTACGTTGACGTGACACATACAAGGGCATATATCATCGTTTGCGTTACTTTTTTCGCGATAGGTGATACATGCCAGAACACACCCAGTGGGAAGCCAAGGCTGCGAACATTCTCAAGGCTGAATTGAAGCGAAAGGGCGTGACTTATGCCCAGCTAGTCGAAAAGCTGGCGGAGATCGGAGTTGACGACAAGGAAGTCAACATACGTAATAAGCTGTCTCGGGGAAAATTCACGGCGGCGTTTTTCTTACAATGTTTGGCAGCGGTGAACACGGCTACATTACATTTGGGTGGATAGCGACGATTAGCTTTTTGCTACTCTTTGCTGCCGTTCAGGATTCACAAAGACCCGGCGTTTACCAGAGTCAGTATTACGAACAGAAGTGCGCTCAACAATACCCCGACAGCCCCCTTGGGTCCGCCCATCTTCACAAGCACGGTGCTACTCCAGAAAAAGAAAAGAGCGATAAAGAACTGAGCGCCCAACCTGACTGGTGTGATCTCGCAGCTCAACAACGAATGTCCGAAGACACCGCAAGCATGCGCCGGGTAGCGTGGCTTGGATTCTTTAGCGGAATAGCGGGCATTGCTCTTCTCTTGTGGACCTTTAGCGCTACCAGAGAACAGGCCGCTGCCGCCATTGATGCCAACGAGATTGCTCGCGAGTCGAACGAACGGCAATTGCGGGCCTATGTTTATTTTGACAGCCGCGACTTCGTTCCTCTTTTCTTGAACGAAGAAAGCGAGGAACCGACTGACTTTCGGTTCAAAATCATTGTTAAGAACACAGGCCAAACACCGGCGCATTTGATTATGATGGCAACTGGATTTGGTGAAGGTCCGAACAATCGAGCGGCAAGAGTTGGCGCTCAAATCCCGATCACTCCCAGTATTGAAGTCAACCAATGGATTGGTGCTGGCACGATTTACAATATGGGGGCCCCACGCGTACCGGCTGCGTTGATAGAGAGAATTATAAGCGCTGGTAACTCTGTATATCTTTTTGCGCACATCGAATACCGGCACATTTTTAGCGCTCCGAATACCGTTGAAACGGTCCAATTTTGCTTCTGCATCGAAATCGTCGACGATCTGCTCCAAGCCAGAAGAGACTGGGATACCAACAAGAATAACTCCCTTGTCGATTTCCAATCTCATGCTCGCTTTGGCATCGAGCTGATACAACAGTGAGCAGCTTAGAAAGGCAGCCACCACCGCGCGCCACCTCACGGCGCGGCCCTCAGGCTTGGTGCGCTTGATACATAAGGCCGCACTTCCGCACGGACCTGCTCAGGGCGGCCGGAGGATGGGACCCCTACAATGTGACCGAGGACGCCGATCTCGGGATCCGTCTGGCGCGGCTCGGCCTGCGGTGCGGCACCATCACCTGCCCTACCTGGGAAGAAGCGCCTCCGGTGGCGTCCATCTGGCTGAAACAGCGCACACGCTGGCTCAAAGGCTGGCTGCAGACCGTGCTGGTCCATTCGCGCAACCCGCTGCGTACGGCATGGCAACTGGGCGCGACAGGCACGATCTTCTTCCATCTGACGATCACCGCCATCGTGATCTCGATGCTGATCCACCCGTTCTTTCTGGCGTACCTGGCCTGGCAGGTCGTCTACTACCTTTTACCGGGCGGACCGGACGGCGATCCCTTGATGCTCGGCGTGTCACTGTTCAATCTGGTCGGCGGCTACACGACCTATGCCTTTCTGGCTCACGGCGTGCACCAGCGCACGGGCGCGCAATCTTCCCCTTTCTGGCTTTTCACGCTCCCCGTCTACTGGCTTGCGATCTCGCTGGCCGGGTGGCGGGCGGTCTACCAACTCGTCTTCGATCCGTTCCGCTGGGAAAAGACGCCGCATGGACTGGCAAATCCGGACTGAAATTCCAATATCATTGCGGACAAGAAGCTTGCAGGCGATGGCGGCAAGAAGGCATAGTCGTCCCGGCTGGCGGCGGCGAGACCCGAAACGACCTGGTGGGAGGTACCCTTGCATAACAGCGCAGCAACAATGGCGCGGCGGCTCGCTCGGCACCTGTCCGGCGTGGCGGTGGCTGCTGGTCTGGTGGCGGCAATCGCGCCATGGCCGGCATCGATCGCCAATGCGGCAGATTGCAACGCCGACCCGAAGCCCGGCATCGACTGGGGCGGTTGCCGCAAACGCAATCTCATCATCGGCGGCAGCGACCTGTCCGGCGCGAATCTGAGCGAAACCGATTTCACTTCCACCGACCTGCGCAAGTCGGGGCTCGATGGAGCGGATCTTTCCAAGGCCAATCTGCTGCGCTCCATGCTCGATTCGTCGAAAGCGGCAGGCGCCAATTTCGAGAAGGCGATCGGCTTCCGGACTTCGTTCGCCGGTACCGACCTGACCGCAGCGCGTTTCGGCAAGTCCGAAATGCAGCGCGCCGACTTCACCGGCGCAGCCCTCGCCAATGTCGATTTCGAGAAATCCGAACTGGGCCGTGCGATCTTCACGGACGCAGATATCAACGGCACCAATTTCACCTATTCCAATGTGGCGCGCGCCGATTTCCGCCTTGCCCGCTTCGAGACGCCGATCGATTTCACCGGCGCCTATTTCTTCCTGACGCGCATCGAGGGCCTGGATCTTTCGCAAGCGGTCGGCCTTGCCCAATGGCAGGTCGACATGGCGTGCGGCGATACCACCACAAAACTGCCGGCGGGAATGGCGACGCCGACGACCTGGCCCTGCGAGGAAGAGTAACCGGACAGCCGCCTGGCGGGCGGCACCCGTCGATCGGTGCGCCTTCGCTCAGCGCACCTTTCAAGACGCGTGGCAATCAGTCGGCGCGAAAATGCTTCGAGAGTTTCAGGCCCTGCGCCTGATAGTTCGAGCCCAGACCCGAACCGTACAGGTGCTGCGGCAAGGCGGCCATGCGCTCGTAGACGAGACGCCCAACCAGCTGGCCGTGTTCCAGAATGAACGGCACCTCGTGGCTGCGGACTTCGAGCACGGCCCGTGCGCCGGCGCCGCCGGCCTCGGCGTGGCCGAAACCGGGATCGAAGAAACCGGCATAGTGAACGCGGAACTCGCCGACCAGCGGGTCGAAGGGAACCATCTCGGCGGCATGGTCGGGCGGCACATGCACCGCCTCGCGCGAGACCAGGATATAGAATTCGTGGGGGTCGAGAACCAGGTCGGCCGAGCCGCGATTGACGATCGGCTCCCAGAAATCGAGGATGGAACAGGCAGCCTTCCTGTCGACGTCGATGACGCCTGTATGGCGTTTCCCGCGATAGCCGACGAGCCCGTCCGCATCGCCCTTCAGATCGATCGACAGGCCGATGCCGCCGCCATGGATATGCGGTTCGGCGGCGGCGACGAGCGTCTGCTCGGTATGCAGCTTTGCCAGTTCTGCATCACCGAGCGCGGCATCGCCGGAGCGAAAGCGGATTTGTGAGAGGCGAGATCCCGTGCGCACCACGACGGGGAAGGTCGACGGGCTGATCTCCAGATAGAGCGGGCCGTGATAACCGGGCTCGACATGATCGAAGCCCTGGGCGCGGTCGGCGATGACGCGGGTGAAGATGTCGAGGCGGCCGGTCGAGCTTTTGGGATTGGTGGAAGCGGCGATATCGCCCGGCAGGGCGAGGCGTTCCTGCAACGGCACGAGATAGACGCAGCCGGTCTCCAGCACCGCACCGCCGCGAAGGTCGAATTCGTGCAGCTTGAGGCGTTCCAGCTTGTCGGCGACCGCCGCATCGCGGCCCGGCAGGAACGAAGCGCGGATGCGATAGGCCTTTTCACCCAGCCGCAGATCGAGGCTTGCGGGCTGAACCTGGTCGGCATCTGGCTCCGGCGCGGCAATGGCGCCTGATTTCAGCAGGCCGTGGATGGCCCTGTCGGGCAGGATTCCGGTTTGCGGCAAGGACGGCAATTCCGCGTTCGAGGGGTCGGCCCCATCCAATAACCCATCACATGATTGACGGAAACGCACTTGGAGCGTAAACCACACGATATTCCGTGGTGATTTGCCTTTCCCAAAAGGATGGCCGGCTTGCAGCCACGTTAAACAATTCGCTAAAAGGGCCACGGACGTACGATCCGGTTGGCGCCTTTCCGCGCGAACCGGATTTTTTTATGCCCGCCATTCCCTGTTGCGGATGGGGGCGACGGAGGAAGACATGAAAGCGGACAACACCGGACTGAAGGCGAAGCGTCAATGGCGGATCGCCACCGAGATGGTGCATGGCGGCACGCAACGATCCGGTTTCGGCGAGACCTCCGAGGCGCTGTTCCTGACGCAGGGCTTCGTCTACGCGAGCGCAGAAGCCGCCGAGGCGCGTTTCAAGGGCGAGGAAGAGGGCTTCATCTACTCGCGCTACGCCAACCCGACCGTCGACATGTTCGAAAAGCGCATGTGCCTGCTGGAAGGCGCTGAAGACGCGCGCGCGACCGCCTCCGGCATGGCCGCCGTCGCTTCGGCAATCGGCTGCCAGGTCAGAGCCGGCGACCACATCGTCGCCGCGCGGGCGCTGTTCGGCTCCTGCCGCTGGGTGGTCGAGACGCTGATGCCGCGCTACGGGGTCGAATGCACCCTGGTCGACGGACGCGACATGGAAGCCTGGAAGGCCGCCGTGCGCCCCGAAACGAAGGTGTTCTTCCTCGAAAGCCCGACCAACCCGACGCTGGAATTGTGCGACATCGCCGCGATTGCCGATCTTGCGCACGACAATGGCGCGAAACTCGTCGTCGACAATGTATTCGCCACGCCATTGTGGCAAAAGCCGCTCGAACTCGGCGCCGACATCGTGGTCTATTCGACGACCAAGCATGTCGACGGCCAGGGCCGTTGCCTCGGCGGCATCGTGATGTCCGACAAGGAATGGATCGACGAGAACCTGCACGATTATTTCCGCCATACCGGCCCCGGCATGAGTCCGTTCAACGCATGGGTCATGCTCAAGGGGCTTGAAACGCTGCCGGTCAGGGTGAAACAGCAGACTTCCGCAGCAGGCCGGATCGCCGATCATCTTGCGCAGGCGCGGGGGGTCGAACGTGTGCTCTATCCCGGCCGCGACGACCATCCGCAGGCGGAGCTGGCGCGCCGGCAGATGGCCAGTGGCTCGACACTGATCGCCTTCGAGGTTGCCGGTGGCAAGGCGGGCGCGTTCGCATTCGCAAACGCGCTGGAACTGATCCGCATCTCCAACAATCTGGGCGACGCCAAGAGCCTCATCACCCATCCCGCGACGACGACGCACAAGAACCTGACGGTGGA
>JAGRLL010000066.1 GCA_020441855.1 Nitratireductor sp.
AGGATGACGTGATTGTAGATCACCTCGATATTGTTGACCGACAGGATGATGTCGGCCTCTCCCTTGATGGGCTCGCCGCCTTCGGGTGCTTTGACAGGCGCATTCATTGAACTCGTTCCCCGTTGGTCCGCTTTGAGGTCCCTCCCGGCCAGGCTGGACCGGCCGGGAGGTTTTCGTGTCCGTGTACCGACTTACATGGCGCAGTCGGCGTTCACCGGCCACGGTGCGTTGGCGTCGGCATATTCTTTCGCCTTTTCCGCGATCAGCGGATTGATCGCATCCGCGTCAGCCTGCAGCAGGTCGGAGACGGGCGTGAACTTGCCGCCGTCCCATTCCAGCATCCAGGCGCCGGAATGGCCGGTGTGGTTGCCGCAGCTCGTCTTGAACGGCGGCACCATGCCGGTCATGCCGAGCGCTTCCAGCTTCTCCGCGGTGATGTCGAGGTTTTCCAGGCCCCAGCGGACCTGCTCGGCATTGACGACCTTGGCGCCGAAATGGTCCTGCGCCGCCTTGATGCCCTCGACGAGGATCATCGAGATGACGATGCCGCGCTGGTAGAACACCTTTTTCTGGTCGACGGCCGGATCGCCCATCAGCGACTTGCCGGCATCGATGACGTATTTGCGTACATCGGCCATCACCTTGCTGTCGGACTGCGGCTGGCTCCACGAGATCGACTTGTAGCCCTTGCCGGCTTCGCCGACGGTCAGCAGGTCGTCATCGGACCCGGCCCACCACACGCCGATGAACTTGTCCATCGGATATTTGGTCTTGACCGCTTCGGTAATGGCGCCGGCGTTCATCGCGCCCCAGCCCCACATGACGACATTGTCCGGACGTTCGCGGCGGATCTGCAGCCATTGCGAGGACTGGTTCTGCATTTCCTTCAGGCCGACCGGAATCGGCAGCAGCGTGAAGCCATATTGCTCCGACAGCTTTTCAAGCAGCGGGATCGGCTCCTTGCCATAGGGATGGTCGAGATGCAGGAAGGCGATCTTCTTGCCCTTTAGCGAAGCCATGTCGCCGCCGGAGATGAACTTCAGGATCATCGAGGCGGCATCCCAGTAACCGGCCGGCGGGTTGTAGGCCCACTGGAAGGTCTTGCCGTCGGACATCGGCGAGAAGCCGTAGCCGGGCGCCAGAATCGGAATCTTGTCGACATTGGTCTTCGGCAGGACCTGCAGCGTGATACCGGTCGACCAGGGCTGCGTCACGACCGCCTTGTCCTTGGTCTTTTCGTAGCACTCGACGCCCTTTTCGGTCGAATAGCCGGTCTCGCACTCGTCGTATTCCAGCTTGACGCCGTTGACGCCGCCATCACGCTCGTTGAGCATCATGATGTAGTCGCGCTGGCCGTTCATCAGCGGAATGCCGGTCGCCGCGAACGGGCCGGTACGATAGGACAGGTTCGGAATGTAGATCGAGTCCTGGGCGAAAGCGGCGGGCGCGTACATCGCCGTGCCGACCGCAAGCGCCGTGGCCATTGCGGCCATCCTGGTCAGTCTTCTCATGTCGTCTCCTCCTTCGTTTGGTTCGCCTTCATGGCGCGGGCAAACACCCCGTTTTTGTCCGGCATGCGGACGATACCAGCCCGTTCCCGCATCAATAGGGGAACGGCCAGATGATGAACTTCTCCCGTATGATCTGCCACAGCCGGGCAAGCCCGTGCGGTTCGACGATCAGGAAGAAGATGATGAGGCCACCGACGATCATCGTGTTGATGTGCTCGACATGGGCGGAGCCGATATCGAGGCCAAGCGCGCCGGGAATGGTGTTGATGATGACGGGCAGCGCGACGATCAGCAGCGCGCCGAGGAAATTGCCCATCACCGAACCGAGCCCGCCGATGATGGCGATGAACAGGATCCGGAAGGACAGCGGAATGTCGAACAGGTTCGGTTCGGCCGCGCCGCGCCACAGGAAGACGAACAGCGCCCCGGACACGCCCGCGATGTAGGAAGACACCGCAAAGGCCATCAGCTTGGCCTTCATCAGGTTGATGCCGACGAGTTCGGCGGCGATATCCATGTCGCGAACCGCCTTCCAGGTCCGCCCGATGCGTCCGCGTGTCAGATTGATGGCGATGAGGGTCATCAGCGCGACCACGCCGAGCACGAAATAGTACTGGGTGATCGACTTGGCGGTCGGGCCGGCGACGACCAGGCCGAACATCTCGATATTCGGCACCTGGATGGCGCCCGAAGCGTTGTAATTGTAAAGCCAGGCCCATTTTTCGAACAGCCACACCAGGAAGAACTGCGCGGCGAGCGTGGCGATGGCGAGGTAGAAACCCTTGATCCTGAGCGAAGGCAGGCCGAAGGCCGCGCCCACCGCCGCCGAAAAGAACCCCGACAGCAGGATCGCCGCCAGCAGGTTCATTTCCGGGAAGATCGTGATCATCTTGTAGGTGGCATAGGCCCCGACGCCCATGAAGGCGGCCGTGCCAAGCGAAAGCTGGCCGGCATAGCCGGTCAGGATGTTCAGTCC
>JAGRLL010000399.1 GCA_020441855.1 Nitratireductor sp.
ATCTGCTCCATGTACATGCGCGAGGCGGGGCTAAGTGCACCATAGGCAAAGCCGGGGTTTTCCTTCGCCCAGGCCACGAACTCTTCCAGACTGTCGTAGGGCGCGTCCTTGTGCGTGGCCAGACCCACCTGGAAGGCGGTGATCATGCCGGCATATTCAAAGTCGTCCGGCTTGAAATCCACGCGTTTCATCATGTGCGGTTCCGCATTGATGACGGCGTTGGAATGAAACAGCAGGGTGTAGCCGTCCGGATCGGCCTTCTGCAGCTCGTGCGCGGCAACCACACCGCCTGCTCCCGGCTTGTTGACCACGTTGATCGGCACACCGAGTTGGTCCGACATCACCTTTGCCGTAGCACGCCCGACGAGATCGGTCTGTCCGCCGGCATTGTAGCCGATATACATGGTGATCGGCTTCGACGGGTAGTCTTCGGCGGCCGCGATCGCCGGGACAAGACCGGTGATTGCAAGCGCGGCGCATGCCACGAGCAGATGTCGTTTCGTGTGCTGGATCATGTTCTATCCTCCCTTTTGAATCTGCATGTTGTCTTGGCCTCCGGCGCGGACGCGTCTTTGGCGCCGCACGGAAGCGGCTTTGCGGGTATTGGCACGCCCGATCCAGCCAATCGTCACGATCGTCGCCAGGATGAAGACGATCGCGATCGGGTGCTTCGCAAGATTTGCTGCGTCGTGGTTGAGCAGTTGCAGCGACTGGCGAAACGTGAGTTCGATGTTCGGTCCGATGACGAAACCGATCAGGAATGTGACGAAGGAGAAATCGAGCTTCCGCGTGAAGAACCCGATCACCGCGAAAAACAGCATCACGTAGATCGAGAAGACGTTGCTCGTTTCCATGTAGGCGCCGACGCAGCACAGCAGCAGTACGCCGGGAATGATGAGCCGCAACGGAACCTTGATGATGCGGGCGAAGATGTTCTGGCCGAAATAGCCGACCATCAGCAGGATGCCGCTGGCGCAAATCATCGAGGCATAGACCGCCGCCACCAGTTTCGGCTGCTGCCTGAACATCAGCGGTCCCGGCGTCAGCCCGTGCAGGATGAAGGCGGCGATCAGGATCGCGGCGATGACGCTCCCGGGAATGCCGAGCGCGAAAAGCGGTATCAGGCTGGATGGCACGACGGCATTGTCGGCGCTTTCCGCCGCCGCCACGCCCTCGATCATGCCGGTCCCGTATTTCTCCGGTGTCTTAGATGCGCGCCGTGTCGCGCCATAGGAAAGAAAGGAACCGACGCTCGCCCCCAGCCCGGGCAGAATGCCGACCACGGAACCGATCAGCGTGCCCCGTGCGATCACCGGCAGGCAGCGCCGCCATTCCGAGGCTGTTACGATACGGTCATCCCGTGTGGCGCCGTCGGAGATTTTTTCCGCCTCGGTGTCGAGTTCCCTAACATTGCCGGCCTGGATGATCATCTCGGCGACCGCCAGCATGCCGATGGCCATCGGCACCAGCGCAATGCCGTCGTCGAGTTCCAGCATGCCGAAGGTCAGGCGCGGAACGAAGGTTTCGGTTTCGATCCCCACGGTCGCGAAGAAGACGCCGAAAGCGGCCGCGATCAGCCCCTTGATCAGCGACTTGCCCGAAAGTCCGCCGATGAAGGTGAGCGAGAAAAGCAGGATGGCGCAAAGCTCCACCGGCCCGATCAGCAGCGCGTATCGCGCTAGCGGTGCGGCGAGACCGATCAGGATCAGGGTGGAGAAGAAATCACCCAGCACGGAGGCATACAGCCCCATCTTCAGCGCCTTCTGCGCCTTGCCCTGGCGCGCCAGCGGGTAGCCGTCGAGCGCGGTAGGCGCCGAGGAAGGTTCGCCCGGCGTGTTGAGCAGGATGGCGGAGACCGCGCTGCCGGCGGCACTACCCTTGGCAATGCCGATTAGCAGACCGAGCGCTGCGACCGGCTGGAGATAGAAGGTAAGCGGGATAGAGACCGCCACGCCGGTCGCCTTGCCCAGACCGGGAAGAGCGCCCAGCACATAGCCGAGCGTCACCCCGACCGCGATCCAGAACAGCGTGGTTGGAATGAGCACATCGGCAAATCCGGCGATCAGATGGTCCATGAAGCACTCATACGATCGCCGTCCCCAAGACCTTGTAGAACAGGAACCAGAGCGCCAGCAGCAGAAGGACAGGCATGCCCAGGATCATCCAGGGACGACGTTCGCCAAGAACCAGAAGAGAGCCCGCAACCACCACCGCTCCGGCGGCCAGAGGCGAAACCCATGAAAAGAGAGCGACGGACAACGCGAAGATTGCGCCGATCCGGATCAGCGCGAGCAGTTCGCCGCGCGAAATGGGGGAAACATCGCCTTCGAGATCCGGCTCGGCACGAAGATTGTTAATGACAAGTAGCGCCGCCAGAACGGTGACAAAGGCCATCATCATGCCGGGAACGAGCCTTGGCGACATCATGCCCTGCGGACCCGGCTCGATCTGCCAGGGGATGATCGCAAAGAGCATCGCAATACCGAACACGGCAAGCACGACGCCGGAAACGACGTTGGCACGTCTCAAGGAATTTCCTCCCTGGGATCGATCCGGCCAGCGCGCTGTAGCGCACATGCCGGTCTCCCTTTGCCTCTTCTCCGAACTTCCGTTGGCGTGAACGCCGAAACCTGAAAGCGCTGGAGAGAGCCTCCCTCCGCGAGAAACTAGACGTGCCCAGCGATTAAAAGTAGTAGAAAGTTTCTTGAATGTGATAACTCTTGCTTATGGCTCTACCTTCCCAGTTTCTCGACCGTTTACGGCTGCGCCACCTGCGGCTGCTCGACCTGATCGAAGAGCACGGATCGCTTCGTGCAGTTGCAAATGTCCTGAATCTGACCCAGCCGGCGATATCGCAGATGGTGAAGGATCTCGAGCGCGCCTTCGGAGTGGAACTCATCGAACGTTCCGCGCGCGGTGTCTCGCTTTCGGAGGCGGGTAAATACGCGCTGCAGCGCGCGCGCTCCGGTCTCGCCGCCTTCGATCACCTGGCAGACGAACTGCAGATGGCGCACCTTCCGCAGGTGCGCATCGGCACGAATCCGGCGATGATGTTCCAGTTGCTGCCGGCCGCGATCAGCCTGCTCAACGCGCGCGACACCCGGCTTCGCTTCGGCGTCAGGACGGGTATGGTCAATGACATGCTGCTGGAACTGTGGGCCGGCAACCTTGACTGTTACATCGGCCGCATCGACTGGGATCGCCTGCCCCCGACCATGTTGGATGTGCTGAGCCAGGAAACGCTGAATGTCGCCGATCTCATGCTGTGCTGTTCGGTCGACCATCCGCTAGCCGGCCGTTCCGACCTTCAGGTGAGTGACCTGCTCGACTGGCCATGGGCGCTGCCGCCCGAGGATTCCAACAACCGCATCGTCTTCGAGACCGTTTTCCGCAATCAGGGGCTTGTCGGCCCCGTCCCCGTGGTCGAGGTCGCCTCAGATCCCAATGCTCTCATTCATCTGGCGAGACACGCCGGCTTCCTGACATGCGTGCCGCGTGTCGCACTCGATGCCCATCTGGCGAGCGACGCGCTGAGCGCCATCGAAATTTCCGGCTTTCACCTGCCGCCGATCCAGATCGGATTCGTCACGCTGGAACAGAATGAAAGCCTGCAGGCCGTCAACATACTGAGACAGGCCCTGAAGGAAGCGGCCGGAGCGGGCACCGCGCATAACTGACTATTTCCGCTTGAACATCACCGGACAATTGCCGATGTAATCATCGATTGCGACGAGCCAGTCGCGCGCATTCGTTTCACCCGCCACATGCGCATCCATAAAGGCCAGCGTGAGCTGGGCCACCGCCTCGCGCTGGTCCGGATTGTCGTCCAGTCGCGTTTCGCGCCCGATACCGCCCAGATAGTGTGCGGCGTCCTCGAAGACAGCGAGGTACTTGTCGCCGGGCGGTGCGAAATCGTAGGGTTCGCATTTCCAGTGCCAGTCCTGCCCCTTGGCCCCGCCGTCCCGCGTGCCTGTCACGTTGAGAACGGGACCTGTCATGGTATTCCACGAGCCCTCGCGCAAGCCCTGCTGGTCGCGCCCTTGCGCGCTGAGCAGGATGGCCGCCTTGAAACGCTCTTCCCTGAAAACGGTCGGCCCTTTCCGCGGCACGTCGATCCGAGCGCCTGCGAGCACTTGCGAAAGATAGGCACCGAAGGAGTGGCCGGCGATGGCGAACGGTACGGGCTCAGCGGGCACGCCGCAGGTAGCTTCCATGACGGCCTCAGCCCCGTCCAGGATTTCTCGCACGATCCTTATCCGGTCGAGCCAGTAGAAAGGCTGGTGCAGCTTGGCGAGCACCCTGGGCCGGACCTCGTCATAGGCCGCCCAACTCATCGCATCGCGGCCTTCCAGCCCCTCGCCGATCTCCGGGTCCTCCGCCGCCAGCGCGACGATCCAGTCGGCGAAGCTGGGCTGAATGACGAGATAGCCATGCGCGGCCCAGTAGGCGCACAGAGCGGCATAGCTGCGCGCATTCTCGCCAAGGCCGTGACCGAACACCACGCAGGCCTTGGGCGGGACATCGGCAGGCCAGCGGCAGGTCAGCCCCGTCGGCATGCCGGTTGGGGTGCCCGGTCCCGTCAGGTCATGGACCTCCTTCACCTCGAAGGTTTCATAGTCGGGCGTGTAGGTTTCTGCGCTCATCCTGCGGCAATCTCCATCCGGCCTTTTCCCTGCTCGGCACCGGCGTGGAGGAAACAGTTCGCCACCCCTCCCCCTTCCACCGGATAGGCCGGCGGCATCTCGCTGCGGCATCGGTCCATCACCAGAGGACAGCGGTTCTTGTAGGGACACCCGACACTCACCTCGCGCGGAGCATCGATGATGGGCGCCGCCTTGCGTGCAGCCCGCCGGGCGCGCTGTGCTGCCGGATCGAGCAGGGGAACCGCCTCCAGCAACACCTTGGTGTAGGGGTGCGCAGGAGCGTGATAGACCCGATCTGACGGCCCCTCCTCCACCACATGCCCCAGATACATCACCGCGATGCGCTCGGAGATGTGATGCACCAGCGCCAGATCATGCGCGATCAGCAGATAGGCGATACCCAGCGCATCGCGCCGCTCGTAGAGCAAGTTTATGATCTGGTTCTGCGTGGAGACGTCGAGCGCACTGACCGGTTCGTCGAGCACGATCAGCTTCGGGGTCAGCGCCAGCGCCGACGCAATGGCGATACGCTGACGCTGTCCGCCGGAAAACTGGTGCGGATGCCGATGCAAATGCTCCGCCGAAAGCGAGACGAGCTCCAGCAGTTCGACGACCCGCGCGCGCCGTTCCTCCCGGCTCATCGTCGTATGCACGCGCAGCGGTTCGCCGACGATCTGCTCCACTGTCATCGAGGGATTGAGCGAGGAAAACGGGTCCTGAAACACGGCCTGTATCTGCTCGCGCACCGCCTCGGGATAATGCGTCTTCATCGTCGCGAGGTCTTGCCCGTCGAAATGGATCGAACCCGACGAAGCAGGCACGAGGCCGAGCACGGCATTGGCCAGCGACGACTTGCCCGAACCGGATTCTCCTACGATGCCGAGCGTCTGGCCCGGCTGAATGGAGAGCGATGCACCCTTCACCGCATGGAAGGGCCGGCGGCGCAATTGCAGGCCGGAGCGCACCTGATACGTCACCCAGAGATCGCGGATTTCCAGAAGCGCGCTCATGAAGCCACCCGCAGATCGAGTTCCTCTGCCCGCACGCAGCGCACCAGCCGGTCACTTCCCGTCAGCGTTACACGTTTCTCGCAGATGGATTTCCTGAATTCGCAGCGCTCGGCGAAGCGGCACCCTTCAGGCCAGAGTCTCGGCGCGGGCACGGCGCCCTTGATCGTCGGTAGCGGCGGCTCCCGGTTCGAGGCATGCGTCGTCGCCGAAAGGAGTCCCGCCGTATAGGGATGATGCGGCTGGGCGAACAATTCGTCGACCGGCGCCAACTCGACGATCTCGCCGGCATACATCACTGCGATCCGGTCGCAGATATCGGCGGCGACGGCGAGGTCGTGCGTCACGAACAGGATGGCCATGCCGTACTCGTCCTGCAGATCGCGGAACAGATCGAGGATTTCCTGCTGCACGGTGACATCGAGCGCCGTCGTCGGTTCATCGGCGATCAGCAGTTTCGGGTTGCATGAAAGCGCCCGCGCGATGGCGATGCGTTGCGCCATGCCGCCGGACAGTTCGTGCGGAAAGGCGTTCGCCCGCTCGGCCGGCCGGGGGATACCCACCCTGTCGATGAGTTCCACCGTGCGCGCCCATGCCTGGCGTTTCGACATGCCCATCTTGGTCCGCAGAACCTCAGCTATCTGGTTGCCGACCGCATAGGCTGGATTGAGGCTGGTCGTAGGGTCCTGGAACACCATCGCCACCTCGTTGCCGCGCACTTTCGCCATGTCCTTTTGGCCGAGGCCCCGCAATTCCTTCCCACCCAACCGGATCGATCCGTGCGTCGAACGCCCCCCGACGCCGATGAGATCGAGGATCGACAACCCGGTCAGCGTCTTGCCACAACCCGATTCACCGACAAGGCCGAGTGTTTCGCCCCTTGCGATGCTCAGGCTGAGTCCTGTGATGACGGGAACTTCCCCGCCTTCCCTGCCGCGTACCGCCACCCCTAAATCCTTGATGCGCAGGATGTCGTTGCCGGTGGCACGCGCAAGCGTGTCACCCTCCTTTCCCGTGTTACCCGGAACGGAAGCACGCGACGCCGGCAGCGGGCGGACCGCGATGCCCCTGCCGACGGAGTCGCGCACGACATCGCCCAGCAGATTGACCGACAGCACGGTGAACAC
>JAGRLL010000400.1:0-240 GCA_020441855.1 Nitratireductor sp.
TCGGCTCGTCGAAGAGCATGATGCGTGGGTTCATGCACAATGCGCGGGCGATGGCGACGCGCTGCTGCTGACCGCCGGAAAGCTGGCCCGGATATTTGTGCGCCTGCTCGGGAATCTTGACCTTGGTCAGATAGTGCATGGCGATGTCCTCGGCTTCCTTCTTGGGCATCTTGCGGACCCAGATCGGCGCCAGCGTGCAGTTCTCCATGATGGTCAGATGGGGGAACAGGTTGAAGTGCT
>JAGRLL010000400.1:331-5667 GCA_020441855.1 Nitratireductor sp.
AGGCGGTTGATGCAGCGGATCATGGTCGACTTGCCGGAACCCGACGGCCCGGCAATGACGATGCGCTCGCCGCGCATGACCTTCAGATTGATGTCGCGCAGCACATGGAACTCGCCGTACCATTTGTGCATGTCGACGATTTCGACGGCGACGTCTGTCTCGGAGATATGCAGGTCCTGAACCGCCGGTTCGGCCTGCTTTTTCGCCGGCGCCTTGGCGGCGGCATTCACCTTGGGCACACCAGCGGTCTTCGCCGCGGTCTTCGCAGCCGTTTTGGCGGGCGCCTTGGCAGCCGTTTTTGCCGCAGCGGTCTTGGCCGCGGCAGTCTTGGCCGCGGCAGTCTTGGCTACAGCGGTCTTGGCTGCAGCGGTCTTGGCAGGCGCCTTGGCGGCTGTCTTTGCCACAGCGGTCTTCGCCTCAGAAGTTTTGGCGGTTGCCGCTCTGGCGCGCGTGGTGATGCGTTTGGTGCCCGCCGCTTTCGTGGTCTTGGTGGTCGGTGTGGTTGTCTTGGCCATTTCAGACTCGCTTGAATTTGAGGTGGACGTTTAGCGGCGGCTCGTATCGAGGCGTTTCTCCATGAACAGCGAGTAGCGGCTCATGGAAAAGCAGAACAGCCAGTAGACCAAGGCTGCGAACAGGTAGCCGGTCAGCGATTGCACGGGGCTTGCCCAGGTCGAGTCGGAATAACTCGACTGGATCATGCCGAGGAAGTCGAACAGGCCGATGATCAGGACCAGCGTCGTGTCCTTGAACAGGGCGATGAACGAATTGACGATGCCGGGAATGACCAGCTTGAGCGCCTGGGGCAGGATGATGAACTGCATCATCTGCCAGTAGGACAGGCCAAGCGCCATAGCGCCTTCGTACTGACCCTTGGGCAACGCCTGGATGCCGCCGCGCACGACCTCGGCCATGTAGGCGGCGGAGAACAACGCAACGCCGATCAGCGCGCGCAGCAGCTTGTCGAAGGTCACCCCTTCCGGGAGGAACAGCGGCAGCATGACCGAGGACATGAACAGCACCGTGATGAGCGGCACGCCGCGCCAGAACTCGATGAAGATCACCGAGAACAGCCTGACCGCCGGCATCTGCGAGCGCCGCCCCAATGCCAGCACGATACCGATCGGCAGCGATGCCGTGATGCCGGTGACCGCGATGACGAGGGTGACGAGCAGGCCACCCCATTGCTCCGTCTCGACCGTCTCCAGTCCGAAATCGGCGCCGAACAGGAGAATGACGACGAGCAGAATGGCAAAGCCCATCGCGATGCCGCGCATCATTGGCATGGGCGGTGAATCGGTGCCGCGCGCCACGCCATATCCGATCAGGCAGAAGACGGCCGTCAGGATCAGGAAGTCGACGATGAACTTGGCGAAGCCCGGCGCCATGACGGAATCGGGCAACAGGAAGCCGTTGAGATCGATGTTGCCGCCGGACAGCAGGATGAAGGCCAGCACCGGGAAGGCGCCGAAAAGATAGATCGCATTCTCGCGCTTGTAGGGCACGGACGGGATCAGGATCGGCACCAGGCCAACCACGAACAGAAAGAAGACGAGATTGACGCGCCAGATCTGATCGAAAGGATAGCGACCGTAGATGAACTGGCTGATGTAATCGCCGATATAGGGCCAGCACGCGCCGGCCCAGCCATCGAGCTGCACGCCGCCCTGCACGAGTGTCGTGCATGCTTCGCGGTTTTCACCGCTCCAGACGGCGGAAAACAGCGCGAAGTCGAGTAGCGGCGGCACGATCACCCAAACCAGGTAGATCGCGAAGATCGTCAGAATGGTGTTGGGAATCGAGGAGAACAGATGATGGCGCATCCATCCGACAACACCGACCTCGCTGGCGGGCGCGGGCTCCGCGCCAACCATCTCGGTGCGAACGAAACTCGTCCGGGGCGTATTTGACTGGGACATGGTTCGGACGCTCCTATCGCTCTACCAACGCCATCTTCGCGTTGAACCAGTTCATGAACAAAGAGGTGATGAGCGACAACGCCAGATAGGTCAGCATGGTCATCAACAACACCTCGACTGCCTGTCCAGTCTGGTTGAGGGTCGTGCCCGCAAAGACCGATACGAGATCGGGATAGGCGATGGCGACGGCCAGCGATGAGTTCTTGGTCAGGTTGAGGTACTGATTGGTCATCGGCGGGATGATGACGCGCATCGCCTGGGGAATGACGACCAGACGAAGCGTCGGCCCCGAGCGCAGACCCAGCGCATGCGATGCCTCGGTCTGGCCATGGCTGATGGCCAGGATGCCGGCACGAACGATCTCGGCGATGTAGGACGCCGTGTACGTCGAAAGCGCGACCAGCAGACCCAGGAATTCGGGATAGACGCGCATGCCGCCGCGCGGACCGAAGCGCGAAGCCGTCGGCATCTCGAATGAAAGCGGCATGCCGGAGGCAAAATAGGCGATCAGCGGAAGCACCACGATCATGCCGACCGCCGTCCAGAATACCGGGAATTGCTCGCCGGTCGCCAATTGCCGCCTCTTGGCCCAGCTCGAAAGCACGAGGCTGGCGACGATTGCGACGATGAGCGCCGCACCAATCCAGATGGCTCCCTCGCCCCAGATCGGCTTGGGCGCGTAATAGCCTGCGATGTTGAGCAGGCCGAGCGGGCCGAGATTCATGGGATTGGCCTTGTCGGGCAGAAGGCGCAGGACCGAGAAGTACCAGATGAAAATCCACAGCAGCAACGGAACGTTGCGCATCACCTCGACATAGACGTAGGCGAGCTTGGAAATCACCCAGTTGTTGGAAAGCCGCGCCACGCCGACAACGAAGCCGATGACGGTCGCCAGGAAGATGCCGGCGATCGAAATGATCAGCGTGTTCTGAAGGCCGACGAAATAGACGCGGCCATACGAGGAGGTCTCGGCATAATCAACGAAGGGAGAGATGTTGATGCCGAATCCGGCGGTAACGTTGAGAAAACCGAATCCCGAAGCGATACCCTGTCTGGCCAGGTTGGTCGCCGCGTTGGAGACCATACCCCAGATCAGGAACACGATCAGCCCGATCAGAACGATCTGAATGACGGCGCCGCGAACTTTCGGGTCGTTGAAGATGGCAGCCTTGGGCGCGCCCGCCTCGGCCGGTGTGTCAGCTACAGCCATATCCCCTCACCTGCAGGCTTGAGTTTCATCCGGCATCAGGCCGGTGCCCTTGTCAGGTATTGAAGCGAAACGAAATGTCCCGCCCCTTGAAAGCGAGGGCCGGCCCCATGTCTCAGGGGCCGGCCCGGGTCGATTTTAGCGGATCGGCGGTGCGTATTGCAGGCCGCCAGCCGACCAAAGCGCATTCGTGCCACGCGCGATTGCCAGCGGGGTATCCGGGCCAACATTGGCGTTGAATACCTCGGCATAGTTACCGACCTGGCTCACGATCTGGTAAGCCCAGTCGTTGGACAGGCCGATCGCGGCGCCAAACTCGCCTTCCACGCCCAGCAGACGCTTGATTTCAGGGTTGTCGGAACCCTTCATCTCTTCGGCATTGGCCTTGGAAACACCGAGTTCCTCGGCGTTGATCATGGCGAAATGCGTCCACTTGACGATGTTGAACCACTGGTCGTCGCCCTGGCGAACGACGGGACCGAGCGGCTCCTTGGAGATGATTTCGGGCAGAACGACATGCTCGTCGGGATTGGTCAGCTTCAGACGCTGTGCATAGAGGCCCGACTGGTCGGTCGTGTAGACGTCGCAACGTCCCGCATCGTAAGCGGAAACAACTTCGTCGGCCTTTTCGAAGGCGACGATCTCGTATTCCATCTTGTTGGCGCGGAAGTAGTCGGCGACGTTGAGCTCGGTCGTCGTGCCGGTGTTGGTGCACACCGATGCGCCGGACAGTTCGAGCGCCGACTTCACGCCGAGCGACTTGCGGACCATGAAGCCCTGACCGTCATAATAGTTGACGCCGGCGAAGTTCAGGCCGAGCGACGTATCGCGGCCCATCGTCCAGGTCGTGTTGCGCGACAGCACGTCGACTTCGCCAGACTGAAGCGCCGTGAAACGCTCCTTGGCCGACAGCGGCGTGAACTTCACCTTGCTCGCGTCGCCGAAAACGGCGGCAGCGACAGCCTTGCACAGATCGACGTCGATGCCGGTCCAGTTGCCCTGAGCATCGGGGTTGGAGAACCCGGGGAGGCCCTGGCTCACGCCGCACTGGACGAAGCCCTTGGCCTTCACATCGTCAAGCGTCGCGGCCGAGGCTCCCGATGCGAGCAAACCCGCAACCGTGAGACCCAGCGCAGCGGAAAGGATCTTTTTTGTCATTAACAACAGCCTTTTCTGTTACCCTGATTTCGTACTTGTTCCACGATCGCCGCCGAAGTGCAGCGATTGCGGCATAGCTGAATACCGGATGAAACCTACCGGCCTCCCGGACCGGCAAAGCGCAGGGTAAGTGCCCCACAATCCACCCGTATGGGTTTTATCTCAATTGATATTGATTGCGGCGTCAAGCGCCATGACACCTTTTTAGCCATGCCTAAAGTATGACTTCAACCGATTGGAGTGGCATTTTGCACCAATACCTCCTCCAAATCGGCGCCATCGCAACGGTTGCGGGGGCTCCTAGAAATCGGTGGGCGCACCGCCCTCGCGCTTGCGGCGGTCGACGAATTCGGCGAGTTCGTCGGCGACACCCGAATCGATCGGGGGTGCCTCGAATTCCTCCAGGATACGCTTCCAGATGCGGTTGGCGCGCTGCGGCGTTTCGACCGAACCGCGATCCTGCCAGTTCTCGAAATTGGACCAGTCGGACAGGAACGGGCTGTAAAAGGCGGTCTCGTAGCGGCTTTGCGTATGCGACGCGCCAAAGAAATGCCCGCTTGGCCCAACCTCGCGGATAGCGTCGACAGCGACGTCGTCCTCGCTTGCGGTGACCGGACGCATGTAGACCATCATCTGTTGCAGGGTCTCGCAATCCATCACGAACTTTTCGTAGGACGCGCACAAGCCACCTTCCAGCCAGCCGGCCGCGTGATAGACCATGTTGACGCCCGAGGAGACAGCGGCCCAGAGCGAGAACGCGCTCTCCCAGGCGGCTTGCGCGTCCGGGCTGTTGGCGGCGCAGGCATTGGAGGCGCGCAGCGGTAGCTTGTAGAAACGCGCCATCTGGCCGGAAACCTGGGTGGCGCGCATGTATTCCGGCGTACCGAAGGCCGGGGCGCCCGTCTTCATGTCGACATTGGAGGTGAACGTGCCGATGCCGACCGGACAGCCGGGATTGATGATCTGGATGAGCACGATGGCCGCCAGCGCCTCGGCGACGGATTGCGTCACCGCGCCGGCGATGGTGACGGGCGCCATGGCGCCGGCGAGCG
>JAGRLL010000401.1 GCA_020441855.1 Nitratireductor sp.
CTGGTGACGCTCGGCGGTTGCACCGACTGCCATACGCCCGGCTATTTTCTTGGCAATCCGGACAACGACCGCTATCTCGGCGGTTCCGACGTGGGATTCGAGATGCCGGGGCTCGGCGCCTTCCTCGGGCGCAATCTGACGCCCGACAAGGAAACCGGCCTCGGCAACTGGACGACCGACCAGATCGTCCATGTGATGAAGACCGGGGAACGGCCGGACGGACGCACGCTGGCGCCGATCATGCCCTATCACGCGATCGCGCAACTGACCGACGAGGACGTGCGCGCCATGGCGCTGTTCCTGCAGAGCCTGAAGCCGGTGAAGAACGAGGTTCCGGGTCCGTTCGGCGTGGGCGAGAAAGTCAGCACCTTCATGTTCCGGGTGCTGCCGCCAGGCGAGACGGTGATGGACGCGCCGAAATAGCGACGGGCGATCAACTCGCGCCGAGCCGGACCAGAACTTCGCGGGGGATGGCCAGATCGCGGATTGCGTCGTCGTGACGGCGCAATCCGCTCAGTTCGCGCTGGATGAAGTAGTGATGCACGGCGCGGGCGGCGGCTTTGAGCAATCGCATCCGGGTATCGTCGTGCTCGGGATGGCTGCTCAGTTTGACGAGTGCGCGCTGTGCGGCAATTGCCGTGCGGCCCAGTGCGGCGGCCTTTTCGGCAAGCAATTCGCTTTCGAGCGTTTCAAGGCCGGAAACAAAGTGTGGCGTCTGGCGTGGCGGCATCCTATTCTTTCCTGGCGGTTGCCGATCCTGCGGCGCGGTTGGCGATGGCGGCGCGGGCGCGCGCAATAAATCAGGCAGCGTCGGGCCGGCAAAGCTTGACTGTGCCGACACCCGACACTATAGACAACCGACTTTTCCCGAAGGGATGACGTTGCGCGCGGCCTGAATGGCCGCGATTTCGTTGAAGATGCCGGAAATTCGGCATGACGAACAGGTGGCGGCCCCTTCGCGGCAAACCGAATTTTCGAAGGATGAATCGATGTCCAGGCGCTGCGAATTGACCGGCAAGGCGGTCCTCTACGGCAACAATGTGAGCCACGCGAACAACAAGTCGCGTCGCCGCTTCCTGCCCAATCTCGTCAATGTCACGCTGATGAGCGAGGCACTGAACCAGCGTGTGCGCATGCGGATCTCCGCCAATGCGCTGCGTTCGGTTGAGCATCGCGGTGGTCTCGACGCCTTTTTGATGGGTGCGAAGGAACGCGACCTTTCGCAGAAGGCGACGCTGTTGAAGAAGCAGATCGCCAAGAAGCTGGCCGAAGCCGCCGCCGCATAAGGCGACGACAGGCAAGTTCGTCTGGCGCCCGGGATGCCGGGTGCCTTTTTCATGCTGGTGCCATCACCCAGGATAAAAAAATGGAACGCTTTCGCGCCATTCTTCCGTTTGTTCTCGCCATGGCGGCAATCGTCGCCGCGTCGAACTACCTCGTTCAGTACCCCTTCGCGCATTTCGGGCTGAAGGACGTCCTGACTTGGGGTGCGTTCACCTATCCGGTTGCTTTCCTCGTCAACGACCTTTCGAACCGGCGGCTCGGTCCGTCGGCGGCGCGCACGACCGTCTATGCCGGCTTCGTGCTGGCGGTGGTGCTGTCGGTCTGGCTCGCCAGTCCGCGTATCGCGATTGCCTCGGGCGCGGCCTTTCTCGCCGCGCAGCTTCTCGACACGCAGATTTTCGACAGGCTGCGCACGAATGCCTGGTGGCAGCCGCCGCTGATCTCGACACTGGCCGGTTCCGTGCTCGACACAGTGCTGTTCT
>JAGRLL010000067.1:0-7084 GCA_020441855.1 Nitratireductor sp.
GCCAGCTTGCGTTGCAGGACCGGGACCAGAAAATTTCCGCTGCCGCAGGCAGGCTCCAGAAAGCGCGCGTCGATCCGCTCGGTTTCGCCCTTGACGAGATCGAGCATCTTTTCGACCAACCAAGGCGGCGTGAACACCTCCCCGTGGTCAGCAACGCGCTTCTTTGACTTTATCAGATTCATGAATGGTGACCTGTCATCTAGGCCAGCAGCTTGTGACGGTCGCAGCAGTTACGCAGCACAGTCCCCGCGCGTTCTTCGCAGAAAGGTCAATCTCGACGTGCGAGAGCAGTTTTTCAGACACGTTTTGATACCTCCACGACCGTTTCTTTGGTGTTTGCTGCACTATCCGCCAGCAGGGACAACCGCTCATATTCTTCCACCGACATGACGATGACGACGCCACGCCCATGCTTCTCGATCAGCACAGGCGCGGCGCGCGCGGTGTCGATCATCAGGCCGAAACCGTTCTTGGCCTCGCGTGCAGACATGGTTTTCATGGCCCGAATCCCGTGACATACAATTGCGCCATTTAGGGCGAAATGGCTCTTTTTGCCAAGGGGAACTTAGGCAGGAGAAACCGTATTTGCGCGGCGTTGCCGCGCGATGGCGGGCGGCGCTGCGATATGTGAGGTCTCCGCGCCGCCCGCCATCGGTCACGCCCGATCCGGCTGCGGCTGCATTCTGTCGTTCGGGTCTGCCGGACGCTCCATCTCGAACGCCATCTTTCCGAGTTTCGTCCATGTATCGCGCGCATGGTCACCGCCCTCGCTCTTCAGCTTTTCGGCGATCCAGATCATCGCGCCGTAGATCATGGCGCGGTCGTCATTGGTCAGGTCCACGACGCCCGCCTTGACGACGAGACCGCCGAGTTCGATCAGATGCCGCGTTCGCTTGCGGCGTTCGATCTGCCATGTCCGCATGTCATGCCGCGCCCGTTGCGCCTGATGCCGGTTGTGCGCTGTCCGGTTGCGTTGGAGCGCCACCAGTGTCGCGGTCAGATGCCGGAGCAGATCGCCGCGGCCGGCCTTGAAAGAACGCAGCGCCTCGCCTGGCCCATGCCTCCCTCTTTCCGGCATCCTTGGTTTCGGCCAGCGCGACGAGCGCACCGGCCAATTCGTCGGCGGTGAGCGCATCCGCCCCGGTGGCGATGACCAGTTCGCCAAGCTGCTGCACCTTGCGGGTTTTCAGTTCCCGTGCCTTGTCCTCCAGCGCCTTGAGTTCCGCGTCATAGTCTCTCGGTTTCCGCATCGTCGTGTCCTTTCCCGGTGGTAACTGATTGATGCGGTAAGGATAGTTGCGCAGGCGACAGAACGCAGTATTGTTGCCGGGACGGTCTGGCACGGGCCGGTCCATCCCGAGATTTTTTCGAGGGAGGGCGCGCTTATACGTCGTTCCGACGTGCGCTTGACCGTGGCAATGCTTGGATCGCGATGGCGATCTATCATCTTCACGTCAAGGTCATTGGCCGCAAGGCCGGAAGCAGCGCGGTAGCGTCCGCCGCCTACCGCTCGGCCTCGCGGCTACGCGACGAGCGCATCGACCGCGTGCAGGATTTTTCCAACAAGCGCGGCGTCGTCTATTCCGAGATCATGCTGCCAGAGGGGGCGCCTGAGCATCTTGGCGACCGCGAACGGCTCTGGAATGACGTTGAAGCCTTCGAGGTCAGGAAGGATGCCCAGCTTGCCCGCGAGGTGGAGTTCGCCATTCCCCGCGAGATGACGCAGGCGCAGGGCATCGAGCTTGCCCGCGACTTCGCGCAGGCCGAATTTGTCGATCAGGGCATGATCGCCGACCTGAATGTGCATTGGGACATCGGCGAGGACGGAAGCCCCAAACCCCACGCCCATGTCATGCTGACCATGCGTAGCGTGGACGAGAACGGTTTCGGCCAGAAGGTGCGGGACTGGAACCGCACGGAGATGGTCGAGCGTTGGCGAGAACGCTGGGCCGAACACGTCAACGAGCGCCTTGCCGAACTCGACATAGACGCCCGCATCGACCATCGCAGCCTTGAAGCGCAGGGCATCGGGCTTGAGCCGCAAAGCCAGATCGGCGCACCCGCGCAGCGGATCGAGGGCGAAGGGATCGAAGCCGCAGACCGTGCCGACATGCACCGCGAGATCGCGCGCAACAACGGCGCGCGGATCATCGCCGATCCATCGGTGGCGCTGGACGCGATCACGCATCAGCAATCGACCTTCACGCGGCGCGACATGGCGATGTTTGCGCACCGGCACAGCGACGGGATCGAGCAGTTCAACGAGGTGATGGGCGCGATGCGCAACGCGCCCGATCTGGTCGAGCTTGGACAAGACGGACGCGGCGAGGATCGGTTCACCACCCGCGACATGATCGAGGCCGAACAGCGGTTGCACCGCGCCGCCGAACTCATGGCGCAGAAGGAATTGCACGAGGTCAGCGACCGCGACAGGGAGGCCGCTCTTGCCCGCGCCGAAGCGCGCGGCCTTGTCCTGTCGGGCGAGCAGGCCGACGCGCTGGCGCATGTCACGGACGGGCGCGGCCTGGGCGTCGTCGTCGGCTATGCCGGGACGGGAAAAAGCGCGATGTTGGGCGTTGCCCGCGAGGCATGGGAGGCGGCGGGCTATGAGGTGCGAGGCGTTACCCTGTCCGGTATCGCCGCCGAGAATCTGGAAAGCGGATCGGGCATCGCATCGCGCACCATCGCCAGCATGGAACATGGCTGGAAGAACGGCCGCGACATGCTCACCGCCCACAATGTGCTGGTCATCGACGAGGCGGGCATGGTCGGCACGCGGCAATTGGAGCGCGTGCTGTCCCATGCCGCCGAGGCCGGCGCGAAGGTGGTGCTGGTCGGCGATCCGCAGCAGCTCCAATCTATCGAGGCCGGCGCGGCCTTCCGGTCGATCCACGAACGCCACGGCGGCGCGGAGATAGGCGAGGTTCGCCGCCAGCGCGAGGACTGGCAGCGTGACGCCACCCGCGATCTGGCGACCGGCCGAACCGGCAATGCGATCCATGCCTATGACGCGCGCGGCATGGTGCATGAAGCAGCTTCCCGCGAGCAGGCCTGCGAGGATCTGATAGACCGCTGGGACCGCGACCGGCAGGCCGCGCCGGACGCCAGCCGCATCATCCTCACCCACACCAATGCCGAGGTGCGGGAGTTGAACGAGGCCGCCCGCGACCGGATGCGAGCGGCAAGCGATCTTGGCGAGGACGTGCGCGTGACGGTCGAGCGCGGCGAGCGGACCTTCGCCACTGGGGATCGCGTCATGTTCCTGGCTAACGAACGCGGCCTTGGCGTGAAGAACGGAACGCTCGGGACCATCGAACAGGTCAGCGCGCAGAGCATGACCGTGCGGACCGACGATGGCCGTTCCGTCGCCTTCGACCTGAAAGACTACAACAAGATCGACCACGGCTACGCCGCAACCATCCACAAGGCGCAGGGCATGACCGTGGACCGGACGCATGTGCTGGCAACGCCGGGCATGGACGCCCACGGCAGCTATGTCGCGCTGTCGCGCCACCGTGACGGCATGGACCTGCATTATGGCCGCGACGACTTCGCCAGTCAGGACAAACTCATCAATACCCTGTCGCGTGACCGGGCGAAGGACATGGCGACGGATTACGAACCGGCGCAGGGCTACGCCGAGCGGCGCGGTATTATTTCCCATGCCCATGATGCTGCCGTTGAACAGGTTCACGCCCGGAACAATGCCGTTGACCGGATCGGCGACATCATCTTCAGCGTGCGCGAAGCCCGCGATGGCGCAGAAGGGCCGGAAAGGGAGACGACCGGCAAGGGGATAAGGCAGGAGATCGAGGCGGTGGCGCAGGAAACCGGAATAGACCCGGAAGATGCGTTGCGCCACGCCCGCAGAATGGCGCTCATGCGCCATGCCCATGCCGTTGGCCAGGTCTTCGACGCCGAGGATGCCGGGACCAAGGCCAGCCCCACGCAATGGGATGAACTGGTCGATGCCCGCAGGACCTTCGGTGCGGTGCGCCTCTATGGCTGGCAGGACGCGGAAGCGGCCTATGCCAAGGATGAGAGCCTTGCCCATGAGGCGGGATCGGGCAAGGTCAATCGCGCCATCCGTGCCCTGCAACTCGAAACCGAGATTCGCACCAGCCCGGAGCGCCGAGCCGACCGCTTTGTCGAACGCTTTCGCGACCTCAAACAGACCGGCGAGCGCCAATATGCGGCGGGCAACTATTCCGGCCACAGGGCGGCGCGGGCGGAAATGGGCAACATGGTTGCCAGCCTCGAACGCGATCCCCAGCTCGAATCCCTGCTCGAAGGCCGCAAGCGCGACCTCGGAATCTCGTTCGACTCAGGGATGGGCATAGGCCGCGACCTCGCCCTCAGCCACGGTCTCGGCAGGGGCCGGGGTCTCGGGATCGGCATGTAGAACCATCTTGGTTGCTGCTTGCGATGAAGACATGCAACATGAAGTGACGATCTCGGAGAGGGTGGATGCTCAAATATACTGATGAAGAAAGGCAAGCGGTTATCGACTATTACCTTGGTCAGTCGCCTGAAGGAACCGAGGTAAAGTTTGCACAGAAGGTTTACGCTGAATCAGTGATTGGGCATACGCACGCCGTCTGGGACGTTCACGCGAGCGATGGCCGATGGTGGGTCATAACGAATCCAACCAATTTGTATTCGCAGGACCAGTTCCCGAATATGGACTTGGCGATCACGTTTCACATGGGGCTCTGTCTGCGGATACCCCGCAACGACATTAAGCAAACAGATGTGGAGAGCGTGCGCCCTTTCACCGATGTCCTTCAATCCATTGCGGATTGTGAGGCGGCGCTAGGTCAGGCGAACGATGCCGGAGCGTTCAGGGCCATCGGCGTCCGATGCCGTGAAAACCTCCTCGCTTTCGTTCACGCTGCACAGGATGCTTGCGAGTGGCCAGAACAAGACAGGCCCCAACGCTCAAACTTCAAGGCTTGGGTCGATTGGATATTCGACACGTTTCTTGGCGGTGCAGACAATCGTGAGCGGCGGCGGCTCATCAAGACGACAATGAAAGAGGCGTGGGACTATGTGAACTGGCTGACGCATTCTCAGTCAGGAAAGTGGATGGATGCCGAGCTTGCGACAAGCGCGGTATCTCACGCAATCGGTATAGCGACGTCGATCTGTGTGCGGCATCTGCGCGGTGTGCCGGACCAATGCCCAGCCTGCGATTCCCACCGTCTCTTTCCCGAAGAGGGTATGAATCCAGAGCACCCCGAGGTGATCTTCGAACGGCCGGTGTGCTCGGAGTGTGGATGGGCTGGCGAGCCCGTGCCTGTAGGCGAGAGGACGGAAGAGGAGATGGCGCAGTTCATCACCCGTGAGGGCGAAACATCGAATGAATGTGGGATTATGCAGACGCCGCTCATGGAGATTATAGGTAGGCAGGGAAAGTAAGCACTGCGTCTAGAAAGCCAGAGGCCTTTTTGGCTCTCGCTCGTGTCTTCCCGAATCGGTCGCAAACTCGCCTATACCAACGTTAAGAGGGGTCGTGAGGGCGGGACGGTAAACTGTAGAACCCTCCTATTTACCGCCGTTTCTACGCCACACTACTACGACTGGTAAATAACTCTTGCACAACGATAAATCGTTGCTCTGTCTGGTCTCTGCAATCGTCAGAAACAACCAGCAGGAGGCAGCGCAGCCATGCGCCAACCAGATCGTATCGTCCGCCTGAAAACCGTTCTCGCCCGCACCGGCCTGTCCCGGTCCACCATCTACCGCAAGATCGCCGAAGGCACGTTCCCGGCCCAGATCAAGATCAGCACCAACGGCGCGGGATGGAAAGAATCCGACATCAATCGCTGGGTGGCTAACCCTTCTGGGTGGAGGCCATACAACGAGTTTGACTTCCTCAATGACTATTGACCGCAAGGACGACAAGAAGCCGGAGACGGCATCCCGTTCCCGGTGCACCAAACGACCGCCCACGGCGTCGGAGCAGCTTGAGGAACTGCTAGGCTATCCGTGGCCGTTCCCCGGCAGGCCGCCCAAGCATGACCTCAGCACATGGACCGTGACCGACGACTGGCCCGATCCCGTGCCGGTGACGGAAGCCGAGATCGAGGTGTTCGAGCGATGGTTCGGCGACCTGTTCGATGAACTGTTTGGCTCATCCGATCCTTGATAAATCCGGCAATATGCCGTATGTAACGAAGGAAAGGAGTTCAGCCATGCCCAGACCCGCAAGCGAAGTGGAAACCGCCCGCCTTGAGGCGCGCGTTCCCGTCCATGTCTATGAGCAGATGCAGCGCGCCGCACGGCTGCGCGGCATGACGCTTACCGGCTATCTCATCGCCACGGCAGGCGAAGATGCCCGCCGCACGGTCGAGGACGCCGACGTGCTGCGTCTGGCGACCGAGGATCAGGTGCGCTTTGCGAAGGCGCTGATCGACCCGCCCGCGCCCAACGCCCGTCTCGCCCGCGCCGCCAAGCGTCATGCCGACCTGATCGCGCCCCGGTGAGTGCAAGGTTCGCGATAGAGGCGCTGACCAAGGCCCATCAGCGCAAGACGTTCTCGTGCGGCAACGAGCGGATAGACCGCTATTTCCGCGAGACGGTGACGCAGGACATCAAGCGCCGATACGCGACCTGCTTTGTTGCCCGCGACCTTGAAACCGACCGGATCGCGGGTTTCTACACGCTGTCATCGAGCAACGTGCCGCTGACCGCCGTGCCCGAGCCGCTGGCGAGCCGGTTGCCACGCTACCCGACCGTCCCGGCGGTGTTGATCGGCTGGCTTGGTCGCGATCAGTCCTATTCTGGGCTTGGGCTGGGCGAGGCGCTGCTGTTCGACGCGATCAGGACCGTCGCCGAAGCGCCGATAGGCGCTCACGCCATATTCGCCGACGCCATCGACGGCAAGGCCGCAGCCTTCTACGCGGCCTTCGGCTTCACGCCGCTGACTGACCGGCCCAATACCCTGTATCTGCCTGTTGCGACCGCACAGCGCCTTTTGTCGGGAGAAGCCCCATGACAACTTCGAGCAATGGCGAATCTCAGCATCGGGTGATGCAGCGCGCCGTCCTTTACCTGCGTGTCTCGACGGCGCGGCAGGCCGAGC
>JAGRLL010000067.1:7109-7400 GCA_020441855.1 Nitratireductor sp.
GGCAGGGCGAAGCCTATTGCGAGGCCCGCAACCTGCAACTGGTCGAAACCTTCATCGAACCCGGCGCATCGGCCACCAACGACCGCCGCCCCGAGTTCCAGCGCATGATCGAGGCGGGAACGTCGAAGCCCGCGCCCTTCGACGTTGTGGTGGTTCATTCGTTCAGCCGGTTCTTCCGCGATCACTTCGAGCTTGAGTTCTATGTCCGCAAACTGGCGAAGAACGGCGTGAAGCTGGTCTCGATCACACAGGAAATGGGGGATGACCCCATGCACGTCATGATGCGGCAGA
>JAGRLL010000067.1:7423-8419 GCA_020441855.1 Nitratireductor sp.
AGGAAAACGCCAAGCACGTCATGCGGGCCTTGAAGGAGAACGCTCGGCAAGGGTTCTGGAACGGCTCGCTTCCTCCTATTGGCTACCGCACCGTTGCCGCCGAAACACGCGGCGCGAAGGTCAAGAAGAAGATCGAGATCGACCCGTTGCACGCGGACACGGTGCGCCTGATCTACCGCCTTGCCTTGGAAGGTGACGGCACCACCGGCCAGATGGGCGTCAAGAACATCGTCTCCTATCTCAACAGCCGCCGCATCTTCACCCGCGACGGCGGACGCTGGGGCATCGGTCAGGTTCACCGCATCCTGACCCGCCGCACCTATATGGGCGAGCATGAGTTCAACAAGCGCACCAAGACCAAGGAATTGAAGCCGGTTAGCGAGATCGTGACGGTCCCAGTGCCGCCGATCATCGACCGTGACACATTCGACGCGGTTCAGAAGCTGCTCAAGGCGCGCAATCCCAAGGTGATGCCCTCCCGCGTCATCAGCGGTCCGACCATGCTGACCGGGCTGATCCATTGCGCGAAGTGCGGTGGAGCCATGACCATCCGCACCGGCAAGGGCGGGCGCTATCGCTATTACGCCTGTTCGATGAAAGCGCGGCAGGGGCCGACCGCCTGCGAGGGCATGGCCGTGCCGATGGAAAAGCTGGACGATCTGGTCGCCGACCACCTTGAGGGCCAGCTTCTCCAACCCGAGCGGCTGGAAACCGTTCTTGCCGCAGCACTCGACCGGAGGGAAGAACACGCCGAGCGCCGCCGCGAGCATATCGCCGAGTTGAACAAGCGCGCCGCCGAATCAGAACTGCGCCTCAAGCGCCTTTATGATGCCATTGAGGCGGGCATTGCCGATCTGGACGACCCGGCGCTGAAAGACCGTATCGACGGCCTCAAGGCCATCCGCGATCAGGCCAAGGTCGATGCAGAGCGGGCGCAGGCCATGCTTCAAAACACGGGGCAGAAGGCGGTAACGCCGCAGATGCTGCGCAAGTTCG
>JAGRLL010000402.1:0-1057 GCA_020441855.1 Nitratireductor sp.
TGAACAGGATGATGAAGACGAGCACGATGATCTTGCCGAGCACCGCGCCGGCATAGGGCTCAAGGAACTTGTTGACAATGCCGAGGGAAAGCGCACCGACCAGCGTGCCCCAGAGGTTGCCGACACCGCCGAAGACGACCACCATGAAGCTGTCGATGATGTAGCTCTGGCCGAGATTGGGCGAGACGTTGTCGATCTGGCTCAGCGCCACGCCCGCCATGCCGGCGATGCCGGAGCCGAGCGCGAAGGTCATGGCGTCTATCCAGGGCGTTCGAATGCCCATGGCCGCGGCCATGCGCCGGTTCTGCGTAACCGCGCGCATCCTCAGGCCAAGCGAGGTCTTGTTGAAGGCGTAGAGCAGCACGGCGAAGACGACGAGCGCGAAGATGACGATATAGAGCCGGTTCCAGGTGATGGTCATCTGGCCAAGCTGAAAGGCGCCCGACATCCAGGACGGATTGGCGACTTCCTGGTTGGTGGGGCCGAAGATGGAACGCACCGTCTGCTGCAGGATGAGCGAGACGCCCCAGGTCGCCAGCAGCGTTTCCAGCGGCCTGCCGTATAGGAAGCGGATGATGCCGCGCTCCAGCGCCAGGCCAACACCACCGGCGACGAGAAAGGCGAGCGGCAATGCGATGGCGAGCGACCAGTCGAGCAGTCCGGGCGCCGAATTGCGGATGATCTCCTGAACGAGGAAGGTCGAATAGGCGCCGAGCATGACCATCTCGCCATGCGCCATGTTGATCACGCCCATCACGCCAAAGGTGATTGCAAGGCCTATCGCGGCGAGCAGCAGCACGGAACCGAGCGAGATGCCGTACCAGACGTTCTGGCCGATCTCCCAAACGGCGAGCGAGCTCTCGATGGTCGCCATCCCTGTAGCGGCCTTTTCCTTCAGCGCGCCTTCTGCGGATGCCTGGAATTTGGTCAGCATGGACAGCGCATTGCGCGAGCCAAGCGCGGCGATGGCGTCTATCGCCTCATTCTTTTCGGCTTCCGGCCGATCGGAGAAAAGGATCGCGGCCGCGCGTGCCTCGGTCAGCCGGGCGGCAACCGC
>JAGRLL010000402.1:1194-2012 GCA_020441855.1 Nitratireductor sp.
CGAAGACCGTTGTTGACCTTGACCTTGTCGAGTTCGCGTTTGCCCGCCTCACCCGCCTTTTCGCCGGTAAGCGGGTCAAGAAGAGTCAGCGTGGAACCGCTGCCGGTGATGATGAAGACGGCACGGTCCGATTTCCTGATCTGGAGATCGCCGTCAGAAAGCGCATCCAGGACGCGCGCCAGCGAAGGATCGCCAGTGGCCGCCAGTTCCTCGACGATCTTTTCGGTATCGGAGAATGTCCTGGCGCCGGCGAACTTGGCGATGATGGCGCCCACATCCGTGTCCTGCGCCACGCTCGTCCCTGCAAGGGACGCAAGAAGGGCAAGGGCGATAAGGACCGGTCGCAGCAGGTTCATGTCAGCACGATCAATTCTTGGGGGGGAATGTTATGTCGAGGGTTCGACGGGAGAACGCGCTCCCGCCGAACCTGCTTGTCATGGCCCATCCGAAATCGCCCGGGCCAAGGGCTTCAGGCGATTACGAGCCCTTGCCGCCGCACTTGCCGGTGGAAACGTTGAAGTTTCCGCAGGACATCGGCTTGCGCCAGTCGGAGATCAGGACCGCGGAATCGGGCAGATAGTCCGACCATGCGTCGCCGGGCACCAGGCCGGGCGTTTCCCAAACGGTTTCCATCTGGCCATCGGCCTGGATTTCGCCGATCAGCACGGGCTTGGTGATGTGGTGGTTCGGCATCATGGCCGAGTAGCCGCCCGACAGGTTCGGTACGGATACGCCGACAATGGCGTCGATGACGGCATCGGGATCGGTGGTTCCGGCAGCCTCGACGGCCTTAACCCACATGTTGAAGCCGATATAGT
>JAGRLL010000403.1 GCA_020441855.1 Nitratireductor sp.
CAATTGCCGTAGCCGCGCGACAACACCGTCAGCCCGCTGCGCCCCAGCACCTCGTCGAGAAAGGTCAGATCCTCCTGCGTATGCGGCAGCAGCGACAGATTGATGACGTGCGGCCCCGGGGCATCGCCCGAGCCGTTGCCCGAGCCGTTCCCGCTCCTGCCCAATTGCTCGTTGAGCTCGGTCACCAGCGGCGGAGCGTTGAAAACGTTTGCACCCAGTACTTCCGGCATGACGACCGCATCCTTTGCTCCGGCAAAGGCCGTCGTGGCGATTGTTCGAGGGAACACGGCAACCTCGACCGTGTCGCGCAATACCTCGCCGTTCTCGCCGGTCTCGCGTACCCGCCAAACTCCGGCGAGCACCGCTTCCTGCGCCTGATATCGCGTGCCGCCGACAATCGAGACCTCGCCTTCGCCCAGCACCTGGTTGACAAGATCGAGATTGGCGGCATCGAGTCCGGCGAGCTCGATCGTCGCGCCTGTGTTCTTCTTTCCGTCGAAGGCACGGAGCGCGGCCAGCACCGCTTCCAGCGCCGCGACACCTGCCTCCAGACCGGCCGCATCCTCGGGTTCCGGCAGGTCCGGCGTCGAAAAGGTCGTCATGCCGGACGGCATCGGGAAGATGTCGAGTGTCGCGCCGTCTTCCTCGCCGGGCTGGCTGCCGGGGCCGACAATGCCGGAACCCGCAAGACCGGGAACGGAGCCCGGATTGAAATTGCTCATGACCTTGCTCCCTAATGCAATTGCCAGTTGTTGACGCTGTCCGGCTTCGGCGCGCCGCATCCTTCCGGAAACTCGAAAGGCGGCGGGTCGGACGCCTCGCGCGTCAGGATCGCGGCAATCTCGTGGACATAATCCTGCCAGTCCAGAACGCGCGGGATCGCCCCAAGGTAGCCGCCTTCCTTGAGGAAGACGAGGGTCGGAAAGGCATTGAAACGATAGCGGCGCTGCAATTCCCGCTCGCTGTCCCGCGAGACGACCAAAGGCACGAGCAGATTGTCGAACGTCTTGACCAGTTCCGGCAGGATGACCGCGACATCATTGCTTTCGGCGAGGCGGCCGGCATCGCCGGCAAACAGCAGCACCGAGAACAGATTGCCCCGTGCCAGTTCGTCGAGCGATTCATGGTCGACGACCGCCCATTTCTCGCGCTCGATGATCGATTGCAGCAATGGCGAAAACATCAGCTTCTCCCTCCTGTCCCGTCGGACGCGGCAAGCGATTGCCCGTGCCGTAGATGTTGTTCACGCAAATGTTCGGGCAATTGCGGCTCGCGGCCGATCAGGTCGGAGAACAGATGATCGATATCCGTCTCGCCGCGCATCGCCTTATCGAGCGCCTCCAGCGCGTCGGCGCTCTGGCGAGCCGCTTCCTCGCTCATGCGTTCGCGCGCAGCGCCCAGAAATACCATCAGCCATTCGCCCGCCTCGACCTCGCCCAGCAGGCGCGTGTCGACATGATGGTCGCCATCACGCGCGCGGCACAACGCTGTGCCCGACCCGGCCTCGATCACCTGCATGGGAACGCCGATGCACATCAGCGCTCCCCCGGAATGTGGGCCGGCATCCGGCCGACGAGGCGGTCCATCTCCGCCTCGAAATCCTCCGGCCCCTGCCACGCTTTGCTTCCGACGACCCTTTGGTCGCCGTGGCGAAAGGCATCCGCCTCGCCCGGGCGCTCCGTCTCGTAGCGCGTCAGCCCTGTCTCCGGCGTCGACAGCAATTCCGCCTCGCTGAGCGGCACGACGCGCCGTTTCGCCTCTATGCCGTGCGCGGCAAGAAAAGCGAGCGCCGCATCGATCGCCGGAACGATCTGCGCGCGCACGGCAGCCCTGAGGCTGCCGCCATAATCCTCCAGTTCGACGGGCTGCACGCCGATCAGCAGCAGATGGTCGGGATAGTCGCCCATCATCTCGGCCATGGCGAGGACTTCCTGGAAGCCGGTCTGGTGCAGCGATATCTTCTTGGCGCCAAGGAATTTGGGTACTTCGTCGTCTTCCACCAGTTTCAGCGTGCCCGGCTCCAGCCCGTAATCGACGGCGTCGAACACGACGAGCAAATCGGCCTCGCGGATGTGCTGGACGAGATAGATGCCCTGCGTGCCGCCATCCATGACGCGCACATTCGGCCCGAAGGCGTAATGGCGGTGCAATTCGTCGACGGCGCGCACGCCGAAGCCCTCGTCGGCCCATAAAAGATTGCCGATACCCAGAATGAGCGCCCGCGTCTGCGCGGTTTCGGTAGCGACGTCCATGGCGCTTTCCTCCTATTGCGCCAACAGCTCGCAACGAGCCGTCCTCCCTGCCAAGTTCTCCGCAAATGCCGTGCCAAACCACGATTTGGATCAAATCGCTGGATTTTCGGCAGTTTCTCCCATTGAAATCTTAGTTGAATGGAAGGTGAACTTCCAACATGAAGCCAAATTGGATGAATTATTTCCATATCTCGCATCGCATTGATGGAGGCTGTCAACGCAACGATCAATCGATGGCAGTTCCGCTTGCAATGAAAAACGGGGCCCAATGGCCCCGCTTCAGATGTGTCTCAAGCTTCGTCCGGACTTGCGCCGGAATTAATGCCCGTTGCCCGGCCCGCCATCGCGGAAGGTGCGCCAGCCCGAGAACATCGACGACATGATCGACTGCCTCGACATGATGTCCTCGCGGACCGCCGCGTAGATGTGGACGATGGCGAAGCACACGATCAGCCAAAGACCCATGTGGTGCCAGGTGTGCACGTCCTGGCTCTGGCCGAACAGCGGGATCACCCACGAGGAGAAGAAATCGTACTGCCAGCTCCCCATGCCCGTCCCTTCGCCGTAGAGCGCCAGACCCGTCACGATCATGAAGATGATGCCCCATACGAACATGATGTGCATCACCAGCGTGGCGAGCGGGTTGTGGCCGGAATATTTCAGCGGCTGCTTGGCGATCATGGCGTACCAGGCAATCTCGTGGAGCAATTCCTTCCAGAACGTTCCCCGCCACACCGGCGGCAGGAAGATCTGCCGCGCATGCTTGTTGCCGACGATGGCCCAGTAGGCGCGAAAGACGAATCCGACCATCACGATGTAGGCCGCGCCGAAATGCAGGTAGCGTATCCAGCCGAACAGGAAGGAGGCGCTTGCCTCCCCGCCGACGGCCGGCGGCGGCGATCCGATCAGGTAACCGGTGATTGCCAGCACCAGGATCGACAGGGCATTGGCCCAGTGCCACAGGCGTATCGGCGCCTCGTAGACGTAGACGGCCTCTTCGCTGTGCGAAGTCGAAGTGATGTCTGCACTCATCTTTCCCTCCCTAGCCGCTGATCAGGACAAGGCCGCCCGCCGCAATGGCAAGGCCCGAAGCGAACATGCCGAAACGGGTCCCGGTGACGAGACGCCCCGCGCCATAGCCGGCAACGTGCAGCAAGGCGCTCGCAGCCGTGAAGCCGGTCATGTAGGCCGCGAGCGTGCCCGCCGCTTCCGTGCCGTGTGCATGGCCATGCACCAGCGCGAACCCGGCGATGGCGACAAGCCCCACCGAAGCCGGCAGAAGCCGGGCGCCGGCGACCATCAGGCCAAGGATGACGACCGAGGCGAGAATGCCCGGCTCGACGAAGGGCATCGGCATGCCGCCCATTCCCAGCACCGCGCCGAAGGCCAGCATGGCGACGAAGACCGCCGGCCCGCGCCAGGCGAGACACGGCGGTTGCACCGCCGACCACACGCCGACGGCGAGCATCGCCATCAGATGGTCAAGGCCCAGGATCGGGTGGAAGAAGCCGGAATGGAAACCCGACACCTCTCCCCCGGTATGTGCCAGCGCCGGAGACGCCACCAGCGTCAGCCCTGCGATCACAGCCAGTCTTTTGGCATTCGCGTTCATGGTTTTCTCCTCCCTTAGCGCACCGTGACTTCGGCCATTTCCTCGCCGTCCGGCCCCATGACATGGGTCGAGCAGGCAAGGCAGGGATCGAAGGAATGCAACGTGCGCAGGATTTCGACCGGTTCTTCCGGGCGCTCCATGCGCGTGTTCATCAGCGAAGCCTCGAAGGCGCCGATATTGCCTTCGTTGTCGCGTGGCGAACCGTTCCAGGTGGTTGGAACGACGCACTGGTAATTGTCGATCTTCGTATCCTTGATACGGATCCAGTGCGCCAGTGCGCCGCGCGGCGCCTCGGTGAAACCGACGCCCTTGACCTCGCTCGGCCAGGTCTTGGGATCGAACTTCTCGGTATTGGCCGTCGCGGTGTCGCCCGCCTTGATGTTGGCCATCAGCTTGTCGAAGAAGTAGACCTGCATCTCTGCCGCCCACTCGCATTCGAGTGCGCGCGCCGCCGTGCGCCCGAGCGTCGAGAACAGCGCGTCCACCGGCACGTCGAGCGTCTTGAGCGTGCGGTTGATCTGCTCGGTGATTACCTCGTGGCCCTGCGCGTAGCCCACGACATAACGTGCCAGCGGACCGACCTCCATCGCATGCCCGCGCCAGCGCGGCGCCTTGATCCACGAATATTTGGCACTTTCATCGATCTGTTCGATGTTGGTCGAGGTGCCGACCAGGTTGGGCCCGAGCGCATAGTTCGGCTCGGTGATGCCGTCCCAGGGGTGCAGACCCTTCTTCTCGTCGGGATAGGAATACCAGCTGTGCGGCACGAATTCCTGGATCTGCTCGGGGTCGCGGTGATCGACCTCGTGCACCTCCTTGAGATTGCCGTTGATGATGGCGCCGCGCGGCATCATCAGATTGGCGGCCGAATAGTCGTTCGCCTTGTCGGGGATGTCGCCATAGGCGAGCACGCTCTTGCCCGACAGCCCGCCGCCATACAGCCAGCCCTTGTAGAACTGCCCGACGGCGAGAATATCCGGGATATAGACGTTGCGGACGAATTCCAGCGAGCGGTCGATGACGCCCTTGACGTAATTGAGGCGCTCCATGTTGAGCGGCGCCCCGGCCGCCAATTCCCCGTCCATGTTGATCGCGCAGGGCACGCCGCCCACCAGCCAGTTGGGATGCGTGTCCTTGCCGCCGAAGATCGTGCGCGTCGTCATGATTTCCTTCTGGAAATCGAGCGCCTCGAGATAGTGCGTCACCGCCATCAGGTCGGCTTCCGGCGGCAGCAGATAGGCCGGATTGTCCCAGTAGCCGTTCTTGAACGGGCCGAGCTGACCGGATTCGACGAATTTCTTCAGCCGGTTCTGAATGTCCCGGAAATAGCCCGGCGACGACATCGGATGATGCGGCGAAACCGTCTGCTGAAGTTCCGAGGTCGCCTTTGGATCGGCCTTGAGCGCATTGACCGGATTGACCCAGTCGAGCGCATGCAGGTGATAGAAGTGCACCAGGTGGTCGTGCACCTGCAGCGACAATTGCATGATGTTGCGGATCGAATTGGCGTTCTCTGGAATATCGATCCCGAGCGCATCCTCCACCGCACGCACGGAGGTCAGCGCGTGCGTGCCGGTGCACACGCCGCAGATGCGCTGGGTGAACGCCCAGGCGTCGCGCGGATCGCGGCCCTTGAGGATCACTTCCAGCCCGCGCCACATCGTGCCGGTCGATACCGCGTTGCGGATCATGTTGTTCTCGTCGACATTGACCTCGCAGCGCATGTGGCCCTCGATCCGGGT
>JAGRLL010000404.1 GCA_020441855.1 Nitratireductor sp.
TCAGCTGCGTGTCACCTACGACACGCTGGTGGACGACCACAATGCTAACAGCTCGAGCCACTCGGATTCCTATCGTTTCCGCTTCCATGTCTACGCGGACAACGAAACCGAATATGGCCGTCTGTCGTCGTGGGTTCGTTACACGAGCGGTGGCCAAAGCTTTACGACAGCAAGCGGCGCATTCAGTCGTGCCGGTGGGGCGGACACCAATACCGTGTTCATCGACAACGCGGTCATCAGCCTCGGCGGGTTCCGCGTCGGTCGTCTGTCGGACTCCTACTGGGACAACACCGGTGGCGCGTTCTTCACCAACGGTACAATTGTTGGTGTTGTGACAAATGGCGGTTCGAGCTTCGGCTTTTATGGTGCAACTGCAGCATGGTTCGCCGACTACACCTGGGCGGCCAATGGCTGGACAGTCACTGTCGGTGTTCAGGATCCGTCGAACGACTCGGTTTTCGCCAACAACACCGCAAGTCCGGCCATTTCGACGATCGGCCGTCCGGACGTATATGCCGGCGTAACCTACGCCACCAGCGGTCTTGAAGTGCGCGGCGTCGTTGCCTGGGATTCGGGTACCACGATTGTGGGCAACACCAATGGCGGTCTGGCCTGGAAGGCCGGCTTCACCTACGATTTTGGCAATGGCTGGATGCTCGGCGGTTGGTACGGTTCCGACAGCGGCGATACCGATTACATCGGTGGTCACCTCTGGGGTGTCACGGCTTCCTGGAAGCTGGCCGACAACTGGAAGCTCGCCGGCTACTACACGGAGTTTGACGATCAAATCAACGGCGGCACCGCGCAGCAATATGGTGCGGAACTGCGCTGGGACATCGTTACCGGTCTCGACATGACGGTCGGTTACGAAAAGCTGATCGGCGATTCCACCAATTCAATGCTCAGTGGTGCCGATTCGAGCGACGCCTTCCGTGTCGCTCTGACCCGTCGCTTCTAAGGCGTGTGGGCACAATCGGACGATTTGTCTGATTGGATGAATAATGCGGAATCCGGGGTGACCCGGGTTCCGCACCCCTTTTCGGAACCATCTGTTACGGCGCGCATTGAGCGCCTTCGTTCCGGATCGGCCGCAAACACCGACTTTTAGTCATATTCGAACTGCGCTCGGGCCGTATTGGTCCTGCGAGAAGAATTCAGCCAGGCCGGACGGTGCGAAATCGCTCTGTCCTGCCTGCCAGACTGGACGGAATAGCTGGAAGACGGTCTGTCCCACGAAGACCGTTCTCCTTCACGAAACGCAAGGCAAACCCACACGCCTTGATGAAACAGGACAAGAAAGGAGCTTGATAGTTGGGGCCCCGGTCAATCGGAAACGGTTAAGAAAAACAATCAACCATCCATGACTCCGGGTCGACGGCCGCATTCACGCAGAGTGAAAAAATTCACGCGCAGGTTGCAATTTGCGCGCGAATGCAGGCTATTGTTGACTCTCGAGTTGTGGGGAGCTCAACGATGCACACGAAAAAACTCGTCGAACTTTGGGATTCCTATTCGGGAATTCTTTGGGAGCCAGGCAGGCACAAGGATGCATGCCAAGGCTATGTCATTGAGTTGCAAGGGATAATGGACAGGCATGCCATTCGGTCCTTTGACAACCAATTGGTCGACAGGATCGTTACCGACCTGCGCGACAAGGGAAACAGGAACTCCACGGTAAACCGGAAGCTCGCTGTTCTTTCCAAATTGCTTCGCAAACATCACAAGACCGGCGGCCTCGATCGTCTGCCGGATTTCCAGAAATTGCCGGAACGAAACGGCCGCATCCGTTTCCTTTCGCGCGACGAGGAGGCGTTCCTCTTCGCGGCGCTCGAATTGCAGGAAGTGACCTACGGCAATCTCGCCCGCTTTCTGGTCGACACGGGTGCGCGCGTCGGCGAGGCGATCAATCTGCGCTGGACAGACATTCACGGCGAAACGGCAACCTTCTGGGAGACCAAGGCTCACACGCCCAGATCGGTTCCACTCACCGACCGGGCCTTGCTGGCGCTCGAGCACCAGCGTTCGATGGCGCTCGGTCCGTTCGCGAAAGTGCGCTACCCCAATTTCCGCAATGCCTGGATCAAGGCGCGAAAGCGCGCCGGACTTTCATCCGATCCGCAGGTGGTGCCGCACATCCTTCGTCATACCTGTGCCTCGCGGCTGGCGCAGTCGGGTGTCGACATCAAGCGGATTCAGGAATTCCTCGGCCACAAAACCCTGGCGATGACGCTGCGCTATGCCCATCTGGCGCCGCGCCATCTCGATGTCTGCGTCGATGCGCTGAACAAGCTGGCGCAGCTGGAGGCCGCCGAATAGCGGGACTGGAGCCGGAATAGCCTTCGCGATGAAGATCCTTCTCGACGGGGCTAGGCGATCAACCCGTGGCTTTTCAGTAGACCGATCTCCGCCACGACATCGGCGAGCGGCGCGCCGATGCGCCCGGCAATCGTAAAAATGTCGGTTGCCCCGTCGCAATAGGCCAGCACATTCATGCGCAACGCCACCGCGTTGTAGCTGCCTTTCTGGCTGATCGTCGGATACAGGCCGCGTTTGCCGAGTTGCGGCTCGCCGAGCACCGTGGTTCGCGGATGAACTCCGGTCTCGAAGGCGTCGATGAGTGTGCGCATGACATCGAAGGCGCCCTGCAATCCGTTCGCGGTCACCAGGTCGAAATTGTCGGCGTCGGTGTGATACTCGGGATATTCACCGTATTTGGAGCGGCAGAAACCGCAAACCGGCAGGTCGATTCCTGGTGCGCAATATTGCCGCTCGTCGGAACCACGTTTGAGGAAGCTGTAGGTTTTCACTTCCGCACGTCCGGCAAGCGCCGCGGCGAGCGCCCTGTCTGCAAGTGTGTCGCCCAGTCTCGACATGACATGACTGTAGGCGCGCTCGTCGCCGACACAGGACAAAACGTAACCGGCCCGCACTTTTTCCTTCAGCCGCGCGAGATTACGCGAAAGATAGGAGATCGAACCGATGGTCTCCGGCACGAACAGGAAGCGGTAGCCGAAGCTTCGGTTCGGCCAGGCGCGCTTGAGGTAGTCGGCGAGCGCGATGGCCAGTACCGGCCCGGACAACTCGTTGTTGGCCATCGAGGGATGACAGATATAGGTCGAGAACAGGACCTCCTCGTCCGTCTCGCCCGGCAGCACAAGTTCGGCGAGGTTCAGTTCTCCTGCCTTCAGTTCGGAATCGATGAGGACGCGGTAATGGCCGGGAGGCAGTTTCTCCTTGTCGTTCTGCGACATGCAGAAACCGGAGCGTTCGGTGTAATAGCTGGTGATGTAGGGTATGCGATCGGGCTGGTCGGGCTGGGTCCAGATCATGTCCAGCAATTCATCGCGCGACATCGTCCGCTCGAGCGGCGCCGAATAGCCGACGACATGCAGGTTTGATACCTTGAACTCGGCGAACCGTTTGCCTGATTCATGCTCGATATAGGCGTCACGAATGGCCCATTCGCGCGGGATGTCCCAATCGAACACTTTCTCGCCGGTAGCGAAGCTGTGAACATCCGTCTCGGGATGGATCTGCCTGATGAAGTCGATGGTATGGCGCAGGCCCTCGCCAGTGATCGAGCGGCAGATCGGAAACAGTTCCTTCGCCCAGCCAAGCATGGTTTCGCCATACTGGCCAATCCCGCTTTCGGCATCGCCTGGAGGCGCGGAAAATGTTTCATTCACGACACGCGTCCTCCACCAAGGATGCCGCGCAGCCTTGCGGTCAGATCGATGCCCGCAAAGCGTTGCTGCAGGGCCGGTTTCATGATCTTGCTCATCTCGTTCCTTGGCAGCGCGTCGACAATCTCGAAGCCAAGCGGCTGCTGGTAGTCCGAGAGCCTTGCCCGGCAGGCTTGTTGCAATGGGCGTGGTGAAAAGCCATCCGGCTCCTTCGGCACCACGACGGCAAGCGCGGCTTCCCCGAACCATGCATCCGGCACGCCGATGACGGCGCATTCGGCCAGCAGCCCGGTTTCCATCAGTACTTTTTCTATATCGACCGGATAGACATTGATACCGCCGGTGATGATCAGTTCCTTCTTTCTTCCAGCGAAATGAAGGAAGCCTTCGGTATCGAGCGAGCCAAGGTCGCCGGTCAGGAAATAGCCGTCGCGAAAGGCGGAAGCGGTCGCTTCGGGCCGATTGTAGTAACCGGAAAAGACGGTCGGGCTACGTGCGGCGATCTCTCCGATTTCTCCCGCCGGCAGTACTTCTCCTTCGTTACCGTAAATGCGTACGTCGATGCCTGCGAGCGGTGCGCCGACGCTTGCCATCTTGTCTGCCGCATGTTCGGGCGCGAGGTTGGACACCACGCCCAGTTCGGACGTGCCGTAGATTTCATGGAACTCGCAGTCGAGTTCGGCCGAAAGTCGCTGTTTGAGTTCCAGCGAGATCTGCGCCGAGGAGGAAACGAGTACGCGCAGGCAACGTATGTCGGGTCTGGCTTCGAGATAAAGCGGCAGGATCGCGTTGAGCTGCGAGGAGACGGGAATCGTGAAGGTCACCTGGTGCTCGCGCACGATGTCGAGCCAGCGCGCCGGGGTGAAATGTTCCATGACGATTGACGTCGCGCCGAGCATCATCGGCAGCAGGAACAGTCGTTGCGCCAGCGAGTGATACATGGGCGTTGCCGCCAGCACGACATCGGTTTCGGTCAGCCCGTAGCAATCGATGGCGTTCTTCGTGCGCGCGATCTTGGTGTCTTGCGAGAAGATGATCGGCTTGGGGTCGCCCGTCGAACCCGAGGTCATTGTCAGAATGTAAGCCTGGTTCGGCCGTGGCCGGTTTGCGCCGAGCTGGTAGGTGCGTTCGCCGATGCCGCCCAGTTCGCCAAATGGGTGACCGCCCGGCAAGTCACCGTCGACCAGCACCGCGTTGCCGGGTTCGACGACAGGGTTTTCGCCGCTGCACAACGGACGGATTGCGCTCGCCTTTCCGACGACATGGGTGACGTCGGTCGCGCGCATGGCCGTTGCGAGTGCTTCGGCGCCAAGACCGGGAGGCACGGGCACGACGACAGCCGAAAGATCGGCCGCCGCCAGAAGCGTGACAGCGAACTCGCGGCTGTTTTTGAGGACAATGCCGAGCTTTGTATCGGGGCCGACGCCAAGGGCGGACAGGCCGGCCGCGCAATCGCGAACCTGCGCGGCCAGTTCGCCATAGGTCAGGCGCGCTTCCTCGACCACCAGCGCGGTCTTGTCCTCATGGCGGTTTCGCGACGCAAGAAAACGCTCGATGATGGATTGCATTGGCAATGATATTCCGGTTGGACCATCGGGCCTAACCGATGGCCGAATATCGTTCAAGCACACAATACTCGCCGCACTCTAATTGTCGAAAACAACTATAAGTATATGCATTTAGAGAATACAACCAATTGCAACCTTTTCTTGAATGCCAATTCCCACATTGGCATAAAGCCGGTTCGAAACCGCGCCCAGGAAAATTTGCATGAATCGGCACCCCGCACCCTGGCAATTTGTGCTCGACTTGCTTGAAGCGCACGCGCCGATGCCAGGCGAAACCGACGAGGCGAGGGCGCGTTATCGTTATCTCGATGCCGGTCATATCGATTCTTTCGGCCTTATTCATTTCATCATGGATATCGAGACCGAATACGGCATCACGCTCGAGCCGGAAGATACCCAGTCGGACGAGTTCAGAACTGTGGGCGGTCTCGCCGGTATTATCGCGCGCAAGATAGGCGCATGAGTCGATTACCGGTCTTCAACCGGGAAGATATTCTCGCGGCGTTGCGCGCGGCAGGGCTGGAAGCCGGCGATACGGCTTTCGTCTCGACAAGCCTTGGCATGCTGGGGCAGGCGGAAGGCGCCAAATCCGCCGATGACGTCAACGCCATGGCGCTTTCTGCCTTGCTCGAAGTCGTCGGGGAAAGCGGTACAGTGCTCGCGCCTACCTATTCCTATACGATCGGACGCAGCCGGGCGAGCGAGCCGGCGCTATTCGACCCTGCCATGACCCCTGGTGAGATCGGCCCTTTTCCCGAATTCCTGCGCCGCCAGCCCGGTGCCTTGCGTTCCACCGATCCGATGATGTCGATCGCCGGTATTGGCCCGGCTTGCGCCATGCTTTTCAAGGATCTTCCACCAACTTCCTACGGTAAAGGATGCGCCTTTGCCCGAATGGCCGACCTGACAGGCATGAAATGCGTCAGCATCGGCCTTGGCCCGAACTGGACGGCCTTCATCCATCATGCCGACTGGCTGGCTGGCGTACCGCATCGCTACGACAAGCTGTTTCGCGGTCAGGTCAGACGTCCGGATGGTGGCCTTGACGATACCTGGTGGGTGTATTCCGTGCCGGCACGCATCGACCAGTCTTTCGCTAATGCGCGCCGCCTTGGAGCAATGGCCGTGGAAGAGGGAATATGGCGGCATGCGCCGCTCGGCCGGGCGCGGGTCTATGTCGCCAACTACCGCGCCTATTTCGATTTCGCGATGAAGAAGCTGGCCGAAGATCCGTGGTTGCTGGCTGCCGGGCCTGCCTGCGATGTCTTTGCCGAGGAGGACAGGCGTGCGGGTCATCGTCCCGTGAGCATCGCGCTCGATGCGCCGGAGCCTTTAAAATGGGCAGACGCCGTTGGTGATTTGCCGCTTGCAACGGTCAGCCCGGCCATGGATGCGGCGATGGAATGGCTGGAGCGCGATTTCGGCATAACCCTTCATCGCTATCCGACCGGCCACAATGCTTTCGACTGGATCGTGCCCGAGAAGTGGCATTGCGAATCCGGGTCGATCACGAGGACCTCCGACCGCCGGGAATGGAGCCTCGATTCAGGCGAGATTGGAGTTCAACTCTGTTCTCTCGGCGTAGACGAAGCCGTTTCCGCCGAGCGGCTGGCCCGCCATATGGCAAGCGATCCGGCCGCGCCCGACGTCATTCCTGTGTGCGAGAAATTCAACGACCGCGACTGGGTATTCTGCATTCCTGACAATCTGCGCGGCGAGTTGGCGCGGGGCGAATTCGAGGTTCGGATCGATGCCCGGGCATCGATGGGCCACATGCCGGTCGGCGAGCTGGCGATCGAGGGCGATCGGGACGCAACTGTCCTTCTCGTTGCCTGCGTCGGTGGACAATGGGGCTGTCGCGAAACGCTTGCAGACGCGGCCGCCGCCTTGGAGCTGGCGGCCTTTGCACGCACCAAGGGCTGGCAGGGGCCTTCGCTTCGCATGCTCTTTGTGCCCGGGCCGGTGGGCTATGCCGCCTGGCTGGATTCCAACCGTGAGCTTGCAAATGGCGGCAATGTCGTGGGCGCCATCCATCTGCGTGAAATCGGCGGGAAAGGGCGATGGTTCCTGCATCGCGCCGGCAAGCAAGGCAGCCCGTTCGAGGAAGGACTGCGCGCCAGTTTTCGCGTGACCTCAGGCGAGTTCCATGATCACTCTCCCCGGTTCGATCCACTGGCCAGCGGCCACAACCCGATAGCAACCGAACGGCTGGCCGATCTGTCGTTCCCCAATCTGGTGCTGGGGAGAAGCGGGGTCGAAACCCTTGTCGATGCCTCAAGCCACGGTGCGAAAAGCGACATCACTTCGGACGCGAATTTCCTGGCCGCGCTGCTGGAACAATTGTGACGGCTTACTTGACCGCAAATTGCCGGAGTTTGTCTTCGATCAGCGTTCTACGGACAAAAACACCATCGTATTCCGTCAGAAGTCCAAATTTGGTGTGATAGACAGGGCACTGATCGAACAGCACAAACCCGTTCTCATACAGGAAGTCGGTCAACTCCCGGAAATTCTCGCTGTTTTCGTACATGCCGTGAACCGAAAGTTCCACGATGACAGCAGACGTTCGATTGAAGATGCCCTGGCAACCTTTCAAAACCTCGATGTCATAACCCTGTGTGTCGGACTTTATCAGCATATGTTCCGCATCAGGTGCTTTTTGCGGAATGACGGTATCCAGACGCGCCAGCCTGACCTTTTCTTTCCTGGCGATCACGGAAAGGGCGTCGCTGAACCGTCTCTTTCGATCAACGATCGAATTCTGAGTCGAGTTTCCTTCTTCGACATTGATTTCGGCTTCGCCGTCCTCGCTCCCCGCCGCCGCTTGCACGACTTCCCAGTTTTCATCGGCATTTGCGGCCCGTTGAAGCTCGCCAAATGTTTTGGTCACGGGCTCAAGGGAAATAACCTTTCCATTAAATCCCGCTTATCGAATGCGGTTACGGAATTCTCCCCGATGCGCGCCAACATCAACTACCAGATCAATGTCAATCAGGCTCACAATGTTTCTGAATATTCTTTCCGAGGAGTAGTGGTTTTTACTTCTGATGGCCACAAATCCCAAGGGATTCAGGATTTTATTCAATAAAACCGATCTCACGGGAAATGTACCTTGCATGGTTCATTGCGGCTAGGTTGCCGCCAGAATCTACATTGGCATCGCACCAAAGAAAAGTAGGGTCCTAATTTGCCGAGCCGGTCGGGAGAAATCCTCTGTGTTCGATTGAAGGTCGAGACCAGCCGTTGCCGAAAGAGCATCCTGCCGTATTGTCTGTCTGGTTGAGACGGTCCTGAACTTCAGGAGCCGGGCATCAGCTTTTTGTCGCGCTACTGCATTTCCCTCAGCATTCGTCGCAATCTGAAATCGGTATGCAGGGCATCAAGGTAGCGTTTGGCGTATTGTCGATGGTGTTTCATCCCGAGCAAGGCGAGCAGGGTTCGGCGCAGGAACTTTCGATGATGGTCGATCGAATGCCTGATCCTGGTTGAGCGGCTTTCTTCCCATCGGAATGGCCAGGGAGTCAGGTTGCGAAAATGACGATAGAGGTAACCGCCTGCCGGGACCCGGTTCTTCCAGGGTTTTTGCTTGGCACTGAAGTGAATGATTGCCGGATCGAAACCGTCCATCGCGTAGATTTGCGGTTGGAAATTGTACTCCACGCCAAGTGGAATGGCTTCGACCGCAAGAATGGCGTTGATGGCGCACATGTCGACAAGCGCGAGTTTTTCGGGATGGGCGAGCGCAAAATCCGCTATCCTTTTACCGAGCCCACGCTTTCGCCATTCGACGAGATTCATCAATGAACTGCCCGAATTGAAAAAGGCAGCGTCATCGGGAATCCCGAGAACTCGCTTGCGCTCCAAAACACCCTCCGTCACAGGTTCTGGGGTTGCGGCAATGGCGTGGCCTCCCATCTCCAGTTCAAACAGCCTGGACAGATCCTTGAGAACGACGATATCGCAATCGAGATAGAGCACCTTGTCCAGTTCGGCCGGCAACAATTGGGGCATGAATATCCGTGCCCAGGTCGCCGACGACCAGATGCCTCCAACGATAAAGCGGGACAGGTCCAGGTTTCCCGTGTCGAGTACCCTGAGGTCGGCGGACATTTTCGATGCAAAGGATTGCAGCTGCTCGATATTGCCGGAGGACATGTTGATCGGCGCCAGAAAGAAAGTGCTGCCGGGTGTCGCCAGATGGGTCGAAATCATCATCGTTGCGAAATGCGGAACGAAATTATCGTCGCATGCGGCGCAAATGGCTTTCATTCTTGGTTCCTGAATGGGGAAGATGGCAAAGCCCCAGGTGCCTTCGGTGAACCGGGTACGCCGCGAAATCCACCGGACGTGCTCGCGTCAGTTCTGATCATTGGCATCGGGGATTTGCGTCCACCTTGGTCCTTTTTCACCTTTTGCGCGTAATGTCACCCGTGGGACCGAACGGCATCGTTCTTGTCGAAAGCATCCAGCTCAGAGCTGAAGGAGGAAATTTCCACCTTCACATCCGAGTTAAGGTCGCTCTTGCCCGGTTCCACAACCTGCTCGCCGAGCAAGGCATAATAATCTGCCTTTTTTGCAAGCGCCAAATCGCGGAATATCAGGGAGGTATTCCGGGGGTGCAAGATCTCCATAACCCGCCCGCCGGGTGGCATGAACATCATGTTGGCCAAACCGGCGCCATGCAGCGATACAAGGTGGCTGGTCTTGGCGAATGTCCTTACCTGTTCTTTGAAGTCGAGTTCCTCCAGGTAAATGTCTTCATATCCATGCCGCCGCAGCAAATCGATTACCGCTTCCTCACCGATGATTCTTCTCCGAGCGGCCCTTGCGCGACTGATATAGATCTTGCGCATCGGCCCATCGGGTATGCCGACCCTTTCCTTTATGAATTCGGCAAAATCATTGATCACTTCATGATTGTGACTGGGAAGACTGAATTCACGATGGGAAGGGTGTTCGGGCACGTACAGTTTCTTCACGAAGAAGCCGATCTTGCGACCGGTGAACAATGGTTCTTCTCCCATGACTTCCAGCACGCGCATGGCGAAACCGACTTCGCCAATCCTTCTTGGCAGGATGAGTGGTGCGGTCACACCGGCGCGGCGCGCCAGGAACAATCTTGGCAAGGATTCGCAAAGCCAGTGCCAGTAGTTCGGGTAGGATCGATCCACGAACCAGAGTGCTTCTGGCAAGGTTGGGGTGAAATAGCGGGTCATCAAGACCTCTCGTTTCGCGCGCCGTTGCAAGCCTGGCACCGGAAATGTGCTGGTGTACGGATTTGATGATTGTTCCATTGCCCTGCCGTGCCGGTCGGCCAGCAGAACGCAGCTGAGCGCAAAAACATTTTCATGTTCCTGGAGATAGACCGGTCCGGAAGGGAGCTTTTTCCTGGGCGCGAACAGATGGCTATCACCGGCGGCCATGTTGACTGGCGGGGGAGGCACGTGATCCACGAAGTCGCAAAGTTTCAACGTGCGACGCATTCCGACGCCCTCTCACAACAAATCCTCTGACTTTGCATGGCTCAAAACCTCAATTTAAAATCCGGAATGAAGCTTTTATTGATCCGACAATTTTTCTTTATTTAAATACAATCATACGAAATAATAAAATGATAAAAAGCAAAATACTTGTAATGGAATAAAATATTGTATAAATTTATATTTCAAAGAATAAGTCGACGAAAGCGCGAGTTGTTTATTCTGGCGTTGCGATAATTCTGCGCCGAATGGGCGTATTTTTTGGCGCCCAATTGATTGAGAAGGCTTCGCCGCCAGTTCTTGATGTGATAGCGCGCGGTTTCCCTGAAGTCGGCCAACGAAAACGACACCGGTTTCTCCGGCCATGGCGTCATGGCCCTGAAGTGGTGGTAAAGGTATCCGCACGCGACGTGGCGCTTGTTCCAGGGTTTGGGACCGGCGTAATGAACTATCCTGGGATCGATGCGATCCGACGAGTGTACGTGCGGGAAGAAATTGTACGTGCGCTCGAGTATCGCCGCTTCATGCGCCATGACGGCGTTGATGGCGCACATGTCGAGCAGGAAGAGTTTCTCGGCATTGGCCAGCGCGTAATCTCTGACACGTGTGCTCAGTTCCCGCTCGCGCCAGGCAGAGAGATTCATCAGCATGACACCCGGATTGATGTAGGGATCGGCTTCATCGATGCCGAGCGTCGCCTTGCGTTCGCGGGTGCGAGGCGTGTCGTCCTCCGGCACGGCGGCGATGGGATGAGCTCCCATTTCGAATTCGAACAGCGGGGCGACATCCTTCAAGACGAGAACGTCCGCGTCCAGATGCAACACGGTTTCCAGAGAAGCTGGGAGCAATTGAGGCAGAAAAACTCGTATCCAGACGGCTCTTGAGTAATTCTTGCGCGTTTTCAAACCCGACAAGTCGAGTTGGCTGGCGTCGATGATCTCCAGGTCAACCGCAATCCGGCTTGAAAATGCCGACAGCTTCGCGAGGTTCTCCGGCGAAATGCCGTCGGAGACCAGATAGGTTTTGACGCCGGGATTGCTGATCGCCACCGACATCATCGTCGTGGCGAAGTGCGGAACGAACTTGTCGTCGCACGCGGCGCAAATGGCTTTCATCGGTCAGGCCCCAAGTCCAAGCTTGCTTGCGGATTCAGTCTTTCTCGAACTCTGCGACAGCGCTGCGCAGAACCTTCAGATCCAGTTTCACATTGCCGAAATGCGGGTCGGCACCGGTTCCATCGGATGCCGGCATTCCAAGACACACATAATAATCCAGCGACATTGCATGCGCCAATTTCCAGAAATCATGAAATATCAGGGAACGGTGTGCGATCTCCATGACGCGGCCGCCGGGCGGCATGAAGATCATGTTCGAAAGCGCGGCACCGTGAAGAGTGACAAAATGCGAGGCGCCGGCCAGCAATTCCACTTGTCCGGCGAAATCGAAATCCTCCATGCGGACGATCCTGTAGCCGCATTGGCGCATGTACTCGATGATTGGCGCCTCGTCCACGATGATGCGACGCAGGCCCGGCGGTCGGCTCGCATAGATTTTTTGCCTGGGTGCGGCGTCCACCGCCAGTCTTTTTCTGATTGAACCAGCGAACATCGAAAGCGCCTCGCGACTATAGGTCAGCGTTTTGTGCTCGCGCTGCGAGGGATGTTCGGGGACCAGGAACCGTTCGACGCGACGTCCGACTCGGCGACCGGTAATTATGGGGTTCGTCTCTCCCATTGCTTCGAGTGAGCGCAGTGCAAATGGCCGCTTATTCACGATGTTGGGCAGCAGCAGCGGCGCGGTGATGCCAGCACGGCGCGCAAGGAACAATCTCAGCAGCGCTTCCAGCAGCCAGTGATAATAATTGCCGCATGACCGATCGGTGATCCACAGGGCTTCAGGTATGCGGGGCGTGACGAGGCGCGTCAGCCCGACGTCGAGCCTGGTTCTTCGCGCCAGGCTGGCATTGGGAAATTTTGTGGTCGATGGATTGAGCGATTGTGGGAGCAACTGGCCGCCGCTGTCTGCAAGCAGACCGCAACCCAGGGCGAAAACATCATCAAGCTCCTGAAGAAAAACGTTCTCGAGCGGACGGGACTGGTGTCGGGTGTAAAGCGGTAGGTCCTCAACGGAAACGTTGAGGGGAGGCGGCGTCGAAAGGTTTTCGTGATCGCACAGTTTCAGGGTGCGCCGCATCTCGTCCCAGCCCTGTTGGTCCCGTCGCGCCTCACGACGCTATCGTCTCCCATTTGCCGCTCTCACTCGAACGTCCGGCGGCCTCGAACAGCGCCAGACCGGCGGCGGCTTCGTCGATACCGAAGACGTTGGGATTGCGCCGTCCTTCCGCCCGGCCTTCCAGGTCGTCCGCGATGTCGAGATAATAATTGGCAAAGGCTTCGATGAAGCCGGAAGGGTGCCCGGGTTTCATGCGATTGTATTGTGGTTGACGGGCGACGAGATTGTCGGAGGCGCGGTCCAGAATGACGTTGTCGCCCGAAACAAGCGACATGGTCAGCCGCTCCGGTTCGAACTGATACCATTCGGCGCTTGCCTTTTCGCCGTACAGGCGGATGCGCAGACCGTTGCGGTGGCCGATCGCTGTCTTGGTGAACCAGAACGAAGCGAGCATGCCGCTCGGATAACGCGCGAGCATGTGGGCCTCGCCGACGAGATCTGGATAGAGCTTCGTCTTGCGATACTCGCCCATCACCTCCACCGCGTCCTCGCCCGTGATGAAATGAATGAGCGAATGCAGGTGCGTACCGAGATCGAGGCACATCATCGGCACCTTGCCGTCATGCATGCGCCAATGCTGGATTGGCGCCGCCTTGCCGGCAATATCGGGTGGGCGTGAGAAGGATTCCTGCGGCATTTCCACCATGATCTGGTGGATGCGGCCGAGATCGCCGCGTTCGGCGCGGGCCTTGAGTTCGCGCAGCATGGGATAGCCGGTATAGTTGAAGATCGCCGCCAGGTAATGTTTTTCGGGATCCATGATCGCGCGAATGCGGGCAATGCCGTCCAGGTCGAGCGCGACGGGCTTTTCGCTGATGACGGGGATGCCGGCGGCGAACAATTCGCAAATCTGGCGCTCATGGTCGGGCGAGGGTGTCAGCAGGCAAACCGCATCGATGCGTCCCGCTTCCGCTTCGATCAGTTGACGGTAGTCGGCATAGATGCGCTGGGGTGCCACGCGCCAGACATCGCCAGTACGCGCATTCGTCTCCGGATTGCGCGAAAAAGCGCCGGCGGCAAGACGGAACCGCCCGTCGATCTGTATCGCCCCGAAATGACTGGCGCCGACCGCGGAATTGATGCCGCCGCCGATGAAAGCAAGGTCGAGTCGTCTCGGAACGGCTGCCATCTTGCTCCGTACTCCTGTCGGCTGCTGGCCGGCTGGTCGACGGGGCCGAACAATCCCGGATGCGACCGTATTGTCTTCAAGGTGCTGGGGCCGCTGCAACCATGGTAGATCGTCTGGCCGCGAGCGGTTATAGGCAGATTGCCCCCGGAAGCCAAGCGCACCGGCGCCTGGGCGCCGATCCGATGTTTTTCATGCGATGCCGCGAACCCGAACCTGAATTGTCGTCGGCTTCGGAAGAGAATGTGCGCTCGATGCCTCATCGCGTCGGAACACAAGACCGGCGGCTCCAATCCGGATAACGCTCGCGAACTTGTCCGCCCAGTCGCAAAGTGCCGGGATGGTTTGTCCTGCGATGCGCCTGAATTATTGCTCTAAATCAATGTTTCGGCGCGGCTGACCGCCTAGAATAAAGCTGCGAACTGTAAGGCGCGAGTTGGGAGGCTCGATGAATCCTTCTCTCTACCAGCAAATCCGGGGCGAAGGTCGACGCCTGCTGAAAATGGCGGGTCTTGTTGCTGCCGGTGTTGTGCTGCTTGTACTTGCCAGCCTGTTCACCGATCATCCGGCGAGCTTTTTCTTCAAGGTGGTGTCTCTGGCCGGTACCGCGCTGCTGCTGTTTTCGGTGGCGATGATGATTGTCACGTTTCGCAAGGCGAGGGCGGTGATCCCGGGCGCTTTGATCGTTTCGCTCGCGACCACGCTGGTGGTCCTGCTCGTGCAATTGTGGCTGGCGCCGTTGCGGCCGGGTTTGGCCAGCGGTGCGATTGCATTCGCCGCCGGGATGGTCATCGGTTACGGCTGGTCGCGCACCACGCTGTTTTACATCGACCGCGAAACCGTGCTGTCGCGCGGCACGGCCTGGTACCTGGCCGTGTGGGCGGCGACATTCCTGTTCAACCAGTTGCTGCATATCTTCGCCAACGGCGCGCCGGCCACCGCCCTTGCGGCGATGCTGGTCGCGACCGGGATCGCAATCGGCAATATCGCCGGCCAGTTGCTGCGTTACCGTCAGGCAATCCTGATGATCGCGGGTGCAGCACCCGCGCAAGCTGTCGGAGGTACATCATGAACAACCCGCCGGCCTATTGCGCCCATTGTGGCGCACCGCTCGCGCCTAATGCGAAATTCTGCGGTGCTTGCGGGGCATCCGTTGTCGCTGACGCGGGCGAGCCGACAAGGCCGGCATCCGTGGCGCAGCCGGCACCTCAAAACCGGCCGAATCCGAAGTCGAAACCCGGGGCCGCGCGCGGCGCATTGTGGTTCGTTGTCGGCGGCTTCGTCCTCGCCGTTCTCGCGATCATCTTCGTCGGCTTTGGCGATTTCGACAAACCCGGCCCGTCGCAAAACGCAGGGACGAGCGCGACCGGTACGCCACCAGCCACGTCTGCCCCGACGCCGGACAAGCCGGTTGGCGTGGCGCGCGATTGGCGCACCTACACCAATTCGCGCTACGGCGTCGTCGTCGATTATCCCGCCGACCTCTTCCCGCGCATGCTGGACGAGCCGGACGACCATGCCGGTCGCCGCTTCGAAAGCGATAACGGCCCCTTCTTCTTCGTCTATTCCTCGGCCAATGCGCTTGAGATGACGGTCGACCAATTGCTCCAGGAAACATTGTCGGATTTCACACCGGACAATGTGCTGACGAAACGCACACGCACCGACGGCCTGGACGTTATTGCCATCAAGGACAACGAAATCGTCTACCGCCACATTCTGACCAGTGAGGAAGGCGGCATGCTGCACATGCTGCAGATAAGCTGGCCGCGCGCGATGAAAGACGAGTTGATGCCGGTCGTGGAACGCATGGTCAAAAGCTTCCACGTCGATCCTTCCATTCCGGAAAGGGCCGCCGAAGGAGCAGGCGACAATGCTTCCGGCGGGAATGCGGTTTCGGGCGCATCGTCCGATACGCCACCCGATGCGGGACCCGATCAGATGTCTTTCAGGCGTATCGTGGCCGCCGATTACGGCTTCGCCATCGACGGCATGTCCGCTCCGTTTAGCGTGGAAATCCCCGATTACTGGATCAAGGAAGTGAACACCGAACTGGAAAGCGAACTGGTATTCCGCAGCCCCGACGACGATCCCGATACGATGATGTTTATCGCCTTTGTCGGCCGCGCCGTATCGTCAAGCGCCAAGGAGATCGCTTCTAGCACCGCAGAGCAATTGCAACAGATCGGTGGCGGCGAAATCATCGAGAACGGACCGCTGACGGTTGCCGGCAGGAAAGCCTGGCGCACCCGTCTCAAACTGGGTTCCGCCGGTGACGCCAATACCAACCTGATCGACGAGATTGTCGCCATTGAAAACGGATCGACGCAATTGTCGATCGAGCTGACCGCTCCGGAACCGATCTGGCACACGGCGAGCCAGGCCATGGATCAGGCGCTGAAAACGCTTTCCTTCGGGAATTGATGGATGGAGTGAAAAGAGAATGTCCTATTGCAGCAATTGCGGGGCCGAAATTCCCGCCGGGGCACACTTCTGCCCGTCCTGCGGGACGGCGGTGACAGGGGACGGCAAGCCCGCCGAAACAGCGCAGGCCGCCGCTCCGCAGTCGCAGGGAGAAACCGTAGCCGCGTCCGCTGCGGTGCTTGCTCCGGATATGCAGCTTGCCAGCCTCTGGCGTCGTTTCTTCGCCCATTTGCTCGATCTGGTCTTCGCAATGGTCGCCTACATCGTCATTGGTGCAACCATCGCGGCCCGTACCGGCAACACCACCGAGAACGGTTTCGAGATGCACGGCGCGCCGGCGGCGTGGACGCTGCTTCTGACCTATCTCGTCGTGCTGTTCTACTTCTCAATTCTCGAGGCAATGCCCGCCGGCAAGACCCTCGGCAAGATGGCTGCCGGCATTCGCGTCGCCAACGAAAACTGCGGCAAGGCGAGTTTTGGCCAGGCCTTCATGCGCAACCTGCTGCGCCTGGTCGACTTCATCCCGTTCTACCTGCTCGGCCTTGTTCTGGCGCTTGCCTCGGAAAGGAAACAGCGCCTCGGCGACCGCGTCGCGCATACGCTGGTGCTCAGCACAGGCGCTTCGGCCGGTGGCAGGGCCAGTGGCAGGAAGGGCGACGCCAAAGACGGCAAGAAGGGTGGCGAGAAGAAATATTATCATTCGATCGGCGTCGGCTCGGACATCGACGTCTGAAACCATGAAGCGGTTCCTTGCCTCTCGATTGATGTCTGTTGCGCTGGCTTGGCTGGTAGCGGCGGCGCTTCACGCCAACGCGATGGCCGTGGAGGATTACCGGGCGTCGGGCCAGGAGAACTGGGTTCGGCTGCATTTCGACATCCTCGATTCCTCGAC
>JAGRLL010000068.1 GCA_020441855.1 Nitratireductor sp.
TACCTGAAGAAAATTGACGTGCCTGAAGAAAATTGACGTGCCGGGAGGAAATTGACGTGTCTGGCGAACATCCCTCGTTTCGCGAGTTTCGCAAGCGGCTGGTTGCCCGCGAACATCTCATGGGTACGTTCGTCAAGACGCCGACGACGCACGCCACAGAGATCCTTGGGTCCATCGGCTTCGACTTCGTGGTCTTTGACCAGGAGCATGCGCCGCTCGATGCCGGCGCACTCGACATGATGATCCTTGCAGCGCGTGCATCCAACGTCGCCGGCATCGTGCGCGTGCCGGAGGCAAGCCCGTCGATGATCCAGACCGTGCTCGATTGCGGCGCGGCGGGCGTGCTGGTGCCGCATGTCACCAATGCCGAGTTGGCAAGCAAGATCGTGGGCGCCTGCCGTTACCGGGCCGGCTCGCGCGGCTTTGCCAACACAACGCGGGCAGGGGGCTTCGGGGCGACGAGCTTCGGCGCGCACAAGGACGCGCAGGACAGCGAGATCGTATGTGTGGCGATGATCGAGGACATCGAGGCGCTCGACCATATCGACGAGATCGTACGCGTCGAGGGGCTCGACGCGATCTTCATCGGCCGTGGTGATCTGACCGCCGCGCTCGACGCGCCGTCGATGGTCTCGGCGGAGACCATGGCAGTTGCCGGGCCGATCATGGCGGCGGCGAAAAAGGCCGACATGCCCGTGATCATGCTCTGCCCCAACCGTGCGGATGCCCGGAAGATGGCCGGTCTCGGCGCCAGCGCCTTCATGGTCGCGAGCGATCATGGCTTCATGCGTCAGGCGGCGCTCGCCGCGCTGGACGAGTTCAAGCCGCCGCTGGACTAGGCGCCATCCCGGCTAGGTGAAATAGAAACGAAGCGCCGTCTCGTCGATGCGCCGTCGCATTTCGGCGTCCGGGACTAGGTGGTAATAATCTTCCAGCACCCTGTCGTAGGTGACCTTGCCTTCGAACGCGGCGAACGGCCAGTCGCTGCCCCACAGGATGCGGTCGCCGCCTGCCGCGCGAATGAGTTTTTCGGCAAAGAAGTCCGCCTCGTCCGGCGGTTCGAAGCGGAACTTGCAGGAAACCTTCACCCAGGTATTGCCCCGGTCGACCGCCGCCAGGATTTCCCTGAACCCCGGGCTGTCGACGAATTTCCGCTTCTTCATGTCGCCCATATGGTCGATGACCAGCCGCACGCCGGACTTCTCCAGGATCCTGATCGCAGGGACATAGACCTCCGGCTTGGCCACGAGATGCACGTGCCAGCCCAGGTCCGCGACCCGGCGCAGGAACATGCGGTATTCGCCGCTCTCCAGATCCGGGTTGGTTTCGTTGAACGCCCACATCAGCCGCACGCCGACAAAGCCCTCTTCCTTCATGCGCTCCATCTGTCGGATATCGGTTTTGGGAGAGAGCACGGCGGTCGCGCGCAGGCGCGGATGCGCGGCGATCGCTGCGCGGACGTAATCGTTGTATTCGCCGAAGATGGACGCTGCCGCCACCACGCCGAAGATGATTCCGTGCTTGTCCATCAGCCTGATGAATTCGTCGATCGGTGCATCGGAGGGAGGCGCGTGCCAGGCGGTGCCGGTCAGCGGGTGATCGAGCCGCCAGGTGTGGAAATGCGCATCGACGATCGGCGCCTTGATTTGGGAAATTTCGCTCATCTGTGCCCGTCAGGCTGTTCGCTTCGTGACATCCCGACTTTAGGCACACTTTCCGCCGGCGAAAAACGGCTGAAGATTTCTCTGGATGAAAACAGCGCATGAAACGGCCTGCACGCGCGCGTAATCGGTCGCCGTAGCATGTTCGGTGCGTTACCAATTGCCTGACTATCTCAGGCAGGCATTGCGGAGTTTGACGGGATGAAAATTTCGAGCGAGCGACTGGCCCTTACGCACGAATTGCAGGCGCTGGCGGTCGATTACTGGCACGATGTAGACACCAATTGGGGGCGCAATGCACCCGATTATTTCACCGATAACGGCGAGTTCATCGGGCCGGCGGCGAGCTACAAGGGGCGCGAGAGCATCCGGAAATTCTACAAATGGCGCGAGGATCGCGGTGCGCGCACTGTCGTTCATGCCGTCATCAATTTCCAGGCGCTGCCCGAAGGCGGGGACCGCGCGACCTGCCACTGGATTTTGATGCTCTACGCCGCCGACGGCATGCCGGTCCTGCCGACCCATCCTCCCATCCAGATCGCCTACATGACCGACAAGATGGTGCGCGACCCGCAACAGGGCTGGCTCATCGAAAGCAGGCGCTTCGACAATTGGTTCGAGGGCGGAACGCCGACGACCAATCCTACGCTCGACGAAGACTAGGGCAGGCGACGAGCTGCCCCTTGCATAAGCTGGTTGGGCTCAGAAGCCGGGTTCGAGTTCTTCGCGTCCGGAAGATGGTTCGCCGGCTCCGGAGTTCATGAACGCGAGCGCGGCCTCGATCTTGGTGATCATGGATTTGAGCGGATCGATGATCTTCGCGTTGAGTTCGCCCGGACTGACGGCGCTGCGGTAGACGCTGAGCGACACCAGCGCGCGCACCTCGCCGCCTTCGCGCAGCGGCATGCCGATCGTGGTGGTGCGAAATGGCGGCGTCTTGGGATTGCGGATCGCGTAACCCTCCTCGCGGGTGCGCTCCAGCAGCATCCGGAAGCTGCGTTCGTCGCGCTCGCTCAGCTTGACATCCGGGTCGCGCCGCATCTGCGCGATACGCCGCTCGCGTTCCTCCTCGTTGCAGAACGCCATATAGGCGCGTCCCATCGCCGAATCGTGGAATTCGGGACGTAATCCCAGCACCGTGTTGGTGTGCGCCCAGGGGCTGATCGTCCCCGTCCAGAACTGGATGGCAATGGCATCGCCATCGGGCACGCCGAGGCCGATCGGCCAGTTGATCCGCCGTGTCAGATCGATGGCGAAGGGCCGGGCAACCTCGATGACCCGGCTGATGCGGTCGTAGCCTGCCGACAATTCGCGCACGTGATGCGTAACACGGTAGCCGCCGCACATGTTGTCTCGCGCGACATAGCCCTCGGCCATGAGCGTCTCGAGCATCCTCACCACGGTGGATTTGGGAATGCCTGTCGCTTCGTGAAGGCCGTTGACGGTCGCGATCCTGCGCTCGTTCACGTTGCGCAGGACTTCCAGAACGCGGCAGGCTGCCTCGACCGGCGGATAGGACGAGGCCGACAGGTCCGTCAGTCCGCGCCGTGAGTTGGTGCGGCAGCGTTGCTTGCCTGCGGGGGCGTGCGTGATTTCGGCGCGGATTTGCGTCGCGGCTTCCATGGGGTTTCCTCCTCCCTCGCTCGGCGGCATGTCGCCACGCCGCCGGGCTCTGCGATCCATGCGCATCTTCGCGGTGCGATTCAGGATCGGCAGCTGCCGATCGTAGCGGCAATCGCAGCGCAGGGCCAGCATGTTGCCCGGTCGACGCATCGGCGCGGCCCCGGCCATTCCCTGTCGCCCCCTGTCGGCTTGCGCGGGCTAGGGTTATGGCGCACTTTCGATCCCGGCAGCCTGGTTGCACGGTGCAATTTCGCGCAACGAAATTCGCCGCAAAGACGGTGGCCTGTACCAATGGGCGCAATCATCATGCCCGGGAAGGCTTCGCATGGCAGTGCGATGGCTGTTTTTGCGTTTGTGCGGGCTTCTTGCTGGCCGGAGCCCCAGGGAAATGCCTCGGAGGAGAATTTCATGACCGAACTTTCGTTGCGCAAGGCGTCAATATCCGTCTTTCCCGATCAGGATCCGCAATTCGCTTCAGCCGACGGTAAGGAGAAAACCTGGATCACGCGCGGAGGCAATTTCGCGGTCTGCTATTCCGAAGTCGAGAACGGCGCCGTGCTCGAACGCGAAAACAACCCGGAAGAATACATGGTTATCCTGCCGCCCGATGGCACGACGGCCATTATCGAGGCCGGTGGCGAGAGGGTCGAGGCAGGCAGCGATTCCCTGACCATCGTTCCACCTGGTCCCAGCCGGGTCGTCGCGACATCGAAAGGCGTCATCGCGCGCATCATCTCCAGGGCTTCGACCGATATCATGGATCTGGCGTTCAATCGCGATGTCTATGCGGCCGGCGCGCCGGAACTGGCCTCGCCCGATCTGTGGCCGGAGCCTTATGACGGCTATCGCATCCGTCATTATCCGCTGGCGCAATACATCAAGGCGGACGGGCCGCGCATTCAGCCTCGCGCCTTCCGCTCGACCAACATGCTGGTCAACATCTTCGGCCATTTCAATACCAGGCGCGGCAATACGGCGCTCAGCCCGCACTGGCACGACGATTTCGAGCAGGCGTCGCTCTGCCTGAACGGAACCTGGGTTCATCACATGCGCTACAATTGGGGAGCGGATGCCAATCTGTGGGTGCCGGACGACCATTCCGAAACGGGAACGCCCTCGGTCACCATCATTCCCGCGCGCGCCATCCACACCAGCGAGGATGTCGGGCCGGACGGACCGGAATCCTCGCTCTACGACATCTTCTGTCCGCCCCGGCTCGACTTCGCTTCGAAGAAGGGTTTCTGCCTCAACGAGGACGAATACCCGCTGCCCGCCAATGCCGACTCCAGCGTCACCAAGACCGGAGGTACGCTGATGGGCTGGCAGAAGCCCGGCTAGCGCGAGCCGTTTTCCGCCTTGCGGTGAGAGCGGAATCCACGATGATGCAATGGCGCGCCGCTTGTGCGGGCCGGCGGCGTTTCGCGTCGTTTTGAAGCTTTCCTGAAGATTCCGGGAGTCATCCATGAGCGACAGCATGATCGGCATTATCGGCGTCGGCCTGATGGGGCATGGCATTGCCTCGAACCTCCAGAAGAAGGGCTGGCGGATCGGTTTTCTCGACTATCCCGGCAACCAGCCGACCGACGGTCTCGTCGCCGGTGGCGCATGGAGCGCTGGCACGCCTGCCGAACTCGCCGAACGCTGCGACACGATCATCCTCGTGGTGACCGGTACGCCGCAGGTCGAAGCCGTCATGACCGGCGACAATGGCGTCCTGTCGGCGATGGAAGCAGGCAAGGTGGTGATCGACTGTTCGACCACTGTGCCCGACTCGACGAAGAAGATGGCCGCGCTGGTCGAGAAGGCCGGCGGATCGATGCTGGACGCGCCGATGACGCGCACGCCCAAGGAAGCCGCCGAAGGCAGGCTCAACCTGATCGTTGGGGGCGATGAGGCGCTGTTCGCACAAAAGTTGCCGATGTTGCAGGCCTTTGCCGAGAACATCACCTATGCCGGCCCCGTGGGCTCAGGGCACGCGTTGAAGCTCCTGCACAATTTCGTCTCACTCGGCTTTTCCGCCGTGCTGTGCGAGGCGGCTGCCGCTTCGGGCAAGGCGGGCGTCGACCCAAAGGTTCTGCATGACGTGCTCGCCCATGGCGGAGGCGCCGGCGTGGTGCTGGACAGGCTGTCGCCCTTCATCCTGGAAGGGGAGACCGGCGGCTTCCGCTTCACCCTCGCCAACGCCTTCAAGGACCTCGACTATTATTGCACCATGGCGGGCGACCTCGATGCGACATCGCTGGTTGCCGGGTCCATACGCGACACCTATGCGGTTGCGGTGGAAGGCGGCGCACAGGCGCGTTTCGTGCCTGAACTCATCGAACTGCTTTCGCAAGCTGAGGTGCTTTCACAAAAAAGCTGACCGGTCTGACCATTGACGGCGGGGCATTTTGTCCGGTCGCCCCGTAGCGTGTCGTCCGGTATCGATCGAGGGCGTTTCCAGCACAGTCGGCCATGGCCGGTTCCGATCACCCGGTTGCAGAGCGACAGTGGACGCCGCCAGCAGGCATGGTATTCAATGGTGACAAACGTCATACCGTGGAAATGCTAGGGGCAGCGCCTTCGGGCGAACTCGGTGAATGAGGTGAACCAATGGAATATGTACTCCCGGCTTCCTTGAACGATGCGATAGGCCTGCTCGCCGGCGCGAAGGGCAACGCCTTCGTTCTGGCGGGAGGCAGCGATTTGCTGGTGCGCATGAAGGGGGACTTCATCGAGCCGGATCTGATCGTCGATATCAAGGGTATCGGCGAACTGGCGCAAATCGTGCAGACTGCCGACGGCTTCACCGTCGGGTCGGCGGTGCCGTGTGCGGTCATGGGCGAGAACACCGCTCTCAGGAAAGCCTGGCCCGGCGTCGTCGAGGCGGCCAACCTGATCGGCTCCAAGCAGGTGCAGGGTCGCTGCACCATTGCCGGCAATCTCTGCAACGCCTCGCCCGCCGCCGACAGTGTGCCGGCGCTTGTCGCCGCAGGCGCAAGGGCGGTGATCGCCGGGCCTTCCGGCAAGCGCACGATAGCCGTTGAGGACGTGCCGACCGGGCCGGGCAAGACATCGCTGGCAAAGGGCGAGATCGTCGAGGCCATTGTGCTGGACAAGCGTCCGTCGAACTCGGGCGATGCCTATCTGCGCTTCATTCCGCGCACCGAGATGGACATTGCGGTGGTCAGCGCCGGGGTCAATCTGACGCTGGGCGCAGACGGTGCCGTCGCCTCGGCGCGCGTGGCGCTGGGCGCGGTGGCGGCGACCGTATTGCTGGTCTCCGAAGCCGCCGATGCGATCGTCGGCACCAGGCTTGACGACACCGCGATGGAAAAGCTTGCACAGGCCTGTTCGGCCGCAGCCAGCCCGATTGACGACAAACGGGGCACCGTCCATTTCAGGAAGAAGGTCGCGGGCGTGCTCGCCACGCGCGCCGCACGCATTGCCTACGAGCGGGCAGGAGGAAAATAATGTCGGGCATAGCTGTTTCCACCACGATCAACGGCGACGACGTCGAATTCCTCTGTCAGGCGGAAGAAACATTGCTCGAAGTGTTGCGCGACCGGCTCGGACTGACCGGCGCCAAGGAAGGCTGCGGCACGGGCGATTGCGGCGCGTGCAGCGTCCTCGTCGACGACCGGCTGGTCTGTTCCTGCCTTGTCCTCGGCGCCGAGGCGGAAGGCCGCAACATCGAGACCATCGAGGGTATGGCGGATGGCGACAAACTGCATCCGCTGCAGAGGAAATTCATCGAGCACGCCGCCCTGCAATGCGGCATCTGCACGCCAGGTTTCCTGATTGCCGCAAAGGATCTGCTGGCCAAAAACGCGGATCCGACCGAGGAAGAGGTTCGTTTCGGGTTGGCCGGCAATCTGTGCCGCTGCACCGGCTACGACAAGATCGTGCGTGCCGTTCTGGACGCCGCCAGCGAGATGAGGGGAGCCTGATCCATGGATTTCGACCCGAGCTACACCGCCCAGCAGTTCAAGTCCGTCGGCACGCGTCCCCTTCGCCCCGACGGCGTCGACAAGGTAACCGGCCGCGCCCGTTACGGCGCCGATTTCAACATGCCCGGGCAATTGGTGGGCCGTGTGCTCAGAAGCCCTCACGCCCATGCAATCATCCGCAAGATCGACACATCGAAGGCCGAGGCGCTGAAAGGCGTCAAGGCGGTCGTCACCGCCGCCGATTTGCCCGATCTCACCGATGGCGACGCCGATCTCTACGCGATCCTCTCCAATTGCATGGCGCGCGACAAGGCGTTCTATGACGGCCACGCGGTAGCCGCGGTGGCGGCGATCGACGCCCGCACGGCGCGCCGGGCGTTGAAGCTCATCGAGATCGATTACGAGGTGCTGCCGCATGTGACCGATGTCGACGAGGCGATGAAGGATTCCGCACCCCTGCTGCACGAATCGGTGTTCACCGATGGCGTCGATCCCGCGCCTGCCAAGCCGTCCAACGTCGCCCGTCGCAGCCAGTACGGCCACGGCGATGTCGATGCCGGCTTCGCCGATGCAGATATGGTCGTGGAACGCACCTACCGTACCGAGCAGACGCATCAGGGCTACATCGAGCCGCATGCCTGCGTAGCCAGCGTCAACAATGACGGGACAGGCGAACTCTGGGTATGCACCCAGGGCCATTTCGTCTACCGCCAGTGGTGCGCCGACCTGCTCGGCATGGACGTCTCAAAACTCCGAGTCACTTCCTCGGAAATTGGCGGCGGCTTTGGCGGCAAGACCCATGTGTGGGCCGAACCCGTGGCGCTGGCGCTGTCGCGCAAGGCCGGTCGGCCGGTCAAGCTGGTCATGTCGCGCGATGAAGTGTTCCGCGCCTCGGGCCCGACGAGCGCCACTTCGATCGACGTCAAGATCGGTGCGAAGAAGGACGGTACCATTACCGCGGCTTCGGCGACCTTGCGTTACACGTGCGGTCCCTGGGTCGGCATGTGGGCAGAACTCGGCGCGATGACGGCATTTGCACCCTATGACCTGAAGAATGTCAGGACGGTGGGCTACGAAGTGCTGGTCAACCGGCCGAAGGTTTCCGCCTACCGCGCGCCGTCGGCGCCGATGGCCGCCTTCGCGGTCGAAAGCGCCGTCGACGAACTGGCCCGCAAGATCGGCATGGACCCGGTCGATTTCCGCATTGCCAATGTGGCGAAAGAAGGCACCAGGGCCTCCTACGGCCCCGTCTACGGCCCGATCGGTATCGGCCCGACGCTGGAAGCGGTCAAGGAGCACCCGCACATGAAGGCCCCGCTGGGCAAGAACCAGGGACGCGGCATGGCTTGCGGTTTCTGGTTCAATTTCGGCGGCCAGACCTGCACCGACCTCAATATCGGCGCAGACGGCACGGTGACGATTGCCGTCGGCACGGTCGATGTCGGCGGTTCGCGCGCCTCGCTGTCGATGGTGGCGGCCGAGGAACTGGGCATCCCGTATGAACAGGTCAAGGCGATTGTCGCCGATACCTCGTCTCTCGGCTACAACGACATGACGGACGGCAGCCGCGGCACCTTCTCGTCCTCGATGGCGACGATCTCGGCTGCAAGAAACGCCATCCGGATAATGCGCGCGCGCGCCGCGCAGATGTGGGGCATTCCGGTCGAGGACGTCGTCTGGGAAGAAGGCCACGCCAAGGCGGCGGGTGCAAAGCACGGCAATCTGCCGCCGCTGTCGGTCAGGGAAATCGCCGCCGCCGCCGGCAATACCGGTGGACCGATCGCCGGCCATAGCGAACTCGTCGCCGACGGCGCCGGCGTCTCCTTCGCCACCCATATCTGCGACATCGAGGTCGACCCCGAAACCGGTCAGACCCGTGTGCTGCGCTACACCGTGGTGCAGGATGCCGGCAAGGCGGTGCATCCGACTTATGTCGAGGGTCAGTACCAGGGCGGCGCTGCGCAGGGCATCGGCTGGGCGCTCAACGAGGAATACATCTACGGCAAGGACGGACGCCTGCAGAATCCGGGCTTTCTCGACTACCGCATTCCCGTGTGTTCGGACCTGCCGATGATCGACACCCAGATCCTCGAAATCCCCAATCCGAACCATCCCTACGGCATTCGCGGGGTCGGCGAGACGTCGATCGTGCCGCCGCTTGCCGCCATCGCCAACGCGGTGTCGAACGCGGTCGGGGTGCGCATGACCCATATTCCGATGTCGCCGCCGCGCATTCTGGCGGCGCTTGAGGCGGAATAGCGGCGGGCCGATGGTCGAGGTTCGCCTCTGGGGATCGCTCGCCGCCGCAGCCGGCGGCGAGGAAATGCTCGAGATCGAGGCCGAGACGATCAGGGAATTGTTCGCACGGCTCGAGGAGCGCTATCCCGCGCTCAAGCGGTTCATCGACGCCGGTATTGCCGTTTCCATCGACGGGGTCATCTATCGCGACACCTGGTCGAAGGAATTGCCACGGGACGCGGAAATCTTTCTGCTGCCACGCATCGCCGGCGGCTGACAGCGCCCATCGTCTCCCGACCCTGTCGCCGCCGCCAGCGCACCGGAATCTGCGTTGGATTCCGGCGTCCCGGGCAGATGTCAGACGTGGTAGCCGCCGTCCACGTTGATGACCTGCCCGCTGACGAAACGGGCCCGATCCGATGCCAGATAGGTGACGGCTTCGGCGACATCGATCGCCTGACCCCAGAACTTCAGGGGCACGTTCTTCGCCGCGGCTTCCTCGTATTTTGCGCCGAGATGGCCCTGTTCGGTGAGCTTGGTGTGCTGGCCGGTGGCGATGATGCCGAGCGCCACCCCGTTTGCGCGCACGCCATAGCGTCCCTCTTCCTTGGCAATGCCGCTCATGATGGAATTGACGGCGGATTTCGGCACGACCGACAATGCGTCGGCGGGCGCGTAGCGAAACTGCGCTGAACTCTGCACCGCCACGACCGAGCCCTTGGCTTCGCGCAGATGCGGAATGGCATAGTGAACCACGTTGAAGAAGCCGAATGCATCCTGCAGCAATTGTTTCTTCATCAGCGCCGGCTCGATCTTGGAGAGATAGATTTGCGGCACCAGCGGACCGGCGGCGTAGACCACCGTGTGGATGCCGCCATCTCCGGCAACATCCTCGATGAGCTGGCGAACGGCTTCCGGGTCCTCGATGTCGACGCCATGGATCGAGGCGCCCCGACCTTCCGCCTGCACCAGTTCGGCGGCCGATTCCGCATTTGCCCGGTTGCTGAAATAGGTGAGGGCCACGTCGCACCCGTCGCGCGCCAGAACGCGGCAAATTTCGGTGCCGACTCCGCCGCTGCCGCCGATGACAAGCGCCCGGCCCTTGTCCGGATAATGCCCTGCTGGTTGGTTCATGATTGTCTTCCTTCTTCCATGGCGCGTTCTGCATAGCGCCAGCCGAGTTCAGAAACCGGACGCGCCAGCGCTCCGGCTTCGCGTGCGTGTTGGTTTGAAGCCGTCCCGTCCACGACGCGCCGCATGATGCCCTGCCGGATTGCCGCGACGCGAAACAGGCAGAAGGCCAGATAGGCATGCCAGTCGCGCTCGCTCGCATCGTTTTGCCCGGTCGCGGCCAGATAGGCGTCGCGGTAAGCTCTTTCTCCCGGAATGCCGAGCGAAACGAGGTCGCTGTCCGCCAGACCGCGATACGGGTTCGTGGGAAAATGCCAGGTCAGCATGTGGTAGGCGAAATCGGCCATCGGATCGCCGATGGTCGAAAGTTCCCAGTCCACGACCGCCAGGATGCGAGCTTCGCCTGGATGAAAGATCACGTTGTCGAGACGGTAGTCGCCGTGGATGAGGCTCGTGCGGCGCTGCGGTGGCAGATTGAGCGGCAGCCATTCGATCAGCCTGTCCATCGCCTCGATCGTTTCCGTCTCCGACGCACGGTACTGCTTCGACCAGCGCGCCGTCTGGCGAGCGACATAATCGTTAGGACGACCGAAATCCTCCAGTCCCGCGGCGGCATGATCGACACCGTGAAGCGCGGCGATGACCCTGCCCAGTTCGGCATAGATGTCTGAGCGTTCCCGATTGCCCAGATCCGGAAGCCATGGCTCCCAGAAGGAACGTCCCTCGACGTAATCCATGATGTAGAACATGGCGCCGACCACGGTATCGTCGTCGCAGAACAGTCGCGCGTCCGCGACCGGAATGCCGGATTCGCGCAATGCGCTGATGACGCGGTACTCCCGGTCGACGGCATGGGCCGAGGGCAGCAGCTTGCCATCCGGCTTCTTGCGCAGCACCAGCCTGCGCACGCCGTCGAAGGACAGCAGCAGGGTCGGGTTGGACTGGCCGCCCCTGAAGCGCTCGATGGTCAATTCGCCCTCGCAATCGGGCAGGCGCTTCGCAAGGTAGCGCTTCAGCCTTGCCGGTTCGATCGCGCTTCCCGGCGGCAGGGGCTCGGTGCCGACGAAACGGGCCGCATCCATCGCTCAGACAGCCTCGGCATATTTGCGCAGTTCCAGCCGGCCGATCTGGTTGCGATGAACTTCGTCCGGTCCATCGGCAAGACGCAGCTTGCGGGCGTGCGCATAATAATTGGCAAGGACGAAGTCCTGCGAGATTCCCGCCGCACCGTGGGCCTGGATCGCCCAGTCGATGACCCGGCAGGCCATGTTGGGCGCGGCGACCTTGATCATGCCGATTTCCGCGCGGGCATGCTTGTTGCCGACCGTGTCCATCATGTGGGCGGCCTTGAGCGTCAACAGCCGTGCCTGGTCGATCAGGATGCGCGATTCCGCGATGCGTTCGAGGGTGACGCCATGTTCGGCGATGGGCCGTCCGAACGCCACGCGCGAGGATACCCGCCGGCACATCAGTTCCAGGCAGCGTTCGGCAAGACCGATAAGGCGCATGCAATGATGGATTCTGCCGGGACCGAGGCGGCCCTGCGCAATCTCGAAACCGCGGCCTTCGCCGAGCAGCATGTTGGAAGCCGGTACGCGGACATTGTCGAAGACCATGTCCATGTGGCCGTGCGGCGCGTCGTCGTAGCCGAATACGGACATGGCACGCAGCACCTTGATGCCGGGCGTGTCCATCGGCACGAGGATCATGGATTGCTGCTTGTGCTTGGGGGCGGACGGATCGGTCTTGCCCATGAAAATCAGCAATTCGCAGTCATGTTCGCCGACGCCGGATGTCCACCATTTGCGTCCGTTGATCACATAATCCTCGCCATCGCGCACGATGGAACTCTGGATGTTGGTGGCGTCGCTCGAGGCGACATCCGGCTCGGTCATGGCGAAGGCCGAATGCATGTCGCCGTCGAGCATGCGTGGCAGCCAACGCGCCTTCTGCTCGGGCGTGCCGTAGCGTTCGATGGTTTCGATGTTGCCGGTATCGGGCGCTGCGCAATTGAAGATTTGCGGGGAAAAATGAACGCGGCCCATCGCCTCGCAAAGCGGCGCATATTCCGTGTTGGTCAGGCCTGCGCCGTGCGTGGAATCGGGCAGGAACAGGTTCCACAGGCCCTCGGCGCGCGCCTTCTTCTTCAGGTCGCCGATGATGGGAGGACTGGTCCATCGATCGGCGGCCACCTGTTCGTAATAGAGTTTCTCGTTCGGGTAGACATGCGCGTCCATGAAGGCATTCAGCGATGCCAGCAGGCGCTTCGTCTTGTCGTTGTATTCGAAATCCATGCCGGTATCCGTAAGGCTCGAGCAGGCGCGGTTGCGGCGGTCAGGCCGCGGTCCGGATTCCGGGAGGATTGTCCTTGATGACTCTCGCCCTGACATTGTGCGGGTCGAGGCGGCGGATGATGGCGAGTTGCTCTTCGCTAGGAGGCGGCGTTTCGGCCAGATCGGCCGCGCGCAGGAGCGGGAAGCCCGTTGCCGCCTGTACCTGCTCGAAGGTCACGCCGGGGTGAAGCAGGCGGACCTGGGCTCCATGTTCGGGGCCATTGAAGTCGAACACGCAAAGGTCGGTCGCGACAATGCCGATCTTGACGAAATCGGGTCGCGCGTTCGCCGGCCAGGTTTCCTTGCGGAATCCGACGCTGGCGACCACGTCGACTTCACCCTCGACGAAGGTGCGCTTGCTGTGACTTGGCAGGAACATGGAATTCTTGTGCGAGACGCTGTTGCCGGGAAAACCGCGCACGCCGAGCATCTGCACTTTCGGCTTGCGGAAATCGGGCCCGAGCGCCGAGATGTTGGCCTGGCCCCAGCGGTCCATCTGCACGGGCGTGACCATGGCGTGGCGACGGCCCGACCACACGCTGTCGAAGACGCGCGAATAGGGCATCCAGCCGGTATATTTCGGCCGATGGTCTCCGCGCGGGCCAAGCGGCACCGGTTCGCTGGTCAGGTAGGCTTCGCCATCCGTGAGCTGCAACCCGGGTGCAAAGGTTTGTTTGGCCAGACCGGCCGCCAGTCGCGGCAGGGGGCCGATGCCGGTGGCCAGAAGCTCGCCGTCGCCGCGCCATGCTTCAGCGGCTGCGACGATGATGAGTTCCGCCAGGGTGAAATCTTGGGCAATGGTCATGATCGGTCCGCTCAGAAAGTTGGAATGGGAAGGTTGCGGACGTGGTCGACACCACCGACGCTTTCGATGTAGCTCGCCTCGTCGCCCGCCAGATGTTTGTGGAAATAGATCTGCCACCCGCCTTCCTCGCCTGCAGTGGCCGCGTAGGCCTTGAGGTGATCCATGTCCCATCCGTAGCCATAATGCGAGGTGGTGGGATGGGCGCCGAGCGGCGTTTCGACCACGCCGTTGACCAGATACGGCTCGATGAGATTGGACTTCATCTCTTCGGCGTTTTCCGAGGCGATGCTGTCCACCAGCTCCTCGGTGGTGACGTAGACTTTCGCCGCGGCCCGCGCGAACAGGTCGTCGAAATAGGGATCGGGTCCGAACGTCAGCGTGTTGCCTGAACGGTCCGCCCGGCTGACATGGATCAGCGCTGCGTCGAGCTTGATCGCCGGCATGGCAAGCAATTCCTGGCCGTCGTCGTAGGGCGACACGACTGTCTTGAATTCCGGATTGTTGGTCATCACGGCCGAACCGAGGCCGACATGCGTGGCGGCAAACGGAACATTCTGCCCGGCCGCCCTCAAACCCAGGACAAGCAGCCCTTCGTCGAGTTCGCACACGTCGAGCGTGCCTTCCTGGCGAACCTTGCGGAAATAGGGTTCGATGGGAATCACGTCGAGCGAAACGAAACCATAGATGACCTTGCGGACCTTCCCGGCGGCGCAGAGCATGCCGACTTCAGGTCCTCCATAGGCGACGATGGTAAGGTCCTTGAGGTCGGACCGCAGAATTTCCCGAATGAGCGCCATGGGCTTGCGGCGGGGTCCCCAGCCGCCAACGCCGATCGTCATGCCGTCGCGCAATTCGCCGGCAACCGACTTGAGGGACATTTCCTTGTTCATGGGCAATTTCTATCCGTTCTGCAAAATCGTGTCTGTTGGGAGCCGTCAGTCGAGAAAGCCACCGCCGGTCTGGACCAGGCGATCGATGAGGGCGGCAGGTTTGAAATACGTTTCACCGACGAGGCCGGAATACTTCACGAGCGCCTTTCTGATATCGGGCAACCCGATCTGGTCGGCCCAGAACATCGGGCCGCCGAGATATGCGGGCCAGCCGAAGCCGTTCGTCCAGATGACGTCGATGTCGCCCGCTCTTTCCGCCGCGCCCTCGTCGAGAATTCTCGCCGCCTCGTTGACCATTGCGTAGAGACAGCGCTCGAGGATTTCCTCATCCCCGATGTCGCGTCGGGGCAAGCCCCGCTCCGCGCGATGGGATGCGAGCATATCGTCCACGACCGGGTCGGGAAGCGGTTTGCGGTTTTCGTCGTAGCGGTAATAGCCGGCGCCCGATTTCTGGCCGAGACGCCCCGCTGCTGCCAGCTTGTCGACGATGTCGCAGGCCTGCTCGCGCGGCGTCATGCTGGCCAGTCGCGCGGCGCGCGTCGCCGCCATCACATCCATGCCCGCCAAATCCGCCAGCGCGAACGGGCCGATTGGAAAGCCGAACTCGACCAGCACCCTGTCGACCTGCTGCGGCGTTGCGCCATCTTCCAGCAGGAATTGTGCCTCGCGTGAGCGTTTCGACAGCATGCGGTTGGCCACGAACCCTTCCGAACGGCCAACAAGGACGGGCACCTTGCCGATCCGTTTGCCGGTCGCCGTGACGGTGGCGAGAACATCCGGCGCGGTCGCCCCCGCGCGAACGTTTTCCAGCAGCTTCATGACATTGGCCGGATTGAAGAAATGCATGCCGGCGAAATTTTTTGGCCGTGCAAGGCAGGATGCCAGCACCTCTATGTCCAGAAACGACGTGTTGCTGGCAATGACGGCGCGTTCGGGCAGCGCTGCCTCCAGCCCGGCGAGGACCTGTTTCTTGATCTCGAGGTCTTCGGTCACCGCCTCGATGGCGAGGTCCGCATCGCCCAGACCATCGTAATCGAGCGCCGGTTCGAGCAGCGCCATGCGCGTTTCGACTTCCGCCTCGCTCATGGTGCCGCGCTTGACCTTGCCGCCGTAGATCTTGCGGATCGTCGCTGCTGCCTTGTCGAGGCTTTCCCGGCCGCGGCCGACGAGGACAACGGGAACGCCGATGTCGAGAAAGCAGATTGCTATCCCGCGCCCCATCGTGCCGGGACCAACGATGGCGACCTTGTGCACCTCGCGCGGTGCGGTTCCTTGCGGGACGCCCTTGATCTTCAGGGCTGCGCGCTCGGCGCTGAAGAGATGGCGCAGTGCCTGCGATTGCGGCGAGGCGATCAATGCCTTGCAGGCCGCGTATTCTTTTTCCGCAGCTTCCGCGAATGGCGTCCCGGCTACCATCGCCATCAGGTCGACCGCGATTTGCGGTGCCTTCAGTCCCTTGTGCTTCTTGGCCAGGGCGGCGCGCCTCGTCTCGAGCAGGCCCGCGTCGAAATCGGGCACCGACAGGTCGCTGGTGCGCCGAACGAGGCCGCCCGAAGCGACGACGAATCTGCCGAATGCGACGGCCGAAGCACCAAGGTCGTTGGCGACAATTTCGTCGACGAGCCCCTTTTGCAGCGCCTCCTGCGTTCCGATCTGGCCGCCTTCGCTGATCATGGTCAGGGCATTCTCGACGCCGATCAGGCGGGGCAGCCGGACAATGCCGCCCGAACCGGGCAACAGGCCGAGCTTGACTTCGGGAAGCCCGAAACGGGCGCCTTCGAGCGCGATGCGGTAGCTGCATGCGAGCGCGATTTCCAGTCCGCCGCCGAGCGCGGTGCCATGCATGGCCGCGATGACCGGTTTTTCGCAGCGATCCAGCCGGTCGATGAGCGTGCCCAGACGAGGTTCCTGCAGGGGCTTGTTGAACTCGCGGATGTCGGCGCCGGCAATGAAGGTGCGGCCCGCGCAGACGATGACCAACGCCCTGGCTTCATCGCTGCGCTCGAATTCGTCAATCGCATCGGCAAGTCCGGCTCGCACCGAATGGGACAGCGCGTTGACCGGTGGGTTGTCCACTGTGGCAACGAATATTTCTCCGGCGCGCTCGAGCGACACCGTTTTTTCGAGTGCAAGCGTCATGCCGCGGCTCTTTCGTTGCGGTCGCCGCCTTGCGCCTTGACGGCAAGGACCACCTTGCCCCGCGCGGTTCGCTCCATCACCGCGTCGAGCGCCTCGGCGTATCCGGAAAGCGGATGCACCGCGCAGATATGCGGCTTGAGCTTGCCCTGTTCGAACCAGGAGAACAGTTCGACCATGTTTGCGGACTGAAGCGCCGGATTGGCGCGTGCGAAGGCTCCCCAGAAAACACCGATCAGGGACGATTGCTTGAGCAGGAGCAGGTTGATCGCAATCCTGGGAATGTCGCCTGCCGCAAACCCGATGACGAGATGTCGGCCATTGACGGCGAGGCCGCGCAAGGCCGTTTCGCTCGTCGCGCCGCCAACGGGATCGTAGACGACATCCACGCCCCGGCCGTCCGTGAGTTCCCTGAGTTTCGCGCGCAGATCCTCTTGCGCGTAATTGATGGTCTCATCGGCGCCGTGCTGGCGGCACAGCGCAAGCTTTTCTTCCGTTGAAGCTGCCGCGATAACGCGAGCGCCCAACTGCTTGCCGATCTCGACCGCCGTCAGCCCCACGCCGCCGGCCGCGCCCAGCACGAGCAGCGTCTCCCCGGCACGCAGACCGGCGCGATCCTTGAGGGCATGATGGGAGGTCGCATAGGTGATCAGAAAGCCCGCCGCTTCTTCGAAACGCATCGAATCGGGAATGCGATAGACCCGTTCGGCCAGGGCGATGGCTTGCTCGGCATAACCGCCGGTACCGTTGAAGGCGAGGACACGCTGGCCGGGTTTGATCGAGGTGACGCCATCTCCGACCGCAGAAACGATTCCCGCAACCTCGCTGCCGGGCGTGAACGGCCGGTCGGGTCTGGTCTGGTAATTGCCTTCAACCATCAACCCGTCGAAGAAATTGATCCCGCAGGCCTCGACATCGATCAGCACCTCACCTGCGCCGGGCGCGGGTGAGGGGATGTCCTCGAGCGTCAACTCGGCACGCGGAGCGAACTCCCTGCAGATCACCGCCTTCATCGTCATTTCAGATTGAACTTGCCATTTTCCCGTCATTGTCGCCGCATCATTGCGGTCGCCATGAGGGGCCGGCATCGTCCGATGGGACTACGGTGGTCGGGGTCGTCCCCAAAAACGCCGGAACGGCAGACCGCGCGCATGGCTAGTCCCTTTGGACGATGCTGCTGAACGCCGCTGCGGGGAACCTGAGAGCGTAAGTGGCCGTAAATGGTAATACCGGCTGTCGATCCGTCGTCGTGATGCTTCGAGCGTGCCGGCAGGGAGGAATTCATGAAATCGAAACTTGCGATGGCGCTCGCGCTGTCCCTGGCATCCAGCCTTGCATATGCAGGCGATGGTGCCGTCAAGATCGGCGTCCTGAACGATCAGAGCTCTTCATTTTCCGCGCTTGGCGGAACCGAGGTTGTCCGCGCGGTGGAACTCGCGGTGAAGGATTTTGGCGGCAGCGTACTCGGCAAGCCCATCGAAATCGTCTCCGCCGATCACCAGAACAAGCCGGATGTCGGCCTGGAAATCGCGCGCGAATGGCTGGAGAAGGACAACGTCGATGTCATCACCGACATGGCCAATTCCGCCATCTCGCTGGGTGTCAACACGCTGATCGGCAAGGACGGAAAGGTGGGTTTGTTCGTGTCGCCGCTGACCGACAAACCGACCGAGGCCGATTGCAACGGGCACGTCATCGCGTGGGCCTATGACGCCTATTCGACGGTGGGCACCACCGTGAAGGCTTTGCTTGACGGCGGGCAGAAGAGCTTCTTCATCCTTTCGCCCGACTACGAAGCCGGCAAGGTGCAGGAAGCATGGGTCGAAAAGGCCGTGACCGACGGCGGCGGCGAGGTGAAGGGCAAGATCCGCGCACCGCTCCAGACGACCGACTTCTCGTCCTACCTGCTGCAGGCGCAGTCTTCGGGTGCGGAAGCCATCGTCCTCAATCTCAGCGGCCCCGAACTCGTCAACGCACTGAAGCAGATCCAGGAATTCGGCCTCATCGCCGGGGGCATGAAGGTTGCCGTCACGTTCGTGCACCAGGCCGGTGCGCGTGCGATTGGCCCCGAAGCGCTTCAGGGCGTGCGTTTCTCGGCGCCGTGGTTCTGGAACAAGGACGATGCTTCGCGTGATTTCGGCGAACGCATGCGCGAAATCACCGGTCATGCGCCGGGATGGATTGCCGCCGGCAATTATTCTGCGGTGACGAACTACCTCAAGGCCGTCGAAAAGGCCGGCACCGACGATGCCGATGCCGTGCTCAAGGCCATGCGCGAGATCAAGATCGAGGATTTCTTCGTCAACAACTCGACGCTCTATCCCAATGGCAGGCTGATCCACGACATGTATCTGCTTGAGGTCAAGAAACCGTCCGAAGTGACCAATGAGGACTATTTCCAGTTGGTCTCCACGGTACCGGCCGACCAGGCATTCCGTCCGCTCAGCGAGACGGCGTGCCCGCTGGTGAAGTAGCACCGCATACGCCTTCATCAAGAAGAAGACAGTCCGGCCGCCGAACGATCTGGCGGCCGGCGATAGAATGATCTCCGGCGATGGGTTCGACATGCGCGGCTATCTGGTTTTTGACATCGAAATCACCGACGCCGAGGCCTGGGCTGAGTACCGCCGCGTGGCAGGGCCGATCATGGCGGCCAGTGGTGGAAAATTCCTGATGTCGAGCCAGACCGTGGATGTGCTGGAAGGCGACTGGCATCCCGCTTCGCTGTCGGTGGTCGAATTTCCGAGCTACGAGGCGGCGCGCGATTTCTATCACTCTCCAGACTATCAGGGCACCGTTGCGTTGCGGCAGCGGGCTTCGCGAGGAAAGGGCGTGCTTGTCGGCGGTGAGGCTCTACCGGTAGCGAGCGAGACATGAACGCCGTATCCACCGACAACATCATCGAGGCGTCCGGGCTGACCAAGAACTTCGCCGGCTTCGCCGCGGTCAGCGACGTGGACCTGAACGTGCGCCGGCATTCGATTCATGCCCTGATCGGGCCGAACGGCGCCGGCAAGACCACCACCTTCAACCTGATCACCAAGTTCCTGGCGCCGAGTTCGGGCCGCATCCTCTACAACGGCACCGACATCACGAGCGAATCGCCCGCCAGGGTGGCGCGGCGCGGCATCGTGCGCTCCTTCCAGATCTCCGCGATCTTCCCGCGTATGACGGTCGGCGAAAACGTGCGCATCGCATTGCAGCGTCCGCTGGGCACCTCGTTCCGTTTCTGGCAGAGCGAACGCAGCCTGCGCGTCTTGTCCGAGCGCGTCGACGAATTGCTGACGGCGGTCGGATTGACCGATCAGCGCGACCAGACTGCGGCGGGCCTTCCCTATGGCCGCAAGCGCGCGCTCGAATTCGCCACGACACTGGCGCTCGAACCGGAATTGATGCTGCTGGACGAGCCGACATCCGGCCTCGGCAACGAGGATGTGGACCGCATCGCGGAACTGATCCGCAAGGTGTCCGCCAATCGCACTATCCTGATGGTCGAACATAACCTTTCAGTTGTCTCCAGGCTTGCCGACATGATCACCGTCCTGGCGCGCGGTCGCATCCTCGCCGAAGGCGATTATTCGGAGATCTCCAACAACCAGCAGGTGATCGAAGCCTATATCGGGGGCGAGGATGACTAGTTCGGCCTGGCTCACGGTGCGCGATCTGGAAGGCTGGTACGGCGAGAGCCAGGCCTTGCACGGCATGAATTTCGAGGTTCGCAGGGGCGAGGTGGTCACGCTTCTCGGCCGCAATGGCGCCGGCAAGACCACGACCCTTCGCGCGATCATGGGCCTGTTGCGCAAGAAGACCGGCGAGATTCGCTTCGCGGACGAAAACCTCGCCGGCAGACTGCCCGAATACATTGCCCGCCGAGGCATCGCCTATTGTCCCGAGGAGCGCGGCATATTCGCCTCTCTCTCGGTCGAGGAAAACCTCATGCTGCCATTGGTGGTGGCAGAAGGCGGCATGGCGCTGCCCGACATTCTCGAACTGTTTCCCAATCTCGGCGAGCGCCGCGCCAGCCAGGGCACGAAACTGTCCGGCGGCGAGCAACAGATGCTGGCGATCGCGCGAATCCTGCGCACCGGCGCAAGGCTTCTGCTGCTCGATGAACCGACCGAAGGGCTGGCGCCCGTCATCGTGCAGCAGATCGGTTCCGTCGTGCGCCAGCTCAAGGAGCGCGGTTTCACGGTGTTGCTGGTGGAGCAGAACTTTCGTTTCGCCTCCAAGCTCGCCGACCGGCACTACGTGGTCGAAAACGGCAAGGTGATCGATACGCTCGACGCAAATGACGTCGCCGCCAATGCCGAACGCATCCAGAAATATCTGAAGGTCTAGCCGATGTTCGAACTCATCGGAATCCCGCCCATGCTGCTGTTCGGTCAATTGATGATCGGCCTGATCAATGGCGTCTTCTACGCCATGATGAGTCTCGGCGTGGCGATCATTTTCGGCATGCTCAGGATTGGCAATTTCGTGCACGGCGCGCAGTACATGCTCGGCGCGTTCGGCGCATGGTACTTGCTGCATCTGCCGGACCTGTTTCCAGGGCTTGGCTTGCCCGCGCTCGGCTATTGGTGGGCGCTGGTGATCGTGCCGGTTGCCGTCGGGCTTGTCGGCGCGGCGACGGAGCGCCTGTTCATACGGCGCGTCTACGACCTGGAACACGCCTACGGCCTTCTTCTGACGGTCGGGCTGGCGATGGTGATCGAAGGCTTGTTCAACGTGCGCTACGGCGCCGCCGGGCAGCAATACAACGTCCCGGAGACGCTGAAGGGCGTCGTCAATCTCGGCTTCATGTTCCTGCCGATCTACCGGCTGTGGGTCATCGTCGCCGGCATCGTGGTGTGCGTCGTCACCTGGTTCGTGATCGAGCGCACCAAGCTTGGCTCCTATCTGCGCGCGGCGACCGAAAACCCCGATCTCGTGCGCGCCTTCGGCATCAACGTCCCGCGCATGCTGATGCTGACCTATGCCTTTGGCGTCGGTCTCGCCGGTCTTGCAGGCGTGATGGCAGCGCCGATCTATCAGGTCAGCCCGCAAATGGGACAGTCGATCATCATCACCATCTTCGCCGTCGTCGTCATCGGCGGCATGGGTTCGATCTTCGGCGCGATCTTTTCCGGGCTGATGCTGGGGCTGATCGAGGGGCTGACCAAGGTCTTCTATCCGCAGGGCTCGACGACGGTCATCTTCGTCATCATGGCGATTGTGCTGGTGTTCCGGCCCGCCGGCCTGTTCGGCAAGGAGACGAGCGCCTTCCACGCCGCCGACATGTCGAATGCCCGCTCCGATTCCTTCCTTGAAAACGGCCGGCTCTGGTTGCCGGTGCTGGCCGTCATCGGCGCGGCGCTGCCGTTCCTCGTCTACCCTGTCTTCGCAATGAAGATGCTATGCTTCGCCCTGTTTGCCAGCGCCTACAATCTCGTATTCGGCTATGTCGGACTGCTGGCGTTCGGCCATGCCGCCTTTTTCGGCGCTTCGGCCTATGTCGCCGCGCAATCGGCGGCCGTGTGGGGTTTCCCGCCCGAGCTCGCCATTCTCGCCGGTGTCGCCATGGCCACCGTGATCGGCGCGCTGTTCGGCTGGCTGGCGATCCGCCGGCAGGGTCTTTACTTCGCTATGATTACGCTGGCGCTGGCGCAGATCGTCTATTTCTATGCCATCCAGGCATCCTGGACCCACGGCGAGGACGGCATACAGCAGGTGCCGCGCGGATACCTGTTCGGCATGATCGATCTCGATCAGCCTCTGAACATGTACTATTTCGTGCTCGCCATCTTCCTCGCCGGGTTCGCCCTGATCTACCGGATCATCCACTCGCCGTTCGGGCAGGTGCTGAAATCGGTGCGCGAGAACGAGCCGCGCGCGATTTCGCTGGGCTATTCGACCGACCGGTTCAAGCTGATCGCCTTCACCCTGTCCGCCATGCTCGCCGGGCTTGCCGGTGGCACCAAGGCGATCGTCTTCCAGATCGCATCGCTTACCGATCTCCATTTCATGACATCGGCCGAGGCGCTTCTCATGTCGCTCATCGGAGGCGTCGGCACGCTGCTCGGCCCCATCGTGGGCGCGGTGGTGGTCGTCACCATGCAGAAGGAATTCGCCTCGCTCGGTTCCTGGGTGGTCGTCGTGCAGGGCGCAGCCTTCGTGTTGTGCGTATTGTTCCTGCGCAAGGGCGTGGTCGGTACGCTTGAGGAATACCTGTCGAACCGGCAGGCGCGCCGCGCCGCGCTCGCCGTCGCGGATCGACCGGAAACACCCAGGGCCGGTGCGGCGTCATGAGCCAACCGCTTGCCATCGTGGTCGGCATGGGGCCGGGGCTCGGTCAGGCATTGGTACGCAAGTTCGCATCCACCGGATTTGCCGTGGCCTTTGTCGGCCGCCGTGCCGACGCGATTGCCGATCACGAGGCAAGGCTGAGGGCAGAGGGGCTGGAGGTTGCGGGCTTCGTTGGCGATGCCGGCAAGCCTGAAGTCATGGACGAGGTGCATCGCGCCATCGTCGAGCGCTACGGCAATGCCGAGGTGCTGGTCTACAACGCGGCGATCATCGAGCCGGCCCGTTTCGTCACGCGGTCGGGATTGGCGGAGGCCAAATACGGAACGGCGCAAGGCTGGGCTTCGCGCGGAGAGCCGGCAAGCTTCGACTACGTGATCTCCACCTTCAGGACCAATGTCGCTGGCGCGCATCACGCCGCCGCGCAGGTGGTGCCGGCAATGATCGAACGTGGCAGCGGAACCATCCTGCTGACGGGCGGTGTTCTGGCCTTCGAACCCTGGATCGAATGGGGTGTGACCGCGCTGGGCAAGGCCGCATTGCGCAGCCTCGGCCACTCCCTGCACAAGGAACTCATCGGACACGGCATCCATGTCTCGACGGTGGCGATCCATGGAACCATGCAGACCGGAACGCCCTACGACCACGACCTTGTCGCCCAGGCCTATTACGATCTCCACGATCGGCCGAAAGAGGAATGGGAACCGGATTTCCATTTCAGGGCCAGACAGGAAGACGGAAGCGACCCCGATGCCTGATCGCCCGGGACCGCAGATACGGCTCGATGGGCGCAAGGCGCTGGTGACCGGAGGTGCCAGCGGCATCGGCGCAACCACGGCCAGGCTGCTGGCCGAACTCGGCGCCGAGGTGGCGATCGCCGACATCGACGAAGCCGCCGCCGAGGCATCGCTGCGCGAAACCGGCGCGCGGTTTCATGTCGTCGGCGATGTTGCGAACACCGAAGACGTCGAACGCATGGTGGACGAGGTCCGCAAGCGCATGGGCCGGATCGATCTGGTGTTCAACTCGGCGGGAATCGGAGACGACCTCGTTCCCGTGCATGCGCAGGACCCCGACCGCTGGCAGCGGGTCGTCGATGTCAACCTGCGTGGCACTTATCTGGTCTGCCGCGCGGCTGGCCGCCACATGGTGGAGCGACGGTCGGGCTCAATCGTCAACGTGTCGTCGATTGTCGGGCTGGGTGCCTTTCCGGGCCGCTCGGCTTATGGCGTCGCGAAGGCCGGGATCAATCATCTCACCGCGACACTGGCCTGCGAATGGGGCCCGTTCGGGGTTCGGGTCAACTGCATCGCTCCGGCCTACACGCGCACGCCGATGGTTCGCTCCCTGCTGGAACGAAAGATATTCGACCCCCGGGTAATCGAACGCCGCACGCCGCTGGGCCGCTTCGCCGAACCCGAGGAAATGGCGCAGGCAGCCGCATTCCTGCTCTCGGACTGGGCAAGCTACATTACGGGCGCTGTGCTTCCCGTCGACGGTGGGTGGAGTGTCTATGGCGCGGCCGGCGATGTCGACAAGGGGACGCCCGTCAAGGCGTGACCCTAATGCGCCCGTTCCTCATTTGCGCCGGTACTGGTCCAGTTTCCCGTCCTTGAGCGCTGCAACGAGTTCCCGCTTGCGGATCTTGGCGGCTTCGATCGGCATGTCGTCGATGAACTCGATCCTGCGCGGCACCTTGTAGGCGGCGAGATGCTCACGGCAATAGGCATTGAGTTCACCGGCATCGATCGTGGCGCCTTCGGCGCGGACGATCACCGCGACCGGAATTTCACCCTTGCTGGCATCCGGAACGCCGACAACGGCACACATCGCGACATCGGGATGGCGGTAGAGCTGGGTCTCGATCTCGACCGGATAGATGTTGTGGCCGCCTGTGATGATGACGTCCTTCTTGCGGTCGACGATGAACAGATAGCCGTCTTCGTCCACATAGCCGAGATCGCCGGATCGCCAGCCTTGCGGGCCGAAGGCCTCCGCAGTCGCTTTGTCGTCCTGCCAGTAGCCCACCGCGACGCAATCGCCGCCGATGATGA
>JAGRLL010000069.1 GCA_020441855.1 Nitratireductor sp.
GGCGTGCTCTACCTCGTCAACATGCAGATGAGCTTCCTGTCGCCGCCCTTCGGCTACGCGCTGTTCTATTTGCGGGGAGTGGCTCCCGAATCGATCCCGATGAGCGACATCTTCCGCTCGGCCCTGCCGTTCCTGGCGATCCAGACGCTGGGGCTCGTCCTTTGCATGCTGTTTCCCCAGATCATCATCTGGCTCCCCAGGCTTGTCTACGGCTAGGCTCGCGCGGGGAAGGTCGGGCCGCCTGAAGCGCCTTCGAAAGGTCGGCGCTGTTGCGCGGCCAATGTAGAGCAATCTTAACGTTTCAGCGTCAATGTGCGCCCACCCGGCAACATTTGCCGGGATTGGGCCGTGCTGGCCCCGTGCTGGCCCCGTATTGGCCAATGTGACGGTTGGAGACGCGGAAGTATGTCGGTTCCTTTCGAGGAAGATGCAGGCCTGAAACTTTCGCGCTATTCCGGTGAATTCAGCAATCGGGAAACCGAGCAACGTTTCCGTGCCGAACAGCACCCCGAAATCGTGCGACAGGCCCAGATCCTGTTCGCGGTAGCCGCCGGTTTCTCCGTGTTGCTGCTGACGCTCAATCTGCTCCTCCCGCCCGATCCTGAAACCGTGCTGGATGTCATCGCGCCGAGGTCGGCTGCGATCCTGGCATCGCTCGCCAGCTTCTTTGCAATCGGACAGCTGGAGCAGCGCTATGTCGGGCCGCTGATCCTGACATGGGCAGTCGTCATTGCCGTTAGCTCGACCTTGCTCATCGGCATCCAGACACATCTGTCCATCGTTCCGGTGCTGGCATTGCCGGCGATTTACTATCTCGCGCTGCCGACCCATCTTCGAACCACCATTGTCGTGGGCGTCGCCAGCACGATTCTCCTGGACGTTGCCTATGTGGCGAGCGGCCCCTCGCAGGACCTTGCGATGCGCGTCGTTGCCGCGTCCGTGTTGCTCAACATCTTGCTAATCGCCATGCGCAACATGAGCAATCGCAGATTGCGGATCGTCTGGGCGCAATCGCATGCGTACAGAAGGGCGCTCTCCCAGCTTGCCGAGAGCCGCCACATGATGGAACGCATCTTCAAGGCGGTTCCCATCCCGCTTGTGATTACAAGTCGCGCCAGCGGAACGATTACCCGTGCAAACGAGGCGGCGGAACAATTCGTCGGCGTGGCGGAAGGTCAGCTCACCGGACGCATGACCGGTGATTTCATCCAGGATCCCACCCTTCGCGACAAGATGGCCAGGGAGATCGTCAAAACAGGCCTGATACGCGGTGCGCCGATGGAAATCGTGCGCGCGGACGGGGAAGTGCGTTCGGTCATGGCTTCAGCGGCCCTGATGGAAGACGATGGCAACGACGACATTACCGTCATTACCGGCGTCATAGATGTAACCGACCAGATCGAGCAGCAACGCCAGATCCGTGCCGCCGAACGCGAATACCGCGAACTGTTCGAGAATGCGGTGGTTGGCATCTATCGGTCCCGGCCCGACGGCAAGATGCTGCGTGCCAATCCCGCGCTCGTGCGTTTCAACGGCTACGACACGGAGGCCGAACTCATCTCCGCCGTCAACGACATTTCGGACGAATGGTATGTCGACCCCGGCCGGCGCAATGAATGGCTTCGCCTGATGCGCGAAAACGGCCGTGTGACGGATTTCGTTTCCGAGGTGTTTCGCCACAAGACGCGAGAAAGGGTCTGGATTTCGGAGAACAGCTGGACCGAATACGATGCCGACGGCAAGCCGCTCTTTTTCGAGGGAACGCTTGTCGAGGCGACCGACCGGAAGCGCCTCGAGGAAAAGATCGAGCACATGGCGCTGCACGACCAGCTCACCAGTCTTGGCAATCGCCGGCTTCTGGAAGAACGTCTCAGGCAGGCATGTGCCAGGGCGCAGCGCTATGGCGGTTATTTCTCGCTGATGTATCTCGATCTGGACCGCTTCAAGGCGGTCAATGATGCCTTCGGACACGCTTCCGGCGATCAGCTTCTGCAGAAGGTGGCGGAACGACTGAAGGCGGCCTGCCGTGCCGAAGACACGATCGCGCGGACAGGTGGCGACGAGTTCGCCATCCTGTCGGTCGGCATCGGTTATCCGGCCAGGCTTTCACTGGTCGCCGAGCGCATCATCGCTTCTCTCTCCGATCCTTTCGAGTTGGACGGACCGCCGGTGGCGGTCGGTATTTCCATCGGCATCGCCATCGCACCCATCGACGGCGTGGAGCCCAAGGATCTGATGGCCAAGGCCGACGAGGCGCTCTACCGTGCCAAGGAAGACGGGCGTAACCAGTACCGGTTCTTCAACGAAAGCATTGTCGCAAGGGCGCAGAACGCACCATTGCTGCTGGAAAAGAACCGGGCATGAGCCGACACGGCTTTGCCGCCGCAATGCAATGATGGCATGTTGGCCGCATGGGCGTGACCAGCAACCGAAGCGGATTACATCTTCGCATATCCCTGGCCTCCGGCTTTTCCCTCGGGCCGGGCAAGGCCGACCTGTTGTCGGGCATTCGCGACACCGGCTCGATCGCTGCCGCGGGGCGGCGCATGAAGATGAGCTACAAGCGCGCCTGGTCGCTGGTCGAGGAGATGAACGCGGCCTTCAGCCAGCCGCTGGTCGAGACCAGCCGCGGTGGGCAGGCGCGCGGCGGGGCGGCGCTGACGGAGACGGGCGAGCGCGTGCTTGCCGCCTATGACCGCATGCGGCGGCAAACGCGCGAAGCGGTTGCCGGCGAAGTCGCCGCGCTTGAAAAGCTGCTGGCAGGAGCGGTTGGCCATTCCGACATGTCCCAATCCGATATGCCTCGGTCCGATATGTCCGACTGAATATAACGGTTGACAGACGCCCCGCCGCCGATATGTTTGAGGAAACATTTCGAGGGGCAGGCATCCATGACCATTCAGTCCATCCGTCCACGTTTCACGCGCCTTGCGGCGCTCACGACACTCCTTCTCGCCTGCCTGTCCGGCCCGGCATCGCTCGCGCCGGCGGCGGCCGACGAGGTGCTGGTCGCGGTGGCGGCCAATTTCACCGATGTCGTCAAGGAACTGACGCCGGTCTTCGAAAGCCGTAGCGGGCACACGCTCGCCGTCACCGTCGGGTCGACCGGCAAGCTCTATGCGCAGATCAAGAACGGCGCGCCTTTCGAGGTCCTGCTCGCCGCCGACCAGGAGAGGCCCGAACTGCTGGAGAGCGAAGGCGACGGCGTGGCCGGTACGCGCTTCACCTATGCCGTCGGGCGGCTGGCGCTTTGGAGCGCCGACCCGGATCGCATCGGCGAGGACCCCAAGGCGGCGCTGACCGCGGACAAGACGCGGCACATCGCCATCGCCAATCCGGAACTGGCGCCCTATGGCATCGCGGCGAAGGAAACGCTGCAGGCGCTTGGCCTGTGGGACGAGTTGCATCCCAGGATCGTGATGGGCGAGAATATCGGCCAGACCTTCACCATGGCCGCGACCGGCAATGCGCAAATGGGCTTCGTGGCGCTGTCGGCGGTGCTGGCGCCCGGCAACAGCCAGAAGGGCAGCCGCTGGGACGTGCCTGCCGAACATTACAGCGCAATCCGGCAGGATGCGGTGCTGCTGAAGGCCGGCGCCGACAGCGCGGCGGCGCAAGCCTTCCTGAGCTTCCTGAAATCGGATGAAGCGCTTGCCGTGATCGAACGCTACGGATATGGCGTCGAATAGACGCCCGCGTCCGGCGGGTGTTGCGATCGAAGTGAACCGATGATTCTTGCCGATCTCGCGCCCCTTTGGCTGACGGCCCGCCTTGCGGGGCTGACGACGCTGATCCTGCTCGCGATCGGAACGCCTCTTGCCTGGTGGCTGGCGCACACGCATTCGCGCGCCAAGGTGTTCGTCGAGACGATCACCGCGCTGCCGCTGGTGCTGCCACCGACGGTGATCGGCTTCTATCTCCTTATCGCGATGAACCCGAACGCCCCGCTTGGCGCCGCATGGGTCAGCCTGACCGGAACCACGCTCACCTTTTCCTTCGCCGGCCTCGTCGTCGGATCGATCGTCTATTCCTTGCCCTTCATGGTGCAGCCGTTGCAGAGCGCCTTCGAAATGGTCGGCCGCCGGCCGCTGGAGGCCGCGGCCACGCTTCGCGCCAGCCCGTTCGACGCCTTCATCAGCGTCGCCGCACCGATGGCCCTGCGTGGTTTCATATCCGGGTCCGTCCTCACCTTCGCCCATACGGTGGGCGAGTTCGGCGTCGTTCTGATGGTCGGTGGCAACATACCCGGCCGCACCAGGGTCATCTCCATCGCCATCTACGAGCATGTCGAGACCATCGATTACGCGCAAGCGCATGCGCTGTCGGCGATATTGCTCGTCTTTTCCTTCCTTGTCCTGCTGCTGGTCTACGGACTGAACCGGCGTTTCCCGGTTCAGGTCGGGTGAGCCATGCAGGACCTGCTCGAATTCGACATTTCGCTGAGGCTTGAGGACTTCACGCTCGAAGTCGCCGACCACTTGCCGCTCGACGGTATCACCGCGCTGATCGGCCCGTCGGGAAGCGGCAAGACAACCCTGTTGCGCATTCTCGCCGGACTGGAGCGCGGCGGCGAGGGACGCGTGGCGATCCGCGCGGCGCAAGGCGACGAGATCTGGCTCGACAGCGCACAGGGTATCTTTGCGCCGCCGTACCGGCGCGGCGCCGGCCACGTCTTTCAGGACGCGCGCCTGTTCCCGCATCTGGGCGTCGATGGCAATCTGCGCTACGCCGACCGGCGTTCGCGCCATGTCGGTGGCGAGATTGCCTTCGGCGATGTCGTGGAGGCGCTCGATCTGTCGCCGCTGCTCGGTCGTGCGCCGCAAAGCCTGTCGGGCGGCGAACGCCAGCGTGTGGCGATTGCCCGCGCGGTGCTGAGCCGGCCGCGAATCCTGCTTATGGACGAACCGCTGTCGGCGCTCGACATGAAGCGCAAGGCGGCGATCCTGCCCTATATCGAGCGGCTGCCGCAGCGCTTTTCGATCCCCATCGTCTACGTCACCCACGCCATCGAGGAAGCCTCGCGGCTCGCAAGCCGCATGCTGGTGCTGGAAGAAGGGCGCAAGCGCGCCGTCGGACCGGTTCGAACCATTCTGGAACGCCTCGACCTGCAACCTGCAACCGGCCATTTCGAGGCCGGTGTCGTCCTCGATGCGACGGTGACCGGTCACGACCCGCAATTCCACCTGACGCAGCTCGACTGTCTCGGCCAGTCGGTCGCCATGCCGCAGGCCGATCTGCCGATCGGCGCCACGGCACGCATCCGCATCCGCGCCCGCGACGTCGCGCTGGCGAAATCACGGCCGAAGGATATTTCCATCCGCAACGTGCTGGAGGGAAAGATCGCGGAAATTGCCGAAGAGGCCGATACCGCCTTCGCGGAGATGCTGATCGACATCGGCGGCGCGGGCGTGCGCGCCCGTATCACTCGGGCTTCGGTTGCCGATCTTGGGCTGAAGCCCGGAGAGCATGTCTTCGTGCTGGTCAAGTCGATCTCATTCGACCGCCGCGCCTTCTGAGCGTTACGTCCCCGCCGGCACCGGCGGATGCACACCGCGCGCCAAGATTACGTTTCTGTAACCTTCGGACATCTCGCATTTAATTCTGTTTGGGCTATGTTCGTGATATCTGGCGCGTGCCGGCGCGAGGCGTCCTTTCGATGGACCGCCCGAGCGGCGGCGCCGGATACGGCTTGCGGGTGTGACAGCGGACATGCGCGGTCCGCTCCCGGAACCGGGCCGGCAGCCGACGACGTTCATTTGGAGAAACGATGAGCTGGTGGAAACAGGTGGCCTTGGCGGTCGTCCTCGTCATGGTGGGTGTCGTTGCATGGGCGAGGCTTTCTCCTCAGGCGGGGATCTGGCTGGAACAGGCCGGCATGCCGTCGGCCGTGGTTGCCGTGCTCGCCGGAAAAGGAGAGGCCGGGCCGGGTGGCGACGTTGCCGCTGGCCCCGCCCGGCAGGCGCAAGGGCAACAGGGGCAGGCAGGAGGCCGCAATCGGCCTGGCGGCATGGAAGTGCTGGTCGTGACCGCGCCGGTGACGACGGGCCGTATCAACGACCGCGTCTCGGCGATCGGCGACGGTGAGGCGAACCGCTCGGTCACGGTCGTGCCGCTGTCGGCTGGCGTCATCACCAGGGTCAACGTCAAGGCCGGCGACCGGGTCGGTGCGGGCACTGTGCTTGCCGAACTCGATTCGGATGCCGAGCGCATCGCACGCGATCGCGCCTCGCTCGCCCAGAAGATGGCGCAGGAAAAGCTTGAGCGCTACGAGCGCCTGGTCGATTCCAAGACCGTCAGCACGGTGCAGCTCAGCGAGACGCGCAACGAACTGGACAATTCGACGCTCGCGCTGCGCGACGCGGAGCTCACGCTGAAACGGCGTTCCATCACCGCGCCCATCGACGGCATTGTCGGCATCGTGCAGGTCGAGGACGGCGACTACGTGACGACGCAGAGCGCCATCGCGACGCTCGATGACCGCTCGAAGATCCTGATCGACTTCTGGGTGCCGGAACGCTTCGCCGGCCTGATCAAACCTGGCCAGCCGGTCGAGGCGATCGCGATCGCATTGCCGGGCAAGGAATTCTCCGGCTCGGTGGCGGCCGTGGCCAGTCGCGTCGACCGCGACAGCCGCACGCTTCAGATCCGGGCGCAGATCGACAATGAGCGCGACGAACTCAGGCCCGGCATGTCGTTCAAGGTGTCGATGCGTTTCGCGGGCGACACTTTCCCGGCCGTCAACCCGCTGGCGATCCAGTGGAGTTCGAGCGGCGCCTTCGTCTGGAAGGAGCGGGAAGGCGTGGCGGTCAAGACCCCGGTTCGCGTCGTCCAGCGCAACAGCGACTGGGTGCTGGTCGACGGAGAACTGACCGACGGCGAACCGCTGGTGATCGAAGGGGTGCAGAGCCTGCGCGAAGGCATGCGGGTGAGGATTGCCGGCGACAAGCCGAACGCGGCCGGTTCGTGAGGGTGCCATGGAAAACGAACAATCCAGCCGGACGATTTCCGATTTCACCGCGCTGTTCGTGCGTCGGCCGGTATTGGCGATCGTCGTCAATCTGCTGATCGTCGTCGCGGGGCTGGCGGCGCTGTTCGGCGCCGACATCCGCGAATTGCCGGAGGTCGACAGTCCGGTCATCACCATATCGACCGACTATCAGGGCGCGGCGCCCGAAACGATCGACCGCGAACTGACCGCGCGCATCGAGGGTGCGGCCGGGCGGGTCGCCGGCGTTCGTTCGATCTCTTCCTCGTCGACCTTCGGCCGTAGCAGGGTGACCGTCGAGTTCAACGAGGACACGGACATCGATGTCGCGGCTTCCGACCTGCGCGACGCCATCAACCGCGTCCAGCGTGACCTGCCCGACGATGCCGAGGATCCTCGCATCATCAAGACCGACGACAACGCCCAGGCCGTCATGCGCATCGCGCTGACTTCCGACACCATGTCGGTGCAGGACCTCACCGTGCTGGTCGAGGACAGTATCGCGGACCGTCTGGCGGCGGTGTCGGGCGTCGCCGATGTCCAGGTCTATGGCGACCGGGACAAGATTTTTCGCATCGATGTCGATCAGGCGAGGCTCGCAAGCCGCGGCCTGACCGCGGGTGACCTCGCCACCGCCCTGGCGAGCGCGGCCTTCGACGTGCCTGCCGGGTCGCTGACCTCCAATTCGCAGAACCTGGTCGTGCGCGCCGACGCCACAATCGATACGCCCGAAGCCTTCGAGGAAACCATCATCAAGGGACGAATCCGCGTGGGCGATGTCGCCACTGTCACGCTCGGTCCGGACCCGGGCGATTCCACCCTGCGCGCCAACGGCAAGGCCGGCATCGGCATGGGCATCCTGCGTCAGGCGGGGTCGAACACGCTCGACATTTCCAAGGGTGTCCGCCGGGCGGTCGAGGAGATTCGCGCCACCTTGCCGTCCGGGGTAGGCATCCGGGTGACGAGTGACGATGCGACCTTCATCGGCAGTGCGATCCACGAGGTCATCCGCGCGCTTCTGATCGCAACCTTCATCGTCATTTTGGTGATCTATCTCTTCCTGCTCGACCTGCGCGCGACGCTCATTCCGGCGATCACCCTGCCGGTGGCGCTGGTTGGCGCCATTGCCGGCATCTGGCTCGCCGGTTTCTCCATCAACATCCTGACCCTGCTGGCGCTGGTTCTGGCCACCGGTATCGTCGTCGACGATGCCATCGTGGTTCTCGAGAACATCGTCAACCACCGCCACCGGGGGCTTGGGCCGCGCGCGGCCGCCGTGGTCGGCACGCGCGAAGTCTTCTTCGCGGTCATCGCCACCACGGCGACGCTTGCCGCGGTGTTCATCCCGATTTCCTTCCTGCCCGGCAAGGCAGGCGGACTGTTTCGCGAATTCGGCTTCGTGCTCGCGATCTCGGTCCTCCTGTCCTCGACGGTGGCGCTGTCGCTGTGCCCGATGCTGGCATCGCGCATCCTCAACAAGGACAAGGCGGAAGGGGAGAGCCGCGCAACCGGGCCCATATCGCGTCTCGGCGCATGGTCGGTCGCGGTCTATGCGGCGATCCTGCGCGTGTGCCTGGCCGCGCCCTTCGTGGTCGTCGCCTGCGCCCTGGCGTTCGCGCTTGCAGGCGGCGTGCTGTTCACGACCATCAAGCAGGAACTGACGCCGTCCGAAGACCGCGCGGTCGTGATCTTTTCGGTCACGACGCCGCAGGGTGTCAGCCTCGACTACACGACCTCGCAATTGCGCGGCATCGAGGAGATCGTCAAACCCTATGTCGAACGCGGCGAAGCGGAGAACATCTTCTCGCTGGCCGGGCGCGGCGGAGCCGCCAACAGCGCCTTCATGGTGCTCACGCTTTCCGACTGGGACAAGCGCAGCAGGACCCAGCAGGAAATCGCCGCAGAAATTTCGCGCAAGCTCGATGCGGTTCCCGGCGCCCGTGCCTATGCCATCCAGCCCAACAGTCTGGGCATTCGCGGCGCGGGTTCCGGCCTGCAGGTCGCGCTCGCCGGCGACGATTACGGCGATCTGGCGATTGCCGCCGACAAACTGGTGCAGCAGATGCAGGCCGACCCGCGTTTCGGCCGGGTGCGCCTTTCCTACGAAACGACGCAACCGCAATTGTCGATTTCGGTTGACCGCGAAAAGGCGTCCGATCTGGGCATCAACATTTCAGGGCTCGCCACGGTGGTACAGTCGATGCTCGACGGGCGCTCGATCGGCAGCGTGTTCATCAAGGACCGCTCGGTCGACGTGAAGCTGGTTTCGACCAGCAATCCGATCAACGATCCTACCGATCTGGAAAACATCTTCCTGAAGACCGGTGACGGGCGGACCGTGCCGATGTCGGCGATCTCCGCGCTGGAGGAGCGTGCCGTGGCGCCCTCGTTGTCGCGCGAACAGAAGATGCGGTCGATTTCGGTCACTGCCAGCCTGACGCCCGACTTCGCCCTTCAAAGCGCGCTCGATCGCGCCAACGAACTCGCCGCGCCGCTATTGCCGCCTGGCGGACGCGTCATCCCGTTGGCCGAGGCCGCCACGCTGAACGAAACCTCGTCCAGCATGGCGCGCACCTTCGGCTTTGCCATCGTCGTGGTGCTGCTCGTGCTGGCTGCCCAGTTCGAGAGCTTCGTCAGCGCCTTCATCATCATGTTCACCGTGCCGCTCGGCATCGCCTGTGCCGTCTTCGCGCTGTGGTTCACGGGAACGAGCCTCAACGTCTACAGCCAGATCGGCTTCGTGCTGATGGTCGGCATCATGGCCAAGAACGGTATCCTGATCGTCGAATTCGCCAACCAGTTGCGGGATCAGGGCCTGAGCGTGCGCGCGGCGATCGAGGGCGCGGCGATCCGTCGTCTCAGGCCGGTCATGATGACGATGATCGCCACCGTCGTCGGCGGGCTTCCGCTGGTTCTTGCGGTCGGCGCAGGCGCGGAAGCGCGCATCTCGCTTGGATGGGTAATCGTCGGCGGGCTGGGCCTGGCGACCTTTGCGACACTTTTCGTCACCCCGGTCGCCTATCTCATCTTCGCGCGCTTTGCCACGCCGCAGACCGAGGAGGCCGAAAGGCTTCGGCGCGAACTGGATGCCGCGGCAAGAGGCGCGGCGCCGGCGGAGTAACCCGGCCCGCGGGCCCGTCTTATTCGCAGATGGCGCGAAGCGCGTCCGGATGGACGATCTCGGCATTGCGCGCCCGTTCGAAGTGGACATGACCCTTCTGGCGGAACCGCGACAACACGCGGGAAACCGTCTCGATGGTCAGGCCGAGATAGTCGCCGATATCGGCGCGCGACATGGGCAATTCGATCCTGGTCAGTCCATCCTGGCGCTCCATCAGGTCGAGCAGGAAGGCGGCAACGCGCTCGTCGGCGTTCTGCCGGCCGATGATGAGCAGGTGATCCTGCGCACGCACCAATGCCTCCAGCGCAACCGGCAGAATCTCGCGGGCAAGTTCCGATTCGACCGGCCGTCGATAGGCCCGGATACCGGTCGCGCAAATTGCCTCGGCAAAGAAATTGTGGCGGTCGCCGGCCTCGAAACCGAATACGTCGCCGACAAAATGAAACGCGCTGATCTGGCGGCGCCCGTCCGCCAGAAGGCGGAAGATGCGCACCGCGCCGAATTCCACCTGGTAGAGCGCCGAAGCCCGATCGCCAAGGGCATAGATTTCCTCGCCCGCCCGATAACAGCAATCGGTATACGGCAACGTACCCTCGAATGCCGGCGGCGTCGCCACGACGTCATGGGTCAGCGCATGGGGATGGCTGAGCTGGGAAGCGGCCTGTGCGAGCATCAGAGTTCCTCCATCGATTGACCGAGGGAAGAATCGCAGCAATCGCAGTGCGGTAAAATCCGGTAGTGTCCCTAGATACTGTACGTAAGTATTAACACGTAGAAAGGCGGATCAGGCTCGGGCCTGCCCGTACGTGGCGTCGATCACGAAAACAGAACCGAGCGAACCGCACCGATCAGCGACGGACCGAAGAGAGGCTTTTCGACACAATTCAACCAGTCGACTTCCTCCTGCCATCTCTGACGTTCGACCAGCAGCACGACTGGCTGACGCAGGTGGACCAGACGGTCTTGCGCGGTCTTGCGGTCGGGGATCGCCGCGTCATCGACAACAAGACAATTGAAGCCGTCCACCGTGTCGGGACTCATGGGCAGCAATTCCAGCAGGCCGACCTGCCAGCCCTCCGACTCGAGCAGAAAACCCAGCGAGCGGCGGAAACTCGCCTCCGGTGCGATCACGAGAATGGCGGTATTCGGCACTTGATCATTCCACCCTGGTCTCGCCCCCGCTGGCCCAAATTCTGGCGGGGCGACACTCGAACAAAGCTACAGGCATGCGGTCGGTCGGGTCATTGCGTTGAATCAAAAAGGAAACGGCAGGGTTTGTTCAAAGCTCGATGTTGGCGGACAGCGCCATTCTGACTAGCTCCGGCAGGTTCTTCGCCTGCATCTTGGCCATCAGGTGCGCGCGATGAACCTCGACCGTGCGTGGAGAGATCTCGAGATCGAAGGCGATGGACTTGTTCGGCAGCCCCTTTACCAGTCCGATCAGCACCTGTCGCTCTCGTTCGGTCAGCAGATCGATGCGCGCCCGTACGGCGCCTGACGCGTCGTTGCCGGCATGCGAGGAATTACCGATCTTGGCGACCGCCTTGCCGACCGCCTCCAGCAGGACCGAATCCTCGAAGGGTTTTTCGATGAAGTCGATTGCGCCCGCCTTCATCGCCTGAACCGCCATCGGGACATCGCCGTGACCGGTAACGACGATCGTCGGCAGCATGGCGCCCGTTTCGCCGAGCCGATGCAGAAGTTCGATGCCGCTCATGTCGGGCATGCGCACATCCGTCAGCAGGCAGGCATTGCCCAATTGCCCGGCAAGCGCCAGGAAGTCCGCGGCCGATTCGTGAACCCGCACGGCATGCCCGGCCGCGGTCAGCAGGAAGGCCAGCGATTTCCGGACCGCCTCCTCGTCGTCGACGATGTGAATGACGACTTCACCCTGCATCCGCGCCTTCGCCTTTTTCTGGCCGGGCCATCGCCGGCAGGATCAGGCGGAAAGTCGCCCCGCCGCGATCGTTGCGATACATGTTCAATTCGCCGCCATGCGCTTCGGCAATCCGCCTGGAGATGGAAAGTCCGATGCCCATTCCACCCGGTTTGGTCGTGATGAACGGTTTGAAAAGCTGTGCCGCGATATCGTCGGAAATGCCCGGTCCGGTATCGGCGATCTCGATGGCGATCCGGTTTTCAGGCAGCGCCAGTGTCCTCACGGCAAGTTCGCGCGTTTCGCTGTTTTTCATGGCCTCCAGCGCATTGCGGATGAGATTGACGAGAACCTGCTGGATCTGGATCCGGTCGACCAGTACCTCGCCGATGCCCTTGTGGAAATCGAAAACTGTGCTGCCCTCGTGGAAGCGCGTGCCCGCGAGCGCCAGCGCGACAGCCTCTTCGATCAGCTTGCGCATGTCCTCGGGCTGCTTGTCGGTATAGCCGTGCGTGACGAATTCGCGAAGATGGCGGATGATTTCGCCGGCCCGGATCGACTGACGGGCAGTATCCTGGAGCGCCTCGCGCAGGCTTTCGGCGACATCGCCTTCGACACGTTCCAACAGGCGGTTGCAGCCCTGTGCGTAATTGGTGATCGCCGCAAGTGGCTGGTTCAGTTCGTGGGCCAGGGTCGAGGCCATCTCGCCCAGTTCGTTGAGCCGGGCCAGCCGCGCGAGTTCGGATTGTACCTCTTCGAGCCGGGTTTGCGATTCCATGCGCTCGGTCAGGTCGTGAATCAAGCCGGTGAAGAAGACGGCTTGGTCGATCGCCATCTCGCCGACAGCGAGTTTCATCGGGAAGGTCGAACCGTCCTTCCGCCGGCCGGCCACTACCCTGTCGACGCCGATGATGCGCTTTTCGCCCGTATCGAGATAGTGCTTGAGATAGTCGTCGTGGCGACTGCGATGCGGCTCCGGCATCAGCATGGAAACGTTGTGTCCCAGCGCCTCGCTTTCGGCGTAGCCGAACTGGCGCGTGGCGGCCGCGTTGAAGGACACGATTCGTCCGCTCTGGTCGATCACGATGGCGGCGTCCGGCGTTGTGTCGAGCAGGGTGCGAAGCCGGACATCGCGCGCGTCGAGACCTTTCCTGGCGTCGCGGACTTCCTCGCGGGCATTGCGGTATTCGGCGCCGACAAAGGCGAGAATGGCCGCGAGCAGAACGCTGACAAGCATGCCGGCGGAGGAAATGTCGGTCTGCGGCAGGAAAGCGCCCGCAGCCAGCATGGCCAGGGTCATGACGAAAAAGGAGACCAGCGCGGCGACACGGCCGAGCACAAGGGCGCAACCGAGTACGACCATCGGCATGAACAGCATGAGCCATCCGCCGTTGGCGAAATTTCCGAAGCTGAACCCCGCCTGCATGGTTGCCGTCACCCCGCCAGCAAGCAAAAACCTGATTATCCCCGGCCTGTCGAACGTCCGGTGAGATGTCACCATTCGAACCGGTACCCATTTCGATGCTATCGAAATCCTGTCGCATGGATCAAGTCGCCATATCGATACAGACCGGGCAAGACATGGCAAAGGGACACGCTCATCAGATGCTTGCCGCAATCGCGCCGCACTATATCCTTTCCGTCAATCGCCGAGGTCGACTCATGCCGCAAATGCAAAAGACACGAACCGCCATCGCGCAGCCTGTACTTTGGACCTTCGTGTCCCTGCTGGCCGCGAACGCATTTGCCGTCGCCCAGGAGATCCCGGTGCCGACACCGAGGCCACCCTACGATGCGCCCGCGAGCACCCCGGCGGAACCGTCGCCGACGTCCTCGCAGACACCTGAAGATCGCACTTCCCCGGCATCTGCTCGCCCGGCACCTGCGAGCGACGGCGGCGGCGAGGCGAGATCGGCCGTTCCGCCCGTCGTCCATCAAATCGCTTGTCCGGCGCTGAGGGCAGGTCGGGTAAACGGCAAGATCGTGCCCGCCGTCAGGCAGGGGGATTGCGGCGCGGATTCGCCGCTGCAACTGAAGTCGGTGGCCGACGTGATGCTCAGCGGCGAGCCGTTGTCGACCTGCGCCATGGCGGAAGGGCTCGCCAATGTCGGAGAGGCCGCAAAGGTGGCGGCGCGCGACATTCTTGGCACCGAGCTGACGGCAATCGTCACGGGTCCCGGCTACGAATGCAGAAGACGCAACCGCGCGGCAACCGGCAAACTGTCTGAGCATGCGTTCGCCAACGCGCTCGACATTGCCGGCTTCAGCTTCGCAGACGGCAGACGGGTCACTGTCGAGGCCGACTGGCCGCATCTGCCGGCAAGCGACACTCAAGACGATACGCCGGCGGACGAAGCGGGGCAGGAAAACGCACCTGCCGGGGCGGCGCCTCTTTCAGCGGGCGAAAGGGCATCGACGCCGGAAGCGAAATTCCTGTTGGCGGTGCGCGATGCCGCCTGCGGCATCTTCACCACCGTACTCAGCCCCGATTCCAACAGTGCGCATCATTCGCATCTGCATTTCGATCTGGGCTGCCACGGCAAGACCTGCACCTATCTGATCTGCGAATAGGATTTCACCCGCCGTTTGCGGCGTCCCTGCCGGCGGCTTTTTCGCGGCTGGATCTTTCGCGCAGGACGTCGATTTCGGAGACCTTGCCGCTCCATTTGATCTTCCGGTAGTCGAAGCCGTGCGTGATCGTGGGCTTGATCACCTGGAAATAGGGCGACAGGTCGAAATCGCGCGGGGTGAACAGCGAATGGTGACGGATATGCATGATCTCCGCGCGGGAGTAGCGCGACTCGGCGTGCGCGCGTCCCGGCGCATGTGTGATCTCCGGCAGGATGGGATAGCCAACCGACTGGAAGGCCTGGGCGATGAGCGAAGAGCAGATCGCGCGCGTTGGATCGCCCGACCCCAGTGCGATCATGCGCCGGCGAAAGCGCGAGGGGACCGGGATGGGGAAGAAATAGCGCAGCAGATCGAAAATGTTGGACAGGTCGTATTTCGAGCCGAGCTTGCCGACCATGAAATCGACGATGCGCTGGCGATCCTCATTGGTCAGGCCGACAGGGCGGCAGATACGAGTGTTGAAGGTGGCGTATCGCGACAGCGGCACGGCGACGCAACCCTCGCCGATATTGACTTCGATGAGACGCGGACGCTCGCTGCCGTCGGGCGGGCGCGGCAATTCGTGGCCGACATAGAAGGCGGCATGGCTCCAGGTCGAATTGGTCAGGTACTTGATGGTCGAGGAGACGAACTGGTTGCCCTCGACCAGCAGGATGTCGCCGGGTTCGAGCGTCGCCCACAGCGTGTCGTAGTCGGACGGCGTATAGGGCTCGTATCCCGAAACCTGTTTCGTCAGCAGGCCGGCCAGCCTGTGGCCCAGCCGGTCGGTCCATGAATCGACACCCGTCATGACGGTCAATATCTCCTGTAGCGGGCGGATTTGTCGCGGAATTGCCGCCAGGCGTCAATCACTGGAGCGCGCTAGAGGGCGCCGGAGGACGCCTGAGGACAACCGAGGACATGCGCATGGCCGCGCGGACGCCGCATTTGTGGGTGAGATGCGGAAAGGGCCGGAACCGCAAGAGGGGCAGAGAGCGTGCAGGTCGCCACTCCGCAATCGGGGACAGTCACCCACGCACCGCCGGGTGGCCATTTGCCATGGTACCTCGTCGCCGGTGCGGTCCTGTGTCATCTGCTACTGCTTCTGTTTGCCGGAAGGCTGGTGCCGGCCCGACTGCCGCGCCTGGCGCAAGAAGAATTCGTCACCGTCGAGTTCGTCATGCGGGCGCCGCCGCCAGTCGAAATCCCGAAGACAGCGAGCCCGCCGGCTCCAGCCGTACCCGGAGCCACCCAACCGGACCTCGACGCCGACGGCTTCGTCCAGGCGAGCCGAACCTATTCGGCAAAGGTGCTGACCGAGCCCCGCAGCCGGGAGGCGAGGACGGCGCTGCCGCTGCTGGCCGCAGACGAACGGCTGATCCAGCTCTGCAATCTGGAAGCAATGGAGCAGGTGCGGCGTACCGGCAGCGGTCTCGTACCGGAAGCGATGGTCGCCTATGCCGCATCGGAGCTGGAGCTTGGCCGTTTTGCGCTTTACGCCCGGGGGGCGGCATTCCGCTCGGGGCGGCGCTGGTACGCCATCGCTTACAAATGCGTCTCGCAACCGGACTATCGCGGGGTGGTGTCGTTCTCCTTCAAGGTCGGGGAGGAGATTCCCCGCAACGAATGGGCAGCCCATCATCTCGCGCTCGATGCCGGGCATCTGGATTGAAAGGCCGCTCCGGGCAAGATTGAGCGGGGATGGCATGAATGTGCCATTGACATGCGGGCTGTCGAATTTACATTAGAATCGTTCCAAACAAAGTGGTCTCATGCTGTCCAGTTTCATCAATCGCGGCGGGTTCGGAGGCAGGCGCTCCTTCGACAGTCTCACCGAACAGGAAATCCTCGCACTGGCGATCTCCTCCGAGGAGGACGACGGGCGTATCTATCAATCCTATGCCGCTTGGCTGCGGGAGGATTTTCCCGACACCGCGAAGATGTTCGCCGAAATGGCAGAGGAGGAGGACGAGCATCGCCGCATGCTGATCGACATGCACCGCGAGAAGTTCGGCGAGACCATTCCGCTGATCCGCCGCGAGCACGTGAAGGGTTTCTACGACCGCAAGCCGGACTGGCTGGTCAAGCCCTACGGCGTTGACGAGGTGCGCAAGCAGGCCGCCGAAATGGAAGAGCAGGCCTGCCGCTTCTATGCGGCCGCTGCGCGCAAGTCGACGGATGCCGGCATCCGCAAGCTGCTCGGCGATCTCGCACGCGCGGAAGCCGGCCATATCGGCGCCGCCATGCAGGCGCAGAAGACGCATGTGCCGCAAAGCGTCGAGGAAGCCGAGCGTGCCACCGAGCACCGCAATTTCGTGCTGACCTACGTTCAGCCGGGTCTTGCCGGATTGATGGACGGTTCGGTGTCGACGCTGGCGCCGA
>JAGRLL010000070.1 GCA_020441855.1 Nitratireductor sp.
GAGGGCCGCAGGCGCGACCGGGACCTAAACAAGAGGCGAGGAGGGGCTTCAGCCCCGACCGGGAAGAAAAAATGGTACGCCCTAGGGGATCGCGTCCTCTTTGATATCATTAAGGAATATTTGGCTAATTCGCTAATTTACCTTCCGTAGAGTTCCGTCGGGTTCCGTTTCGACCGTGGGAAATCATGGCGTTGCTGCCTAAGCTTGCTTCAGCAAACAGAAAAGAACCGCCCGATTATCCAGGCGCTATCCACCGTCCGTTCTCGTCAAAGCAAGCCATATATTCATTTGAACTTAACAGCCCGCACGCATTCCACAGGACATCAATGGCTGGCCCGAGTGCCTGCTTGACTGCGACCCTATCCCCGAATTCGTCGACCTGAACTGGTGGAAGCTCAATCGTATCTCGATCAAATGGAGTCTGTTCTTCAAGGAAAACTTGGCCATTTCCGATACCCAATACCGCCCCTCTTAGGCCGCTCAGCGTGAGCATCAAGAGTGCAGGTGGTGTTGCTCCCAAATTGGTAAGTGCATCCAAATAACTAGGTACTCTCTGAAAAACAAACTCACCGAATGAGCGAGTTGGAATCCGACGCGGTCCTTCAGTGGCGACCAGTCGGACTTTTGTGGCCTCAATAATCCCGTTTCGAAACAGCTGCGTATAACCAAAACACTGATCACCTGACCTGAGGTTGACAAATCCATCAAAATTTATGCGCCCAGCAAACGCTGTTTCTCCCATTGGTGGAAGCAGATGCCTATTTTCGTTCGCTTGAGCCAAATCAACAGCATTACTGCCATCGAAGGCACTTAATGGCGCTACATGCAAAATGATTTTGCTAGTTGGGTCATTTGCGAGGGGAACAATTCCGTCATTTGCGAGGATTCTAGCCACGCGTTCCGCGCGAAATGCCTCAACTCGCTCCCGCAAGCGAGCGCCACCAGAAAATATTGATCGTAGTTCTTCGACACTAGCTTCGTGTGCACCCGCCGATGAACGTACGAAAAAGCGGTTTGAGTTTTGGCTACTAACACGATGCGGAGGATTCCAGCTTTTTGGAATGCGGCAAACAAAGACGTTTCCGCCGCCGCCGATCGCCACGGCTTTCATTTGGATTCCGAAGACGCGCGGCTCAAGGCCAGAACGCACTAAATTTTCAAGTCGTTGTAGTATCTGGTCGGCATCGTCCGTGTTGGGAACTATCGCTGTGGCCACACCTTGGTTTTCATCCATTCCAATGAGCAGGTGCCCGCCAGAGCTGTTGGCGAACGAAGAAATATCTTTCAGGAACTCGCGCTTGTCAGCGTCAGCGTTCCCGTACATATCGCGCTTGTACTCGATCAACGCCCCTTCGGGGACGTTAGCATTAATTAGATCTAGTAGGTCATTCTCATTAATATTTTCGAATTGCGCTCTACTAATTGACATTACTATTCTAACCTTTTTCTGTTTTTAACAGGATCTTCCATGGACGAAATAATTTTATTTAAAAACTGATGCCAGAACATTATTAGCAATAGTAAAACTTAGCAGAAACTGTGAATTCACCTAAAATGTTTTACCCAACTCCATCAGAAATAGCGGCTTTCTCACATGGAATCCAACGTTTCGGAAAAATTCGGAATTGTTAGGCCACGGATGAATACATTCGGGCGAAATTTGCCATTTGGCTAATCCATGAGCCAAAATGGTCTGTAAGTATTTGAAGTCATTGATAAATGGTACGCCCTAGGGGAATCGAACCCCTGTTTGCGCCGTGAGAGGGCGCCGTCCTGACCGCTAGACGAAGGGCGCGTACCGCAGCGAGTGCTCGCCGGAAGGCCCTCATATATCGACAAGTGCCGCCGGCTTCAATGGCCGACTGTCAGCCAAATGTTCAGCTTTCCGGCACCATTTCGATATAGCGCGTGCCCGCAGCGTTGAGCATGCGTTCGTCGGTCTGCCGGTAGCCGGCTTGCCTGAACACTTCCAGCGGATCGGCAAGCGTCTGGCCGGTGAAAATCGGCAGGCCGTCGCCGAATTCGACCGGCTCGACAGTAAGATGGACGCGGTGAATGGCGCGGTTTTGGTGGAACCAGTCGTGCACGGTCGTTCCGCCCAGGATCAGGCCATGCCGCAACGGCCGGACGTGCTCAACCAGCGCCGGCAGGTCGTCGGGTGTCATGACCCGAGGGTCGACCCAGACTTGATTCGGGCGTTGCCAGCCGGCCTGCGTGCGCGAAAAGACGATGCGCCGCCGGTCGGGTCTTTCTGCCGCCTCATGCGTGTTGCGTCCGAGGATCACCCAGTCGGCGGCCTCGACGTCGCGAAAGAACAGGACCTGTTCTTCCGCACTTGCCCAGGCCTGCGGCGGGTGGTCGGTGGCGCGGGCAATATAGCCGTCGGCGCTTGTGACGACGGTGAGGGTGAATTCTGCCATGCGGTCCAGTAGCCGAGATCTTTATTCTTGGCCACACGGCAATCGCAAAGCCGAAACCGCGCCAAGGCGTTCACGCACCCTGCACCTCGACCTCTCTTTTGCGCCCGCCGCAATGCGTCGTTCGCCTGACGGTGAATGGCTTCGGCGACAGTCGCACATCGTGATTCGAACGGCCAAGCCTTCAGCCAGAGCGGAACTGCGACCAATTGAATGATTAAAGTTTACTGGTACGCCCTACGGGACTCGAACCCGTGTTTCCGCCGTGAAAGGGCGGCGTCCTAGACCGCTAGACGAAGGGCGCTCCGGCTTGTCCGCGCCGAGTAGAGGCGGACAACACATCGCGAACTGCAATCGAGCCCGGCGACGGATGGGCTGGCTTATAGAGGTGGGCGCGAGCCGCTTCAACCGGAAAATCGCCGCGCCGCGCAGTTTTTGCCGGGGCGGTGTGAATTCAGCTCTTGCGCTTGGTGGTGCGGCGGCACGGATAGTGCCAGGCCCGTTCCTCGCCGATGTCGATATGCACCGAGCGGGTACGGCAATAGGTGCCTACGCCGCCGCGTCCGGGCACGGTGCGCAGATAGGCGGCGAGGTCCCATTTCGAAACCCCCTCGATCTGCACGTCGGCCGCCATGCATTGCATGTGCAGCGACTTGCGGGCGCCTCCGGCCCGGCGATTGTCCTTCGGACTGCGAAAGCCCGACGTGACGATGACGGGATTCCCGAAATGCTGTTCGGCGGTTTTCAAAATCCTGACCAGACCCGGCTTCAGGCAAGCCGCATCGACCTTCTCGGTCTGCAACCGCAAGCCGTTCGGCGACAGCCTGCCGAATGCTCCCGCCGACGCGACTTCGACAGTGCCGCTTTCAGCGTCGTGATCGTCGTCGTCGACGCCGAAAAGGCTGCTGTTCCTGGCGAGGCCGGTTTGCTGCGCCGAATCCTCGGGTGCCTGGCTGACAGCCAGGGAAGGGGGTGAACCGAGCGAGGCCAATCGGGTTGTGTTCGCCTGAACCTTCTTGCGCTGCCAGCGCTCTCGCAACAAATCGAACAGGGTTTTAGGCCGCGTCTCCACATGGGGTGAAGTCTGCACGAGGGCGGCATTCGCCGTACCCGTAACCGTGCTCGCCGGCTCGATTGCGGCATTCTGGCCCAAATCATCCTCTTCGACCGCGAAGGCGAGTTCCACGCCTTCCTGCAGTCTCGGATTGCCCATTGCGCCGCGTGGCGCGGGCTCCGGAACGACGTCGGCGGCCGGGATGTCCTCGGCGTAGAATGGCGCGGTACTGGTCGCCGAAGCGATCCGGTACTGCGCACCGGCATCGGAATTGGCCGCACTGTCGGGAATGTCCACCGAGCCCACGTTCATGGCGGTTTCATCCATGACGGGCGTGGAAGCGAAGGATTGGCCGGTTTCGAGCAGACTGTCGGACGAAGAGACGCAACCGGCGGCACCGAGCAGTGGCAGCAACGTCAGGGCCACCATGCCGCCACGCTGCAATCCGGCGCCCGCACGCATGCCGGACGCGCGCAACACGCCGATTCCCGAAATGGCCTGCACCCGATGCAAAAACCCGTCGCCCCACTTTCGAAAAGGAGTCCGCTCCCTTTCGATACTGTTACCCATCTGCCTTGTCCCTGGCTTGTCGCAGGAATGGCAGTTTCACGCAATCGTGATCGTTGAAACGGGCCGCGCCTTGCCATCCGGCAAGGCGGGCCGGTTCTTGCGAACCGGCGGAAACGGGAAGTCTCGACAGGCCCTTGATGCACGGCTAGGCAGGAAATGGGGCAAAACCATGGTTTGGCCGCCCCATGCGCCTGGCCGGCAAACGCCCTTACCAGCTGCCGGTATTGGCCATGCTGACCCAGGGTTCGGCCGGCGCCAGCGCTTCGCCCTTTTGCAGTAATTCGATCGAGATATTGTCGGGCGAACGGATGAAGGCCATGCGCCCGTCGCGTGGCGGCCGGTTGATGGTGACGCCATTGTCCATCAGCGACTGGCAAAGCTCGTAGATATCGTCGACCTCGTAGGCGAGGTGACCGAAATTGCGTCCGCCGGAATAGGTTTCCGGGTCCCAGTTGTAGGTAAGTTCGACCAGCGGCGCGCGCTCGCTTTCCGCCGTGTCCATGTCTTCGTTGGCCGACAGGAAGATCAGCGTGTAACGCCCCTGTTCGGACTCGAAACGGCGCACTTCCTTCAGGCCGAGCTTGTTGCAGTAGAAGTCGAGCGAGGCGTCGACGTCGCTCACACGAACCATGGTGTGAAGATATTTCATCCGTTTCCTTCCCGAATGCCCCTGAAAAGGCGGGCGATGACGTTTGCCGGAAACTTAGTCACAGCCAGTGGCAAGGCAAGTGAGAATGCGTGCTCCATTGGCATTATTGGCGATTTTCGCCTGCCGGTATGCAACTGAACCAATTGTCTACCGAAAAATGCGGAGCAGCACTTGCGGCAACCGCGATGGTAGATGTTATGATTTCATCAAGAATCAGTATCGGTTCTTCAATGCGGCACTGCGAGGGCTCAACAGGCAATGGGGGCCAAGGGTTTTCCCGAACAGATTTCCGAAACTTCGGCAGATTCGCCTTCTGCCGAAGGCGAACTCGCTTCTGACGTTGTCGAGATCGCCGGTGCCATCAAGTGGTTCGATGTTTCCAAGGGGTTCGGCTTCGTCGTTCCGGACGAGGATTACCCCGATGTGCTGATCCACGTCACCTGCCTGCGGCGTGACGGCTACGGTACCGCGCTGGAGGGTGCCCGCGTCGTTTGCGAGGCGGTCTGGCGCGACAAGGGACTTCAGGCCCTGCGCATCCTTTCCATGGACAATTCGACCGCCGTGATGCCGGTGCAGAACCGCGTCGCCAAGACCCATATCGAGGTCAAGCCGGAGAGCGATCTCGAACGTGTTCAGGTCAAATGGTTCAACCGCACGCGTGGCTATGGTTTCGTCGTAAGGAACGGCGAGGACATTTTTGTCCATATGGAGACCTTGCGCCGGTTTGGCCTGACCGAACTGCGCCCCGGCCAGTACGTGCTGGTTCGCTTCGGCCGTGGCCCGAAGGGTCTTATGGCCGCCGAGATTTATCCCGACAATCCGCGCCAGCAGCGTATCGCCCACTAACCGGCGGGGCGGTCCTTTCCGCTGTTCATCCATCTTCATTGAACTGCGTTTGCGATCATTATTGCGCCGCGTTTGGTTGCGAGATATCGCCCGTCACGCCATTCTGGATCGCGCCATGACCCGCAGTTTCAAGCATCTGCTGATTGCCTGTTTTGTACTTCTGGCCCTGCCGCTCGGATTTGGAACGGCGCTGCTGGAGGTGCCCGGGGCCGCCGCCCAGGAGGCGATGGTCCTGCCTGACGATCCTGAAAGGCTGGTCGCCCACACCCATCAGGGTGCCTTTCCCTTCACGATAGAGATCGCCGACGAGCCGTCCGAGCGGGCCCGGGGACTGATGTTCCGCCAAGAGATGGCCGCCAATCACGGCATGCTTTTCGATTTCGGCGCCATGCGCGATGTCCAGATGTGGATGAAGAACACGCCCATGCCGCTCGACATGGTGTTCATCCGTGCGGACGGTACGGTGGAGAGCATTGCGGAACGCACCGAACCCTTTTCGGAAACCGTGGTCGATTCCGGCGGGCCCGTCTCCTATGTGCTGGAACTGCGCGCCGGTGTCGCGCGCATGATCGGGCTCAAACCCGGCGACCGGCTGGAACACCCCGCGCTCGCGCAATAGCGTCGCCCCGTCGCTGCCGCGAAATCCCGTTTCAACTGCGCTTCGGCGAAGGGGAGAGCCTGGAAGAAATGCGCCTGCGAACAATCGGGCCGGCGCTCCCTGATGCATGCCGCCCGGGCCGCCGCATCCGGCGAATGGGGTGTTGGCGGCAGGGCGCTCACGGCCGGGGAGGTCAAGGCGACGGTGGCAGGCTGAACCGGCGCCGAACCCGCAATCATGACAGCAGGCGCAGACCTGATCCGCCGGATCGGCCCCTGCTTGTCGATTCGGTGAGCAAAGGTGCCATTCGCCACTTGCCCAAAGCCGACGAAAACCCTAGGAAAGCGCTGTCCGGAGCGTAGCGCAGTCTGGTAG
>JAGRLL010000071.1:0-11791 GCA_020441855.1 Nitratireductor sp.
CGATGCGCGAGGGATGGAAATCCTCAAGCGCTTCCATCTTTTCGCCGGTGCCGATCAGCTTGATCGGCTTGCCGGTGACCGCGCGCATTGAGAGCGCGGCGCCACCGCGCCCGTCACCGTCGACGCGGGTGAGCACGATGCCGGTGATGCCGACGCGCTCGTCGAAGCTCCGCGCCAGATTGACGGCGTCCTGGCCGGTCAGCGAATCGGCGACGAGCAGGATTTCGTGCGGCCTGGTCGCGGCCTTGATGTCGGCCATCTCGACCATCAGCGGCTCGTCGATATGCGTGCGGCCCGCCGTGTCGAGCAGCACCACGTCGTAGCCACCGAGCCTGGCCGCCTGCACGGCGCGCGCCGAAATGTCCACCGGCGACTGGCCCTCGACAATGGGCAGCGTCTCGACCGAAACCTGCACGCCAAGCTGGCGCAATTGCTCCTGCGCGGCCGGGCGCCGCGTGTCGAGCGAGGCCATCAGGACCTTCTTGTTGTTGCGTCCGGTCAGCCGCTTGGCGATCTTGGCCGTCGTCGTCGTCTTGCCCGAACCCTGCAGGCCGACCATCATGATCACGACGGGCGCGGCGGCGTGCAGATCTATCGGTTCGGCATCCGAACCCAGCATGGCAACCAGTTCGTCATGGACGATCTTGACCACCATCTGGCCGGGCGTCACCGATTTGACGACTTCCGCGCCGACCGCCTTTTCACGCACCGCCTCGGTGAACGCACGCACGACCTCGAGCGCCACATCGGCCTCGATCAGCGCGCGGCGGACCTCGCGCAGTGCCGCGCCCACGTCCTTTTCAGACAGCGCGCCGCGCTTCGTCAGGCCCTCGAAGATGCCGCTCAGCCGGTCTGATAGCGATTCGAACATGCCGTTTCCCGTTTCCCTTGCCGCGCCAGAGGTCAGAAAGCCTCACGCACAAGGTAGTGATTCAATGTCTCCCCGCCAAACGCGGGACCAATCGCCAGCCCGGCCGACAAACAACCGGCCTGCAAAACAAAATGTCACCCGAGGGCGCATCGCGCTGTCGGGTGTTGACCTCCGGGATCGTCGTTTAAAACGCGCCCCGGTCGGCGCCTCGGTTCTGGTCTCGCTCAAGGAGATGGCGGCGATAAACCCGAAACGGGGTTCAAAGTCAATCCTTCACCGGCCTTCGCATGGCCCCGCACCGGTCTTCACAACGGCTTCACCCCATCCTTCACAGGAGACCTCGCCTCATGCCTTGCCCGGCATCAGCACCTTGAACAGCGCTGCGCGCATGCCGGTGGGCAGGGCGAAGACAATGCGTTTGGCGAGCGGGCGCAGGAAGTTGAGCCAGATCGCATTCTGCACGCGTCCACGCAGCGTCAACGCCATGACGTAGTCGCGCACCGGCACGGCATCCACCGCCCAGGTGAACTTGTAGCGCGCGGCGGGGATCATGAAATCGGCCAGTTCGACACCTTCGGTGAAGCAATCTTCGAGGATCGCGCCCAGATGCAGCTTGCCGGGACTGGATTCCTCGTAGGCATCGTCCCAGCCGGCCATGAATGCGTAATAGCGACCATTGTGCACGAAACCCCACTGGTCGGCGATCGGCGTGTCGCCATGGGTCAGGCTGAAGGCGATTGCCGGCACACCGGTCTTGCCCTCGTGCTTGAAGCGTTCGACGAACTCGCCGAATCCCGAATTGCGAAAGGCGCGTGAAGTCAGCCCCATGCGCCCCAGCCAGGCCTCGCGTCCCGCGAAGGAACGGTCGATGACCTCGGCCAGCAGCGCGCCGCTGCGGGCACGCCGATGGACCAGCGGCGCGCTGCGCTCCAGCCGGTTCCTCGCATTGCGCATGTTCTTGCGCGTCTTGGCCTTGACGGTCTGGTGATAGGTCTCGAAATCCGGCCAGTTGGCGACCGGCACGTAGGGCGCGCCGTCCTCCTCTCCGGAAGTCGGCACCGCGCCGTCAATCGCCGCAAACAGCGAACTGTCGCCACGAACCTGGCCGAAATGCAGGTAATCGGCGCCGCTGGAACGCAGTTTCGGCAGCATTTGCGCGAAGACCTGTTTCGGGTCGGCGCCCGGTGCGACGAGCATTTCCGTATATTGCTGGAAGGGTTCGGTAAGCCCCGTGAGCACCCTCAGGCCCTGATCGTCGCGTATGGCGAGCGGCAGCAAGCCCGTCAGCACGCCGTAATGACGAACCGTGACGACCCGCATCTCGACGGTTCCCGGTTCAAGATCGCCATTTCTGCAGGCGTGATCGAGGAAGTTGGCGCACCAGTCATAGGTCTGGAACAGGATTGCGCCTTCGCACTGATTTTCCAGCACACGCCAATCCGTCTCGAGCCATTTGAACGCGTCCGGCGAATCGGCAATTCGAACGTCGACCGCCAAAGGCGATTTCTGTTGCTCCATCGATCCGGTTTTACGGGTCTGGACATCGAACGATTCAATATCCGCGGTCTCGCGAAATGCCGCCTGTCCCATCTTGCCGCCTACTTTCTGAATTCGTAGGCGTCGATGTCGCGATAACCCGTCGGGCTGTCGGGGTCGACGCGGAAGTCGATGCGGTAGGGCTTCTGGGCCGAGCGCGTCATGCCGGAGAATTTCGCCGCCCCCGCGAACGCCAGCTTGGCCATCATGCCCGGTCCCGATCGCTGGCGGCGCAGATTGCGCAAGCCTGCATTGCGCAGCAGGCCGTTGGCATAATTGACCGCATAGATGTTGCGCAGTTCGCGCGTCCAGTGCTCGGTCGTCACCGAGACGTTCATGCAATCGTGGTTCTCGACCCTGTGTGGACAGTTGAGCGGCCAGTAGAGCATGTAGCCGGGCTCGAGATCGTAAACCGTCGCGCCCTGGTCGAAGCCCGTATCGTACGGCATGTCGGTCTCGTGCAGCCGCTTCAGCACCAGCTTTTCCAGCGCATCCTGCCGCAAATAGGGCGCCTGGTTGGGATAGACCCAGACGCGCTTCGAGCCGCGGATCTGCCACAGCATCTGCCCCGGCACGTCGGCATGATAGCGCACCCTCACCTTCGGCGAGGAGATCAGGATCGTCGACATGTGCTTGAACGTTTGCAGCCCGGGCACCCGCGCCTCGAACTCGCGGTACATGTCGGCGATCATCTCCCCATAGGCCGAATCTACCGCTTCGGGATGCTGGATATTGATCCAGATCTTCCCCTTCCGCACCGCCTTGAGGATATCTGCGCCGGACAGGTCGCCAAGATCGCCCTCGCGATTGCCCGTGCCCCCCTCATCCGTCGCCTTGACATGGTAATTCTCGCGCCGCGAATATTCCAGAAGGCGCACCAGCGCTTCGTCGCTGAACATCTCGGATTTGTGCAGGGAATGGGCCAGATGAAGGTCGCGTCCGCCGAAATCGAGTGCGTAATCTTCCTTCCAGTCCGTCAGAATGTTGCCGATTACCGTGTCGCGCATGGTCTCTGCCTCGAATTTGGTTGGGCGCGTGCCGTGGAATGGCAGGCGGGGGCCGGTAAATTTCCTCGAATGTATGGCTTCACACTTCCTATATTCGGTGAACGGACCCTGCCCTTCTGGACCTATCTGGCCTTATGGAGACCGATTGATTGACGAGATCCTTGCAATTTGAAGCGATGGGGGTTCGCCGCCCGTGAGCAAACGACGCGCACCCGCGAACCGCTATTACGACGGCCCGCCAAGCGACCATTTCGACGGCACGACCTTTTTCAATCCCGGCGGTACGGCGCCGGGCAACGCCCGCGACCTGCTCAAATGGCAAATGCGTATTGGTCGGGGAAATGGCGACCGGGGGAATGGCAGCGCACAAAAGGAGGGACAGGAAAACGCCGGGCGGGTGAAATGGCCGAAAAGCTGGCCGAGCCCGTTTCATGGCGCCCGACCTGCCGAGCGCGTGGATGGCGGCGGATTGAACGTAACCATGGTCGGTCATGCCACCATGCTCATCCAGACCGCCGGCCTCAACTTCGTCACCGATCCCGTCTGGTCGGAACGCGTAAGTCCGCTCTCGTTTGCCGGGCCAAGGCGGGTCAATCCGCCGGGCATCGAAAAGGACGCGCTGCCGCCGGTCGATGTCGTGCTCCTCAGTCACAATCATTACGACCATCTCGATCTGTCGACGCTGGCCTGGCTCGTCGAACGCGATGATCCGCTGATCGTCACCCCGCTCGGCAACGACACGATCGTGCGCCGCAAGGCGCCGGGAGCCCGTCTCGTCACCGGAGACTGGAGCGACGTGGCGGAGATTTCCGGTGATGTGCGCGTTCATTTCGAGCCGGCACACCACTGGTCGGCACGCGGCGTCAGGGACCGGCGCATGGCGCTATGGGCCGCCTTCGTCGTCGAGACGCCGGCAGGCAAAATTCTGCATATCGGCGATACGGGTTTCCACGAGGGCCGCAATTTCACGGCCGCCGCCGACAAACACGGTCATTTTCGCCTCGCCATCCTGCCGATCGGCGCCTACGAGCCGCGCTGGTTCATGAAATCGCAGCACATGAACCCGGATGAGGCGGTGCGCGCCTTCACACTCGCCAACGTCGCCAACGCTGTCGGCCACCACTGGGGCACCTTCCAGCTGACCGACGAGGCGATCGACGCGCCGCCGCGCGCCCTTGCCGATGCGCTTGCCGAGCACGATATCGACCCCGGGCGGTTCCGCGCCCTCAGACCCGGTGAAAGGGTCGAAATCCCCCTTTGATCCCCACCTTTCCGCCCGTGGATCGTGTTGGGGATCATATTATGGCCATTCCGGTGCCGCAGTCTGGCGATGATCGAGAAAGGAGAACTACATGATCAAATGGATCCTTATCCTCCTCATCGTCGCTGCCGTCGCCAGCCTGCTGGGCTTTTCGCGGCTGGCCGGCGTAGCCGCCACCGGCGCGCGCCTGCTGATCGGCATCGTGCTGATCCTTTTCCTGCTGGTGCTTTTCGGCATCGTCGTGGTCGTCTGACGACACAATCTCCCGCCAGGGTCGAGAAAAGGGGTGAATCGCGCCTGATCTTTCAATTGCCGTTCGTTTCCGCCATATAAGCGGCCGAACAACAGGCATCCTGACGAGATGAGCGCGCGCATTCCCTTTGCGAAGATGAACGGGCTCGGCAACGCGATCATCGTTGCCGACATGCGCGCTCGTGCGGACAAGATTACCGCCGAAGCGGCAAGGGCGCTGGCGCGTCCCGACGCGATCCCCTTCGACCAGATCATGGAAGTGCGCGACGCTGCCGGTCCCGGTCGCGATTTCGACATGCGCATCCTCAATTCCGACGGCTCTTCGGCGCAGGCCTGCGGCAACGGCACGCGCTGCGTCGTGAACTGGCTGCATGAACTGGATGGCCGCAACGCCTATTCCTTCATCACGGCCGCCGGTTTCGTGCCGACCGAACGTCATGCGGACGGCACCGTTACCGTGGACATGGGCAAGCCGCGCTTCGGCTGGGAGGAGATCCCGCTCGCCGAGGAATTCCGCGACACGACCGGCATCGAATTGCAGATCGGTCCCATCGATGCACCCGTGCTGCACACGCCGAGCGTCGCCAGCATGGGCAATCCGCACGCCGTCTTCTGGGTCGACAAGGATGTGTGGTCCTACGATCTCGACCGTTTCGGCCCGCTGCTCGAAAACCATCCGGTCTTTCCCGAGCGCGCCAACATCACCATCGCGCAGGTTGTCGCCCGCGACCACATCATCATGCGCACCTGGGAACGCGGTGCCGGGCTGACACTCGCCTGCGGTTCCGCCGCCTGCGCCACGCTCGCTTGCGCGGCGAGGAAGGAATTGACCGACCGCAAGGCGACAATCACGGTTCCTGGCGGCGATCTCGCCATCGAATGGGCCGAAAACGGCCATATCCTGATGACCGGCCCCACGGCATTCGAGTTTTCCGGCCAACTCGATCCGGCGACGGGCGAATTCCGCGTGAACGACCCGGCGGTGCCCGCATGAGCGATACCGGCGGAAATCGCGGCGGCATCGAAATCGTCACCTTCGGCTGCCGGCTCAACACCTTCGAATCGGAGGTCATGCGCGCCAAGGCAGCCGAGGCCGGCCTTGGCGACCTTGCGGGTGGCGCCGTGCTGGTCAACACCTGCGCGGTAACCGGCGAAGCCGTGCGCCAGGCGCGGCAGGCGATCCGCCGCGCGCGGCGTGAAAATCCGGATGCGCGCATTATCGTCACCGGCTGCGCCGCGCAGATCGAGGCCGAAAGCTTCGCCGCCATGGACGAGGTCGATCTCGTCATCGGCAATGACGACAAGCTGCACGCCCATGCCTATCGCGCGCTGCCCGATTTCGGCGTCAATTCCACCGAAAAGCTGCGCGTCAACGACATCATGAGCGTGCGCGAGACCGCCGCCCACATGGTCGACGGGATCGAGGGTCGCTCCCGCGCCTTCATCCAGGTCCAGAACGGCTGTGACCATCGCTGCACATTCTGCGTCATTCCCTTTGGCCGCGGCCCGTCGCGCTCCGTGCCGATGGGCGCCGTGGTCGGCCAGGTCGCGGCGCTCGTCGGGAACGGTTACCGCGAAATCGTGCTGACCGGTGTCGACACCACCTCCTGGGGCGCCGATCTGCCGGGCAGGCCATCGCTCGGTCGCCTCGTCGCGACGATCCTGCGCGAAGTGCCCGAATTGCCGCGCCTGCGCCTGTCCTCCATCGATTCCGTCGAGGTTGACGACACGCTGCTCGACGTGATCGCCGGTGACGCGCGTTTCATGCCGCATCTCCACCTTTCGCTTCAGCACGGCGACGACATGATCCTCAAGCGCATGAAGCGGCGTCATTCGCGCGCCGAGTCGGTTGCCTTTTGCGAAAACGTGCGCCGGTTGCGCCCCGACATCTCCTTTGGCGCCGACCTCATTGCCGGTTTCCCGACGGAAACCGGGGAAATGTTCGAAAACGCCATGTCGATCGTCGATGAATGCGGTCTCGACCACCTGCATGTCTTTCCCTTCTCGCCGCGTCCCGGCACGCCGGCCGCGCGGATGCCGCAACTCGACCGGGCGCTGGTCAAGGACCGCGCCGCCCGCCTGCGCGCGAAGGGCGAGGCCGCCTATGCCCGCCATCTCGACACCATGACCGGACGCACCACGGAGGTGCTGATGGAAAGACCGGGCTTCGGCCGGACCGGGCAGTATACGCCGGTCGTCCTGCCGGACTGGATGGAAGACGGCATCCACCGGGTTCGCCTGACCGGCCACGACGGCACCATGCTGACCGGCGTGCCCGACGCGCTGCGCGGCGCCGCCTGAGGACAAGATCATGGCGGAACAAAAACCAGGCCTGCTCAAGCGCATGTTTTCCTTCGGTTTCGGCCGATCCAGAACGCCCGAACCGGATGAAGCGCTGCAGCAGGAGGAAATTTCCGGTACGCCGGCGCAAACGCAGGCAGATGTTCCGCCCGCGCCAGCAGCCGAGCCTGCCCCGGAAACGCTTGCACCTGTCGACAAGGTAGCGCTCACACCTCACGAACCGGGAACGTCCGCCGATGAAGCGGAAAGTACTTCGCCGGCTACAAGCATAATTGAAAAGCCGGCTAACAAATATCCAGGTGAATCCGTATCAGTAGATGGCAGGTCACCTGACACAACCTCGGAAAAGCCAGTAAAAACAGATAGAAAGCCAAAGCTCGCTGCAAAACAAAAGACGGCTAATAAAAAAGCCGAAAAAGGAAAAGCTGAAGTAGCGCAGGAAGCCCTCCCGTCAGTTCGAACATCTGTACGAGACAAGATTGACGAACCACGGCGGGCTGAAAGCGAGCCGCCGCCGGTCGCACAGCCAAAGCCTGTTCAGCCAGCCCCTGAGCCAAAGAGCCCAGCCTCGGGCACAAGAAACCTCGCTTCGGGCCCAAAGAGCCCCGCTTCGGGCAAAGTAACGCTCTTCGAGCCGCGCAAGCCCGAGGGACCGGCCGCCACGGCCGAGCCCGAGGAAGCCAGGGCCGGCTGGTTCGCCAAGCTGCGCAAGGGCCTGTCGCGTTCATCCTCGGCGCTGACGGAAAACATCGCATCGGTCTTCACCAAGCGCCGCCTCGACGACGAAACGCTCGAGGAGCTCGAAGACCTGCTGATCCAGGCCGACCTCGGCGTCGAAACCGCCATGGCGGTCACCGACGCGCTTTCGGGCGAGCGCTACGGCAAGGACGTCAGCGAGGAGGAAGTACGCCGCATCATGGCTGCAGAGATCGAAAAGGTGCTCGACCCCGTCGCCATGCCGCTCGAACTCGACCTCGCCCACAAGCCGCATGTCATCCTCGTTGTCGGCGTCAACGGCTCCGGCAAGACCACGACCATCGGCAAGATGTCGGCGAAACTGAAGAATGCCGGCCTGTCGGCCCTGCTGGTCGCCGGCGACACCTTCCGCGCCGCCGCGATCGAGCAATTGAAGATCTGGGGTGAACGGACCGGCTCCCCGGTAACGGCACGCGAGCTTGGAGCCGATGCCGCCGGCCTTGCCTGGGACGCCTGGCAGCAGGCTCGCGACGAGGGCCACGACGTCATGCTGATGGACACGGCCGGCCGGCTCCAGAACAAGACCGAATTGATGGCGGAACTGGAAAAGATCGTGCGCGTGCTGAAGAAGCACGATCCCGAAGCCCCGCATACCGTTTTGCTGACGCTCGACGCCACAACCGGCCAGAACGCGCTGAACCAGGTCGAGATTTTCGGCAAGGTCGCCGGCGTCAACGGCCTCGTCATGACCAAGCTGGACGGCACGGCGCGCGGCGGCATCCTTGTCGCCATCTCGGCAAGGCACAAATTGCCGGTCTATTTTCTTGGCGTCGGTGAAGGCGTCGACGATCTCGAACCCTTCGAGGCCGCCGATTTCGCCCGTTCGATCGCCGGGCTGGACCGCACACTGGAAGCGACGGAGCAAGCATGACGCAAGCCAACGAACCGGCAGGCAGGCCGAATACGGACAAGCCGACGGGCCAGCAAGTCAGTCCGGTCCTCAAACTGGTGCTCGAACTGGGGCCGCTGGTCGTCTTCTTCATGGCCAACCGTTACGGCGAGGCGCTGGCATCCGAATTTCCCGTGCTTCAGGCGCTGGGCGGTAAGATATTCATCGGCACCGCCTTCTTCATGGTCGCGATGACGATTTCCATCGTGCTGTCGCATCTTTGGATGCGCCATGTCGCGATGATGCCGCTGGTCACCTTCGTCTTCGTGCTGCTTTTCGGCGGACTGACGCTGTGGCTGCAGGACGAGACCTTCATCAAGATGAAGCCGACCATCGTCAACGTGATCTTCGGCGGCATCCTGCTGGCCGGCCTGTTTTTCGGCAAATCGCTGCTCGCCTATGTCTTCGGCGCCGCATTCCAGCTCGACGCGGAAGGCTGGCGCAAGCTGACGCTGCGCTGGGGCCTGTTCTTCTTCGTCCTTGCCGCACTCAATGAAATCGTCTGGCGCAATTTTTCCGACGATTTCTGGATCACCTTCAAGATCTGGGGGATCATGCCGCTAACTTTCGCCTTCATGCTGGCCCAGTTCCCGCTCCTGCAGCGCCACGCACTGGAGGCCGAAAGCGAATGAAATTCGTCGAAAGCATCGAGGAACTCCGTCAGGTTTACGGCGAGGCGCACGACATTTCGAGACGCAAGGAATTGCGCTCGCTCGACCGCCATGCGCGCAATTTCATTGCCAACAGCCCGTTCGTGCTGATCGGCTCGAGCGACGGCAGGGGCAATGGCGACGTCACCCCCAAGGGCGACAAGCCGGGTTTCGTGGCAATTCTTGACGATACAACGCTGGCGATCCCGGACCGTCCAGGCAACAACCGCCTCGATACGCTGGAAAACATCATCTTCAATCCGGTCGTCGGCCTTCTGTTCCTCATCCCGGGCATGAACGAAACCCTGCGCATCAACGGCACGGCGAAGATCACCTTCGACGAGACCTTGCGCGTGCAGCTCGCCGTCAATGGCAAGGATCCGCGTTCGGTCGTGGTGGTGAGCGTCAACGCCGTCTACATGCACTGCGCCAAGGCATTCCTGCGCTCGGCGCTCTGGAGCCCGGAAGGCTGGCCCCCTCGCGACACCATGCCGACGCTCGGCGAAATCCTGAAAGACCAGCTATCGCTGCCGGTGTCGGTGGAGGAGTCCGACCAGCGGCTGGACGAATCCTACGCAAAATCGATGTGGTAAGAGCGATTCCGGGAGCCATGCAAAGCCGGACGGGACACGGCTTTGCCATCGGAATTGCGTGATTGAAATCACCGTTTCAGATGGCTGTCCGGATCGCCCGCCGGCGGATTGACGAAGGGACCGGTCGCCTCGCCTTCCGCCACCATCCGCTCATGCTCCAGCGCCCATAGCACGGTCGGGAAGGCGATCTCGTCCCATGGGATATCCTTGCGGTCGTAGAGCGCGACTTCGAGGCTTTCCTCGCCGGCCGAGAAATCCGGCCGGTCCAGTTCGGCGCGATAGATGAGCTGCACCTGGCTGAGCCTCGGTACGGTATAGACCGCCAGCAATTCCTTCAGCGCCAGATCGGCATTGGCCTCTTCGCGCGCCTCGCGCCGCGCCCCGTCTTCCGGCGTCTCGTGCAGTTCCAGATAGCCGGCGGGGATCGTCCAGTAGCCGCGCCGCGGCTCGATCGCACGCCGGCACATCAGGATCCTGCCCTCGTGGCGCACCACGGAGCCGACGACGATCTTCGGGTTCTGGTAATTGACGAACCCGCAATTCTCGCAGACGGCGCGCTCATGGGTGTCGCCATCGGGCACCGTTTTGATGAAGGTCGGTTGCAGGGGATAGGTCACGCCGGTCCTCGCAACGCTCAGCCGCCCTGCCCGGCGACGATCTTTTCCAGCTCGGGCAGGAACTTGGAAGCAAAATTGTCTTGCGTCAGCGGTCCGACATGCTTGTAGGCGATCCGCCCCTCTGCATCGACCACGAAGGTTTCCGGCACGCCGTAGACGCCCCAGTCGATCGCCGCCCGGCCGGCAGGGTCCACACCGATCGCGGCGAAAGGATTGCCGAGCGCGCCGAGGAATCGCAGCGCGTTCTCGGTCTTGTCCTTGTAATTGATGCCTACCAGACGCACGTCGGCGCGCGCCGAAAAGTCCCTGGCGAGCCCCATGAGCAGCGGATGCTCGACCCGGCACGGCCCGCACCAACTCGCCCAGACATTGACGATGGTGACCCGGCCCTTCAGCGTTTCGGTCGACAGTCCGGCAATCTGCGAGCCGTCCGGCCCGGACAACCCTTCGAGCGGCGCCAGTTCGAATTGCGGTACCGGCTTGCCGATCAGAGCGGAGGGAATGGTAGACGAAGCCCCGCCCAGTTCGAGTTGGCGCAGGAAGATCGCCGCCAGCGCAAGGAACACGACCAGCGGCAGCAACGCGATCAGCCAGCGCCGCCGGGCCGGTCCGCCTTCGTTTTGGGGAGTGTCGGCACTCATTCGCCCGTCTTGTCCCCCGTCTTGCCCCCCACACTGGACACCGAACCCGCTTTGGGTGCCGCACGGCGCGCCACACCCTGATTTTCAAGTGCCGCGATATCACGCAAACGCCGGCGGTATCGCAGGCGTGTCGCAACGATCATGCCGAGCATCACTGCCGCCGAGACGCCATAGGCCGGAACGGTATACGCCGCGTACTGACCGAAGACCTGACCCAGCATCACGAAGCCTCCCGCGCCGCCATCATCCGCATCGAGCGCAAGCGTCGGCGCAGGATCTCGTTGCGCATCGCCATCAGATGCAGCGTGAAGAAGAGCAATGTGTAGGCGAGCGCCATAAGCAGCAAGGGATAGAGAAAGGCGGCATCCATCGCCGGCCGGCCGAAACGCGAAACGCTCGCCGGCTGATGCAGCGTGT
>JAGRLL010000071.1:11798-13050 GCA_020441855.1 Nitratireductor sp.
AGTCGACCGAGAACTTGATGATCGGAATGTTGACGTAGCCGACCAGCGTGACGATGGCGAGCGAGCGCGCCGCCGTCACCGGATCCTCGATGGCGCGCGAAAGCGCGATGATGCCCATGTAGATGATGAACAGCACGAGCACCGAGGTCAGCCTCGCGTCCCATACCCACCAGGTGCCCCACATCGGCTTGCCCCACAGCGAACCGGTGAACAGCGCCAGAAAGGTGAATGCCGCCCCGATGGGTGCGGCGGCACGTAGCGATACGTCGGCCAGCGGATGACGCCAGACCAGCGTGCCGAGCGCGGCGAGCGCCATGACCGAGTAGCACATCATCGAAAGCCAGGCCGCCGGCACATGGATGAACATGATCAGCACGCTGCGGCCCTGCTGGTAGTCCTCCGGCGCGGAAAACGACATCCACAGCCCGGCAAGGAAGGCCAGCGCCGTCAGCCCGGCAAGCCACGGCAGAACGGCATTGGCAAGCCCGAGGAACCGGGTCGGATTGGCGTAGTCCCACAGGGAACCCGGCTTTTGGGATTTGGCGCTGATGTCGCTCATCGGCTGTTACTTAATGCGGGGGCCGGAACTTGGCAATCTTGCCCGAGGTCGAGCGCGATTGCCTTGCCCCGGTTCGGACCCGGCGACAACGCGCGACGACAGCGGGCGAGGTCAATCCACCGCCCGTTTTATGACATAGCCCGCCGCCAGCGGGCCGAGCACGGCGAGAAACAGCGTCACCGCGATCAGTATGATGAAGGGCTGGGTGAACGGCGCGGGGTCCTCGACCGCGCCATAACTTGCCGCCACGCCGAAGATCAGCGACGGCAGCACCAGCGGCAGCACGAGGATGGCGATGATCAGCCCGCCGCGTTGCAGCGTCACCGTAACCGCCGCGCCGACGGCGCCGATGAAGGTGATTGCCGGCGTACCTACCGCCAGCGTCGCGACTGTCGCGGCGATCGCGACCGGCTGCATGTTGAGGAACAGGCCGAAAACGGGCGCGGCGACGATCAGCGGCAGGCCGGTCGCCGCCCAATGCGCCAGGCATTTGACGAAGACGATCAGCGCCGCCGGGTGTTCGCTCATGATCAGGATTGCCAGCGAACCGTCCTCGCGGTCCTGCTGGAACAGCCTGTCGAGACCAAGCAGGCTGGCGAGCAGCGCACCGATCCACAGCACCGCCGGGCCGATCCGCGCCAGCAAATTGAGATCCGGACCGACGGCGAAGGGCACGACGGTCACGACGGCGAG
>JAGRLL010000071.1:13171-14395 GCA_020441855.1 Nitratireductor sp.
CATGCGCTTTCAGCCCCAGCGCCTGATGCGTCGCGGCGACAAGAATGCCGCCGGCCCCGACATGTTCGGACGCCAGTTCGCCGAACCGCTTCTCCGACGCCTTGTCGAGCGCGGCGGTCGGCTCGTCGACCAGCCAGACCGGCCGATGGGTCACCAGCAGCCGCGCAATCGCGACGCGGCGCTTCTGCCCGGCCGAAAGATAGCCGGCAGGCAATTCGCCGATGCCGGGCAGGCCCACCCTTTCCAGGGCATCGCCGACGCTTGCCAGCGGCGCGCCGAGGAAATGCCGCCAGAAGGCGAGGTTCTCGTTCACCGTAAGCTGGCTCTTCAGCGCATTGTCGTGTGCCAGATAATGGCAATGTTCGGCGAGCGGCCGCTCCGCCGCCTCGCCGGTCAGCCCTTCCAGCCGGATCGAGCCTTCGGCCTGCGCGAGGAAACCGGCGATCGCCTTGATCAAGGTCGATTTGCCGGCGCCGTTCGGCCCGGTGACGACGAGCGCCGTTCCGGCCGGAACCACGAACGAGAGACCCTCGAATATCCTTCTCTCGCCGCGATCGACGGCGAGGTTTTCGGCGACAAGCTGCATGGCAGGGTGTTTAGGAGGAAATGACGAGGCACGAAAGCGAAAAGCTGTCCGCCGCTTCCAGCCGCTATGGCTCGATATACCGCAAGTCCGGCCATCGGCGCCTGATGCACTGCAAAAAAGCTTCGCCTTTCCACGTCCCGCCCCTTCACACCCCATTGGAAAGCCACTATAAACCGGGCCGACGCAGCCAGCGGTCGGCGACGTCATCACCTGACACATGCTCTGGGAAAACCTTCGGTTTCGTACCGGGCTGACACGCGGAAATGGCCGTACCCGCATTACAGGCGTGTTCCTTCAATCTACGCCGGTGTTTGCCCCTTTCCCGGAGCGAACTGGAATCCGATTGGAACACGCAACATGCTCAATTCACTCGACAGCTTCAAATGCCGCAAGACGCTCAATGCAGGCGGCAAGGAATATGTCTATTACTCGCTGGTTGAAGCCGAGAAGAACGGCCTCGACGGCGTCTCCCGCCTGCCCTTCTCGCTGAAGGTGCTGCTGGAAAACCTGCTGCGCTTCGAGGACGGCCGCTCGGTCACCGCCGACGACATCCGCGCCGTCGCCGCCTGGCTTGCCAATCGCGGCGCGGAGGAAAAGGAAATTGCCTACCGTCCGGCGCGCGTGCTGATGCAGGACTT
>JAGRLL010000405.1 GCA_020441855.1 Nitratireductor sp.
ACAGCACGATCAGTTTTCTCAGCTTCAGATGGCCTGCAAGATCGATTGCCTCGTGGGAAATGCCTTCCTGCAGGCAACCGTCACCCGCCAGCACATAGGTGTAGTGATCGGCCAGCTTCGTGCCGAAGCGGGCTGCCATCATCTGTTCGGCAATCGCCATGCCGGCAGCGGTGGTGATCCCCTGCCCCAGCGGGCCTGTCGTCGTTTCGATGCCGAGTGCGTGACCGTATTCGGGATGGCCTGCCGTCCTGGAACCGAGCTGGCGGAAGTTGCGCAGCTGATCGGTGTCCATGTCGGCATAGCCGAGCAGATGGTGCAGCGCGTAGAGCAGCATGGAGCCGTGACCGGCCGACAGGACAAAGCGATCGCGGTCATGCCAATCCGGCACGGATGGATCGATGTTGATGAAACGGTTGAACAGGACGGCGACCACATCGGCCATGCCCATGGGCATGCCGGGATGGCCCGAATTGGCGGCCTGCACGCCGTCCATGGCGAGCGCCCGGATGGCGTTGGCCATGTCCTCTTCGCTCGCAGGGGCGGTAACGGGTTTGGCAGCGGTTGCGATATTCATCTGTCTGTCTCCTCCTCCTCGAACCTCTTCAGGACATGCGCCGCTTGCGCTCGACCAGCTTGTGGATGAGCGGGGTGAAGATGAGCTGCATGGCCAGGTCGAGCTTGTCGCCGGGAACGACGATGGAATTGGCGCGCGACATGTAGCTGTCGTGCAGCATCGACAGGAGATAGGGAAAATCGATGCCGCGCGGGTTGGCGAAGCGGATCACCAGGATCGATTCTGCCGGTGTCGGAATCCAGCGGGCGATGAACGGGTTCGAGGTATCGACGATCGGCACGCGCTGGAAGTTGATGTCGGTCAGCGAGAACTGCGGGCAGATGTAGTTCACATAGTCCGGCATGCGCCGCAGGATGGTGTCGGTGACCGCCTCGGTGGAATAGCCGCGGGCTGCCTTGTCGCGATGGATTTTCTGGATCCATTCCAGATTGATGACGGGAACGACGCCGATCTTCAGGTCGCAATGCCTGGCGAGATTGACCTCGTCGGTGACGACGCAACCATGCAGTCCCTCGTAGAAGAGAACATCTGTGCCGCCGAACTCCTCCCAGCCGGTGAAGGTTCCCGGGGGTGAACCGTAGCGCTCGGCCTCCTCGTCGTCGTGAATGTAGTGACGGGTCTTGCCGGTACCCTTGCGGCCGTATTCCTCGAAGACACCCTCGAGGATGGCCAGTTCGTTGGCCTCCGCATTGAAATGGGTGAAGTCGACGCCTCTCTCCTTTTCCTCGGCAACCTTGTCCTTCATCGCCGTGCGGTCGTAACGGTGAAACGCATCGCCCTCGATGAAGGAGGCGGTAACGCCCTCGCGGTTGAATATCTTCTTGAAGGTCTGCTCCACGGTGGTGGTGCCGGCGCCGGACGATCCGGTGATCGAGATGATGGGAAACTTGGCTGACATGATTTTCCTGCCCCGCGATTACGCTCTGAAGAGGCCGCGCTTGCCGAACAGCGGCGAGCGTTCGGAGATCATTTCCGGCTCGCTGTGGTAGCGGCCGATGCGGATCACTTCCTTTTTCGAGCCGTGCACGAGCGGCGTGCGCTGATGCAGGCTTTCGGGAACGATCTCGAGAATGCGGCGAGTGGTGTCGGTGGCAGCGCCGCCGGCCTGTTC
>JAGRLL010000005.1 GCA_020441855.1 Nitratireductor sp.
GTTTGGCCTGCCTGGTGCGGGTGGAGGGACTTGAACCCCCACGCCTTGAGGCACCAGAACCTAAATCTGGCGTGTCTACCAATTTCACCATGCCCGCATTCACAACCTTTGTCCGCTTGCCCGTCAAACGCCGCATGGGCACAATTAACGGGCGGCACAACGGAACTGTCGGCCGCGATTGCGCCGCTCTATAGCACTGCCAATGCAGTGGTCAAAGGGCCGATGGCGTTTTTCGCCCGGCCGGACAGCAATTGCCGCGCCATGGCCAATCGAGACACGTCTTTACCGGCGTGTTGGCAAAGCCTCGGCGAATGTCTACCTAAGATCGATCAGAACCCGGCAAGACGATTTCCGTCAGGGCGTGGCCAAGGACGTGGCAATGAAGAAGTCCAAGCTGAAAATCGTCGTTCCCCATGCCGATGCGCCGAAACGGTTCACGGTTTCGCTTGGCTCGTTGCTTGCAATCTCCTTCGGAATTCTGGTCGCGCTTTCGATCGCCGTTGTCCTCGCCATCAGCGTGCGGACCAATTTCGTCAACACCTTCTCGCTTCTCAACGACAGGGCAATCGTGCTGTTCGATTCCATGGAACGCCGGATCAAGGCGGAGGCCCATCAGGCCGAGCGCACGGTTTCCACAATTGCCAGACTATACACCCAGGGGAAGATCGGGATTGAAGACACACCGGAAGAGCATGCGGTGCTTGAAACGCTGCTCCTGAGCATGCCCGCCGTCGAGGGGGTCTTCCTGTTCGGCGACGGGAAGCTCAGCGATGCGCTATTCCGCCGCCCGGAAGGCGTGGTCGGGCCGCTTCCACCCGCCTTCGCGCAGGCGGACCTGGCGCAACTATTCTCGAAGCAGATCGCAGAAACCGCCGACAAGTCGACCTGGCATGACCCTGTTGTCGCCGGAAAAACGATGTTTCACGCCGTTTCGCACCGCCTTGTACGAAACGGCGGCACGACCGGCGTTGTCATCGCCCTGATCGGCCGCAATTCAATCAGCCGGGTCATGGTCAAGCTCGGCGAAGAAAACAGCGCCACGGTGTTCCTGCTCGGCACGAACAATGCCGTCATCGCCCATTCCGGCCTTCCCGACGTATTCAAGGACCGCGTCGCCATTCCGCTTGACGCGTTTCCCGACGAAACGCTGCGGCGTATTGCAAGCGCAGTGCCAGCAAGAGAGAATTTCGAGGTCGCCAACCGGCACGGCATACAGGTGCGCGTCACCGAGGGCCGCGACGACGGTTACATGTTCCTGACAAAGGAACTCTCGGAATATGCGGCGAGCCCGTTCACCCTCGGCATCTACTATCCCAAGGCCGATGTCGGGGAAGAAGTCCTGCGGGCGATCCTGTCGCTTGCGGCAGGCCTTTTGGCGCTCCTCGTCGCGGTCGTGGCGGCCGTGCTCCTGGGACGATCCCTGTCGCGACCCATGCGCCAGATTGCCGGAACCGCCGCATTGCTCTCCAGTTTCGACATCGACGAAATCAGGCCATTGCCGCGTTCGCGCGTACGGGAGGTCGACGAGCAGGCCGTGGCGCTGAACCGCATGCACACGATGCTCAGGCAATTCGCGCGCTATGTCCCGCGCGAACTCGTAGCCCGACTGATGCGTTCCGGCGCCGATGCGGTGCGGCCCGTCGAACGCGAAATGACGATCATGTTTACCGATATCGTCGGCTTCACGTCGCTTTCGGAGAACATGAGTGCCGCCGAGGTAACCTCGCTGCTCAATCAGCACTTCGCGACGATCACACGCCATGTCGAGGAAACGCAGGGGGCGATCGACAAGTTTCTTGGCGACGGCGTCATGGCTTTCTGGGGGGCACCCGAAGCCGACGGCAAGCACGTGGCGCACGCCGTGGCCGCGGCGCAGGCCATCGCCAAATCGGTGCGGGCGGACAACGCAATTCGGCGCGAGCGAGGCGAAGCCGTATTGCGGCTGCGCATCGGCATACACACCGGGCGCGTCGTCGTCGGCAATATCGGTGGTGACGACCGGCAAAACTACACGATCGTCGGCGATGCGGTGAATGTCGCCCAGCGCATCGAACAGATGGCGCGCGACGCGATGGGGGAAAACGACGAAACAGTCGTTCTGACCTCCACCGATGTTTCAAAGGCCGCCGGGGACGTGGCAAGTTTCATACCCGTCGGCACGAGGGTCGTTCGCGGAAGGCAGAGGCCGATCGGGGTCTGCATTCTTCCCACCGGTGACACCGCGCAGGACGGCAATGTCGTGCCCTTCGCCGGATCAAGCCCGGCCTAAGGCGGCCCGCCAGGACACATACCGGCAACGCCGCATACCGGCGCTGCCGCTGGGTACAAACGGCGAGCGCCCCGTCAAACACAAACGCTTGGCGAAATAGGTGCCATCACCCGCGGTTTTTGGTACCCGCCGTTTTGGCGCCCGCGATTGCGCCCGTCGATCTAGCGCCCGTCAGGAGTGCGCAGACCGAACCATTTGTCCTGAACGGCGTTGAAATGGTCCGCCGCGTCATAGCGCGCGACCGCCAGACCGAGATGTTCGACGTCGAGACGCCCGACGGCAGACAGCAATGCGTAACCGGCGACGATGACATCGCGCCGCGCCGATACCAGTTCCAGCTCGGCATTGATGACCGATTGCTGCGTATTCAACACGTCGAGCGTTGTTCGCTGGCCGACATTGCGTTCCTCGACAGCACCCTGCAACGCGAGGTTGGCTGCGCGAATCTGCGTCTCGTTGGCCTGCACGGAATCCCGCGCTGCCTCAAGCTGGCTGTATGCCGAAACCACGGCCGCGCGAACGCTATCGACCGTCTGATCGACCTCGATCCAGCGCTGGCCGAGCGTTTCCTTGTTTTGGCGGATTTTTCCGTGGACCGCGCCGCCCTGGTAGATCGGGACCGTGAGCGTCGCCGTAACCGAGGCCGAATCCGTGACCGCGCCGCCGTGAAACGAATCGTTATAGCTCCGCGTGGCCGACCCGTTCAGCTTGACCTGCGGCAGCAGGCTGCTCTCGGCCGATTTCACGTTCCAGTCCGCCTGATCGGCAAGGTATTTGGACGCCAGGATCGCCGGATGCTCCTGGAGCGCGATATCGACGGACCTTTGCAGGCCGTGCGGCAGCAGGCGGTCAACACCGGACGGCCGGCTCAGATTGGCCGGGTCCTTGCCGATTACCTGGCGGTAGACGGCAACAGCACTCTTGAGGCTGGCGCGCGCGGCGGTGAGCTGCGCGGTGGCGCCGGCCTGGCTTGCCTCCGCCTGAGCGACGTCGGTGCGCGTGCTTTCGCCGACATCGAAGCGGGCGCGCTCCGAGCGGACCTGTTCGTTGAGGAACTCGAGTGATTTGGCGCGCAAATTGACCACCGCCTGGGCCAGAATTACGTCCATATAGGCGCTGGCGGCGTCGAACAGCACGTTCTGGACCGTATTTCTCAGCGATTCGCGGCTGGCAAACACCGCAGCCTGCGCGGCGGCGACATTGTTCTGCGTGGCAAAGCCATCGAACAGGGTCTGCGAGATGGTGACGCCGAAACCGCCTGGCGACAGCGTGTTGGTGCGGTTGAGCGCGGCGGTGGGCGAACCGTTTACGTTGCTCCACGACTTGCCGATATAGGCGCTGCCGTTGACCGAGGGACGCAGACCCGACTTCGCGATCGGCACGTTCTCGTCGACCGCGCGCGTCGAGGCACGCGAGGCGTTGATCTGCGGGTTGTTGGCGTATGCCAGCCCAAGAGCTTCCTTGATGGATTCGGCATTTGCAGGCGCGGCCCCGAGACCTGCCGCCAACACGGAAACCAGTAATGCTTTCCTGCTCAACTTCGTGCACCTTTTCATGCGAATTGCGACCTCACGGCAATGCGTGCCCTTCGAAGCGCGTCTGCAGTAAACGGCCGGTGCCAGCCGGGGATTACCTTTTTCAACGCGCAACCCATCGCGCCGAAACAACGCGATGTGCTCGCGGCCAGACTATCGCCGCAGGACAGGGCGTCAAATTAATCTTTGTCGCACCTCTTCGTCGCTGTGGGTAAGTTGCATCCCGGCAACAATGCGACAAGCTGTCCCCTGCCCGTACCATGACGGTTCAGGGCCGTCAGTACTGCCTTTGCGGGGGCGTCAAAGCTCGAATTCAGGTTCCTTCTGGAGGCCGGGAAGCGGGGCCAGCGAGCAATTGAAGAGATGACGCGAGGAAAGCCGTCCATCCTCTCGAACCCAGATCCTGGCGCTTGCAGAGTTGCCGGAGCCTTCGACGGCGACGAGCCTTCCGCCTTCCTTCAACTGGTCGGCGAGCGCGGAGGGCACCTGACCGATGGCGCCATCGACGAGAATCAGTTCGTAGGGCGCTTCGGCGGCGCAGCCAGCGGCGAGATCGCCTTCGACGACAGCCACATTACCATAACCCAGTTCGCCAAGCTTCGAGGTCGCAAATGCGGCAAGACCGGCATCGCTTTCAAGCGCGACGACGGAAGAGGCCATCAACGACACGATCGCAGCGCCATAACCGGAACCGCAGCCCACCACCAACACGACTTCCTCGGGTTTTGGTGCAGCGGCCTGAACCAGCTTGGCCAGTGCGGCGGGCGCCGACATTCTGCGTCCCGGAGCCACGGCGAGTTCGGTGTCGATATAGGCCAATGCCTTGAGTTCGCCCGGTACGAATGCCTCGCGCGGCACCTGCAGGAAGGCGTCGATGACCTCGGGATTGGTCACGTCGGAGGTGCGGATCTGGCAGTCGACCATGTTGCGTCGGGCGTTGGTGTAATCCGGCGTCATGGCAATGTTCCCCGAACAGGCAAGAGATTGGATTTGGCATGCCCGGTGCGGAATTTCCCCGGCAACGGGCCTTGTTCTGCTCTAGCCGTTCGACAACAGCTTGGCAACCGGATTGACTTCAGTGTTCGAAAAGCCGACCGAAGCCCGGTATCCCGCTATCTATCCCGGCAAGCCGCATCATGTGCCAGGCCAGCACCTGATTGGAAGACAGTACCGGTCTGCCGACACGCCGTTCGAGCCCGGCGAGGATGTCCAGCGTACGAAGATTGGTGCATGACAGGAACACCGCGTCGACGCCTGCTTCCTCGCAAAGCCTTGCCGCACCGTTCGCGGTGGAAGCCGGCGATATGCGGGCAACTTTCGCTTCCTCCGCGACGTTGAACGAGGCGAAAGCCGGCGTGTCGATGCCGCTTTCCGCCAGCACATTGCGCAGACCCAGGGAAACCTCGGCGACGTAAGGCGACAGGAAGCCGATCCTGGCGACGCCAAGATGTTGGCAGGCGGCGATCAGGGCAGACACCGGCTCGGTGACCGATCGGGTCGCCACGCCCTGGTGCACGAGTTCGCCGACACGGGCCGTACCGATCACCGACGTTCCGGAAGTGCAGCCATAACCGATGCTGTCGAATGTGGCCGATTGCGGCAGCAGCGAAGCGGCTTGCGGCAGATGCCCCTCCATCTCGCCAAGCGTTTCGCGGGTAACTTCCAGCCCGCTCGGAACGCGCGAAACGAACAATTCGACCTCGGCGGGCAGAAGGCGGCGGAAGTCGCCTTCGATCGTCTCGTCCACCTGAAGGACGATCAGGCCAAGCCGTGCTGTTGCCGGCCTGTCCAGGACGTAATCCAGATCGCTCACGCCGGCTCCCCTCCGGCAGCGCCATTCAGTATCGGCAGTTCGGCGGAAGCCGGTGCCGAGAGGTATTGCGCGCCGCCGGCGCCAATGACGATGTTCTCCTCGTGGACGAGCATCCGGCCCGGCGCGGTTTCTATGCCGGGTTCGAGTGTAAGCACCATGCCGTCGACCAGTTCGGTGCGATCGTCGGCAATGAGCGACGGCCATTCGGTCAGGCTCATGCCGAGGCCGTGACCGTACCGGCCCGCTTCCGCGCCACCCTTCCCGCCGGTCAATATACTGTCCATGCCATGAAACAGATCGCAGGCCAGCGCTCCGGGTTTTGCCATGTCGAAGGCCGCGGCGGTGGCCTCGATCAGCTTGCCATGGGCATCCCGCATTTCGTCGGAAGCACTCGAAATCGCAAAATTGCGGTCGAAATCACAGAAATAGCCGTCGCGCACGAGGCCTGTATCCAGCATCAGCACGTCGCCGGCGGCGAGCGGCGCCTGCGTTGCCGGCGAAATGACGTCGTCATAACCCTGCGGCCCCGCCCCGCCGGCGAGATAGGGCACCCAGTCGGCACCCTCCTCCAGGCACAGGATCTGGAAACGCCGGAAGACTTCGTCCAATTGCTTGCCGGGGGCCGCGATCTCTCCGACGCGGGCGAAAGCCCGATCGGCAACCGAACAGGCGGCGCGGATCTTCTCGATCTCCGCCACGGATTTCACCATGCGCAATTCGCGCATGATGCCGCGATCGTCGGACAGCCGGTTCGGTCCCATCACCGAATGCAGCCGAAAGAAATCGGCAAGCGGCATTCTGAGATGCGTTTCGTGGCCCATCGGCAGGCCGATACGGCCGTCCGCCGACAGTTCGTTCAAGGTGTCGGCGAGCAATTCCACGCCGTCGTCGTTAAGATCGGGCGACCGCCAGGTGCGGATATCCTCGAGCCAGCCACGTTCGAGCAATGGCGCACCGATGGAGGGGACGACCGCGACGGGTTTGCCTGACGCCGGCACGATCAGGAACCAGGGCCGCGTCGGGCTTTCCCAGAAACGTGTCAGGAAGCCGGTGAAATAGCGAAACTCGCGTTCCGTGGTGAGTAGCAGGGCGGCAAGGCCATGGTTTGCCATCGCCGCCTGCGCGCGGGCGACGCGGTCTGCATATTCCGCTTCGGGAAAACCGCGCATTGCGTTGAAATAACTCATGTCTCCGGCCCTTCCGACAGAATGCAAAGCACCCGGCTATCGGCGTTCAGACCAAGCGCGTCGTGAAATGGGCCAGATGCCAGAAGCGCGGCGATGCCGGCGCCTCCCGATGGCGTTGTGGCCAGCCCCGCCTCGGCCAGCACGGGCATGGCCCTGGCCGCCTCCTCCTCGCTGATCGTGACGAAACAGTCCGCGTCGCGGGCAAGGCCTTTGAGCGCAATCAGCGAGGGTTCCTTGCAGTCGAGCCGCCCCATGGAGGAGACAGGGCCGGATACCTTTACAACGTGCCCGGCACCCACCGATTCCATTATTGCGGGCGCCGCCTCGGGTTCGACGACGATAATTTTAGGTTCATCGCCCCAACGGCTCCGCATCATCGCGGCTGCCGCTCCGGCAAGACCACCGACCCCCGCCTGCAGGAATACATGGCTTGGCGGAACGGCCATCGCCTCCACGATCTCGTCGACCAAGACGAGATAGCCTTCCATCAACCGCCGCGGCACGTCGTAATAGCCCTCCCACGATGAATCGGAGAGCAGGTTCCAGCCGTTCGACTCGGCGGCCCTGGCGGCAGCGGCCATGCTGGCCTCGTAGTCGACGCCTTCGCGCACCACCGTCGCACCCTTGTCGGCAAGCCTGCGGGCGAAGCCTTCCGGCACCGTCTCGGCGATGTAGACGACGGCATCGGCACCAAAAACACGGGCGCCGGCTGCGACCGACATGCCGTGATTGCCGGCACTCGCGGTGACGTAGGTGACGCCCGCCAACGCTTGCGACAGGTCTTCCCTGCCGCTCGCCACGGCATCGCTTGCGATAACATAGGCAGCCCCCAGCGCCTTGAAGCTGCCGAGGCCCATGCGGCCGCGTTCGTCCTTGACGAAAAGTTCTGCGACCCCTGCCCCGGCCGCCAGCGCCTTCGCGCGCACCAGCGGCGTCTCCGCGGCCACGGGGCAGCGTGCGATCAGCGCCTTCGGCGTGTCGGCATCGACACCGGGGAAAGGCACGGACGCAGGTAGCGCCACGCTGTCATCCTTGCGGGTGTGGATGAGAATGTTCAATTCAAACCTCGCTCGGCACCGGACAGGTACCCCATAAGGTCGCCGATGACACGCCAAGTCAACCAAATGGCCCTGTGTCCCACTTGCCCGTACGAGCGTCGCGTGGCGCCGACAACCGACCAAAAACGCGCGAAAGCCCGGCTGAAATCCGCGAAGGGACTGGATTTTGACAGCAGCTTGGGCAGATAATGTTGCCGGGAGGGCTGTAATGGCCAGCGGGGAGATGGCCCACACGACGCACATCAAGGGGGCAGTGTGGTGGACCATTACGACATGCTCGTTATCGGCAGCGGCCCGGCCGGGCGCCGCGCCGCGATCCAGGCGGCAAAACTGGGCCGAAGCGTTCTGGTGATCGAACGCGGACGCCGCGTCGGCGGCGTCTCCGTCCATACCGGAACGATACCTTCCAAGACGCTGCGCGAGACCGCGCTGAACCTGACGGGGTGGCGCGAGCGAGGCTTCTACGGCCGCTCCTATCGCGTAAAACAGGACATTTCTGCCGACGATCTGCGTAAACGCCTGCATCTCACGCTTGGCCACGAGGTCGAGGTGCTGGAGCATCAGTTCGCCCGAAACCAGGTGTCGACAATGCGCGGCGCTGCGCGTTTCATCGATCCCAACACCGTCGAGGTAACCGGCGAGGAAGGCGAAACGCTTGCCTTCACCGCCGACAATTTCCTGATCGCAGTCGGCACAATTCCCTTCCGGCCCGACTATATCCCCTTCGACGGCGAGACGGTCTTCGACAGCGACGAGATCCTCGAACTGCCGAGCCTGCCGCGCTCGATCGCGGTGATCGGCGCGGGTGTCATCGGGGTGGAATATGCCACGATCTTTTCCGCACTCGACGTGCATGTGACGCTGATCGAACCGCGCGACACCATGCTCGACTTCATCGACCGTGAACTGATGGAGGATTTCACCTATCAATTGCGCGATCGCGGCATGGCGATGCGCTTTGGCAAGAAGGTGGACAAGGTCGAGCGGGCCGAAGGCGGGGTGACGATATCGCTGGAAGGCGGACGCAAGGTGCGTTCGGGCATGCTGTTGTTCGCAGCCGGGCGCATGGGCGCGACACAGGCACTCAACCTTTCGGCCTGCGGACTCGACAGCGACCATCGCGGCCGACTGAAGGTCGATCCCGAGACGTTGCAGACCTCCGTGCCGCACATCTATGCCGCCGGCGATGTGATCGGCTTTCCCTCCCTTGCCTCGACATCGATGGAACAGGGCCGCATTGCCGCCTGTCACGCGCTCGGCGCGCCGGCACACGATCCGCCCGAATTCTTTCCGTACGGCATCTATTCAGTGCCGGAAATGTCGACCGTCGGCATGACCGAGGAAGAGGTGATCGAACGCGGCATCGCCTATGAAAGCGGCATCGCACGCTTTCGCGAGACCTCGCGCGGTCACATCATGGGCCTCGACAGGGGTTTGCTCAAGATGCTGTTTTCATTGAAGACGCGGCGCCTGCTCGGCTGTCATATCGTCGGCGAAGGGGCGACAGAACTCATCCATATCGGTCAGGCGGTGCTGAACCTGAAAGGCACGCTCGACTATTTCGTCGAGAACACGTTCAACTATCCGACGCTCGCCGAGGCCTACAAGATCGCCGCGCTCGACGCCTGGAACCGCATGGGTGCGGAAGTGCCCGTCTCCCGCCGTTCCCAAGCGAGCAAAAACGAAGCGGGGGAATAGCGGGATAGCCCGCCTGCGGTGCTTTCTGGAAGAAAAGTGGCTCCCCGGGCCGGATTCGAACCAGCGACCAACCGGTTAACAGCCGGTTGCTCTACCGCTGAGCTACCGGGGAACAGCGCTCATTGCGTGGAGTGGGCATATAGCAAAGCGATTCCCGCATTGCCAAGCCTCAATCTTGCTAATTTTCCGTCTGTCGTATTTCCCGGGGGATTTCCCCGATATCAGGCCACAATTCAAGCGGTCAGAATTCCTGATCAAGTGGCCAGAATACCTGACTGTTGCCTCATCGAATGGTTTTGACCCCATTTTAGGTATTTGTTTGAGTTTTCATGCCTAAAGTCACCCGAACAATAATCGAAAATCCGCTCGAAAAGCTGGCGGAACAACAGGGCGTGGCAGGAAATCGGTATGCCGGGCATTATCAATTCCGCAATTCGACGTGGCCGCTCGCTTTTCCGGCCGGGCAATTATGCTGTTCTTATCGCACTGCTTGTTTCATTGGCGGGGGGCGTGTTCGCCGAGTACCAGAACCGGGTCGTCGAGCATCAGCGCGCGCGCACCAGTGTCGGCGAGACGCTTGGTCTGGTACGCGCCAAGCTGGAAGGCAATATCAACGCGAATATCCAGCTCGTGCGTGGCCTGGTCGCGGTTATCGCCTCGCAGCCCGACATCGATCAGCACCATTTCGCCAGGATTGCCTCCAGCCTGATCGGCCCCCATTCGCAATTGCGCAACATCGCCGCCGCGCCCGATCTGGTGATCCGGCTGATGTATCCGACGGCAGGCAACGAAAAGGCAATCGGCCTCGACTACCGTACGAACGAGACACAGCGCGAGGCGGCGCTGCGCGCCGTCAAGGCGCGGAACATGGTGCTTGCCGGGCCGGTCGACCTGCTTCAGGGCGGCCAGGGCTTCGTCTGCCGGTTTCCCGTATTCGTGAACGACTCGCAGGGAGAACCCGTTTTGTGGGGGCTGGTGTCGGCGGTTGTCGATGTTGAGCGCCTTTACCGCGAGAGCGGCTTGCTGGACCCGGACCTCCCGATCCGGATCACCATCGCCGGGCGCGACTCAACAGGAGGCAAGGGAGAAGTCTTCTTCGGCTCAGGCGACATTTTCGACGAGGAACCTGTCGTGACCGAAGTTGCCCTTCCAAGCGGAAGCTGGCAACTGGCGGCCACACCGATTGACGGCTGGACCGACATATCTCCCAATGCCTGGCGGTTCAGGGCGGTCATCTTCCTGGCCGGATTGCTCATTGTGCTGCCGGTCGCCATCGCTGGCCGGCTGTACGACCAGCGACAGGAAAACATCCGGGAACTGCGCCTGCGCAGGGATCAGCTTCACAAGCTTTCGCAGCGGCTCAAGCTGGCGCTCGAAACCTCGCAGATCGGCGTCTGGGAACTGAATCTCGTCACCGGTGAAATGTACTGGGACGACCGGATGGTCGAGCTATACGGTTTGATGAAGGATACCCCGACGAACGAATACGACGTCTGGGCCAGGGCATTGCATCCCGAAGACCGGAAACGGGCCGAAGAAGAGTTCAAACACGCCATCGAGACGGGCGGGACCTACGCCTCCGAATTCCGCGTAGTACTCGGCGACGGAACGACCCGGTGGATCCGGGCGATCGGCGCCGTGCGAGAGGGCGACGCCCTGGGCGAAAGCGGTCCGCGCTACATTGTCGGCGTCAACTGGGATGTTTCTTCCGATGTGGCGATGAAGACCAATCTGCTGGCGGCCAAGCGCAATGCCGAGGTCAGGAACCACGAACTGGAGGACGCGCGCGCGCAGATGGAGCACATCTCGCTGCACGACAGCCTCACCGGCCTGCCCAACCGCCGATATCTCGACAAGATCCTGGACAATGGCACCGCGGTGAATGTTACCGCGCTGCTCCATATCGATCTGGATCGCTTCAAGCACATCAACGACACGCTCGGCCATGCCGCCGGCGACCACATGCTGGTTCACTCGGCCTCGATCCTCAAGAAGAATACGAGGGATGGCGATTTCGTCGCCCGGATCGGCGGCGACGAATTCGTTATCGCCACCACATCGCCCATAGACGAGGAAAAACTCGAAGAGATGGCCGAACGCATCATCTCGATGATGCGCCAGCCGGTCTCCTTCGGGAATCACGAATGCCGCTACGGCGTAAGCATCGGCATTGCGATTGCCGATCTGCAGGACAACGATTACGGAAAACGGCTGCTGATCGACGCGGACATCGCGCTCTATCGCGCCAAACGCAACGGCCGCAATCGCTTCGAGTTCTTTTCCACGGCGCTCAAGGCGGAGATCATCCACAACAAGCGCGTGGCCGACGACATTCTCAGCGGACTGGAACGGCGAGAATTCGTCCCCTATTTCCAGCCGCAATTCGATGCCCAGACCCTGGAGCTTGCCGGCGTCGAGGCGCTGGCGCGCTGGAACCACCCGCGCAACGGCGTGCTGACACCGGCAGATTTCCTCAAGACGGCCGACGAGCTCAACGTCGTGCCATTGATCGACCGAACCATTCTCGAGCAGACGCTGTGGCACGACATGAGGTGGAAATCGGCCGGCATCGATGTTTCGAGGATCTCGGTGAATGTTTCGGCGGGGCGGCTCTATGACACTGGACTGATCGAGACGCTGGACGGCCTCGATATCAAACCCGGCCGATTGTCCTTCGAACTGCTCGAATCCATCTTCCTCGATGAAGGCAACGATGTCATCGCCGAGAATTTCAAGCGACTCAAGAAACTCGGCATCGATATCGAGATCGACGATTTCGGGACCGGTTATGCCTCGATCATCAGCCTGATCAATCTGCGTCCAACCCGGCTGAAGATCGACCGGAGGCTGGTCGCACCCGTCGCCAAAAGCGAAAGCCAGCGACGTCTGGTTTCGTCCATCATCGAAATCGGCCAGTCGCTCGGCATCAAGGTCGTCGCCGAAGGCGTGGAAACCATGGAACAGGCCGCCTATCTGCGCGATCTGGGCTGCGACGTGCTTCAGGGTTATGCGTTTGCCCGCCCGATGCCCTCCGGCCACCTCATGGAGTTCATCCGCGAACGGCGCTGGCTCGACGTGGCATAGGACTCCGGGGCGGCGGGGCCGCGCGTCAGATATTGCCCGGATCCATCTCAACGGCATGGTTGCGTATTCGGGAAGCGCGTCGAAGCCGAACTGCAGGAGGCGAGCACGGCCCATCCTCGCTTCTGGCGTGTCGAACCGGGCCCCTGCCCCCTGACGATGCCCCTGCCCCCGGGTTGAACCCGTCAGACAGGCTTTCTCATGACAGTGCGGCCAGACCTTAGTGGTGGAGTTCGGGTCGATAATGAACTAGTATGCCAACCAGTCACTCAGTTGGGGCCAATCAGAACCGCACACCGGTCGAGCTTGTATTGTTTTGTGCGGAATTGATGGCCAGCATCGCCTTTGCGAATGCGGGTCCGACAGCTCGGCAGCGTTTCCTCAAGGTACGCAGAGGATAACGATGAGTGTCAATTCGAGAAATGAATCCGACAGTTCAGTACGCCGGCCCTGACAGCCCGGCGAACTTGCCGACATACAGCGTCGTCATTCCGGTACACGGGGACGGAGAATATCTGGTCGATGCAGTGCACAGCGCACTTCATCAAACTCACGCGCCCAGGGAAGTTATCCTCGTGAACGATGCGGCCAGTCCGGTCGCTGCGGCGAGAATGTCGGCACTGCGCGCTGTCAGCGATCGGATATGTGTCGTCGACACCGAGGGCCATTCCGGCGCCGGGATCGCGCGTAATACCGGAATGGAAGCCGCTTCCGGCAAATACATAGCGTTTCTCGATTCAGACGATATCTGGGTTGCCACGAAGATGGCAGAACAACTGACGGCCATGCTTGATTGCGGAGCGCTTCTTGGAGCCACACAGTATGGAACCATCAAGGATGGCAGGCTTGTCGCGGTGCCACGCAAGAGCACGGTCGGCTGGGTCGATCCCTTCCGGCTCCTGGTGGACAACCCCGTTGGCACATCCAGCGCGGTCGTTCACCGGGACGTGAAATTCCGGTTCTCGCAGCTCAAGCGTTGTCAGGACTGGGAGGCATGGATTGAACTCGGCAAGGCCGGACATTCTTTCTGGATCGTCGACAAGTTGCTCACCTATCACCGTGTCGGCCACTCGCCTCACAGCCTGTCATCAAGCAAAGTTCTTCTCTTGCCTTACCAGTGGCGTATTCTGCGCAAGGCTGCGCGAAGAGGACTTCTTCCAAGCGCCTTCCTGTTGTCCTTGAGAACAATTTTTGCCGTATCCCGGATGATCAGGTCAAAAATCAAATTGTATCAAACAGAAAAAATACCAAAAAAAACAGCGCGCCGCCCAAGGCCACAAATATAAACGTATTCACTAACGCCTTTCCAATGTAATTCATAAGCAGAAAAACATGATCATAAATATTTCTCTGAAAGCCGACGGGGGTTTTATGCCTAAATGTGCTCCAGCGCAGGCTTGGCACAAATGAGGTGTGTTCTCCACATCGGAACGGAAAAAACAGGCTCCACTTCGCTTCAGCACTGGCTTTACGACAATAGGGAAGAGCTGGAAGAAAAAGGTATTTGTCTCAGCAAATCGCTCGGCGTTCCGCACAACCGCCTTCTGGCTCTCTATTTCCAGTCGCGTGTAGATGACTGGTGCAAGGAGCACGGGCTAGAGGATTTCGACAAACGAAGAACCGCACTCGCCCCGGCTCTGCAATCTCTGCGGAACGAAGTGCAACACGCCAGGGAACGGTGCCACACTTTTCTGGTCACATCAGAACACCTGCACAGCCGGCTCACGGAACGCAATCAAGTCGAGGAGTTATTTCAATTTCTCGACTCTCTGTTCGATTCGATCGAAGTTGTTTGCTATGTGCGCAATCAGGCGGACCTTGTTCTTTCGGCCTATTCAACAGCACTGCGGATGAATTTGACGAGAACGCTGGCGGATTTTGCGTCGTCCGTGGGGACGGAAGCGATCTACTTCAATCACCTGCTTTCGGCCGAATTGTGGTCGAGTGTTTTTGGGCGATCGAACGTTTCCTTCAGGGTTTATGAGCACTGCCTGGATCTTCCAGACAGGGTCGTAACGGACTTTGCAGAAAACGTCCTCGATATCAAAAACATGCCCGGCGGCGAAAAAAACCTGAACACGGGCCTGAGCCCGTTTCATGCGGCAGCCTTTCGGCAGATCAACATACGTTTTCCCCGATGGCCGGCCGACGGTTGGGCGGGCAAGATGAATCGACGTCTCAAAAGAGTGATATCCGATCTCCCTGTAACCACCCGGCGAAGGCTTGTCGTTCCCGAGCCGCAGGAGATTTTGAGGCGATTTGAGGAAAAAAATGCGTTGTTTTTCCAGGAGTACGGAGACGGGACAAACCACTTCAGCCCAGAACGATGGGTTGATCGACAGCCAGAAGGCCTGTTCGGGTTCGAAGAGGACCCCGACCTGGACGAAATCATCAGGGTTCTGCTGGAACAGACACTATCCGAACCACCCCGTCCGCGAGGTCTGTTGTTCTGGAGAACAAGAAAGTGACCTTTTGGAAGCAATGGCGACTGTTGTTCGACAACAATCGCCCCGTTTTCGTGCTTGGCGTGGGGGCTCAGAAGGCCGGCACAACATGGCTGTACCAGTACCTGAAGGCCTGCGAGAACACCAATATGGGGGACCTGAAGGAATACCATATTTGGGATGGATTACTTCAGCCGGAAAAGTTCCCTGAATTTGTTTATTCCAATCCGCAAACTTGCGACGCAAATGTCACGGATCTGCAGCGCGAATTGCAGGCGGACCCTCAAGCCTATTTTCGCTATTTTCGCAATCTGGTGGAAAATTCCGAGATCACTGGCGATCTCTCGCCTTCGTATTGCGGTCTTTCAGCAAAGGATTTCCGGTTCATTCGCCAGCAGCTTCGTCGCGCCAATTTTCGGGTCAAGATCGTTTTTCTGATGCGTGATCCCGTGGAACGGTGCTGGAGCGCCAGCCGAATGTTTGCCAGAAACCGGGAAATGCGGGGCAGTCCCGGATGGACACAAGAACAACTGGTGGACCACTTCGCGCAGGAATTTCCTTCGGCACACTATCAGGTCAGGACCAGGTACGAGCAAACGCTGCAAGCGCTGGATCGAGCGTTTCCCGGCAAGGAGGTCTATCTGGGATTTTACGAGAACATGTTCGAACTTGCCAATCTGCAAGCCGTTGCAAAATTTTTCGGGGTGGCGACGCGGCCGGACGAACTCGAGAGAACCCGAAATGCATCAGCCGGCGCAGTTCTTCCGGAGAATTTGCGCAAGCAATGTCATGACTTCTATCGAAGCACATACGAATATTGCTGGGCACGATTTCCTCAAACAAGAAAGCTCTGGCCGCCGGTCTAGTCGAACGCCCGCAGTACCTTGTGCATGCCCGATTGCAGCGTGATCTGGAACACCTGGCGAGAGGTGTGACGCAAAATCAGGAAAATGGGTATCGCGTGCAGCCCGAGCAGTCGCGGGAACAGGGCGAGCCCCAGAATGAAGGCGATCAACGGAATTGCATCCACCGCCATGTTTCGTATCGGCCTCAGCCGCCGCCGGGTTTTCTTGGTTTCGTGTTTGGTCGGTTTGGTTGTCACCTGCACAAAGAACTGTGCAAAAGCCCAGGCCAAGCCATTGCCGATAATGGTGACGGTCAAGGCCTCCCACGAGCCTATCAGTGCCAGCAAGACGATACTGCCGGCAACGAGGACCGTGAAATAGGCCAGCGCAAAAGTTATGGCAGCCTGGGCTGGCGTGTATTTTTCCAGCAACTGGGCTCGAAGCCGTTGCCTGTGCAAGGGTTCCAACGTTTCGAGAGAGCGGGCTATCTGCAAGGCGACGACTGCAGCGACTGCCCCACTCAAACAAATGCCGACCGTCAGCGAACCTGGATGGTTTCGCAGTGCGGCAACGCTGAGCCCAACCAGACTGAGGAACAGGATATGGGAGAAATTCAGAAAAAACTTCAGTGAGGAAGAGATCAGAAGAAGAGCAATCAGCTTCGGGCTCATGAGAAGAATCTGCTCCGCATCCAATCAGCAACGATCACGCATGCGATTATCAACAAAGCCGCGTATTTCTCGACGGGCCCGATGGTGTTTCCCGTCGAAGGCCTCAATGCGGTGACCGGAGAGAAATCAATACGCTGAATTCGTGCGCCTTGCATTGCCATTCCCATCGCAAACGCGAATTCCTCGCCATGCCTTGGCCAACCGAAGCGTGAATTTTTGCCCAACATTGGTGAAAAACGAATGGAATGTCTCCTTACGAAATCAACATCAATGACCAGGTTTGGCGATCTGAGGGAAGTCAGCCGTTTCAAGGATGGCCCTGAAAGCGCCATGCGCGAGGCCGATCGCCAGGAATTGCCCCGCGAAGATTCATGGAAGACAATTGCGTGAGTATCCCGCAACGTATCGAGAAATTCCTCGACGATTTCGGGTGACAGGAACGCTTCGGAAAGCAAAGAGTCCGCATCCATGAACCAAAGCCAACGTGTACGGCTGAGCTTGATGCAGTCATTTCTGGCTCGTGAAAGGCCAAGTTGCTCGCGGAAAAAGACCTTCATGTTCGACGGCGGTGAAACCCGCAAAGCCGGGCCGTTGGCGCTCCCCGTCTGCACCAGGATCAAAAGCTGGATCCTGGCGTCCAGTTTTTGAGCCAGCCCGGTCCAATAGTCGAAATACTCGCGATAGTCCGCAACCGTGCAGGCGACAGCCAGTGTCATTTGCGGTCCTTGCGGCAGATCCATACGCCTAGCGCCCGTACAGTCGCGAAAGCCATTCGAACTCGCGCAGCCAGAGAACCAGCCTTGTACCTCGCCTGGTGCGCCGCAGCACGCTGACAGCCGAGCGGGACGTGCGCCAGAACAACCGCTTTATATGCGATTTGAACTCGGGAAGTCGGGGATTTGGCACTCGCTTCGAAACGTTGCGTCTAGCAACCGGCGTACCAGGAAGGATCTTGCCCAGGTCTTCCTGAATCTTCACCAACTCCCCAAGTTCAAATTGCGCGGGCGCCGGCACGCTCGGCACTCCTTCCGGGAAAAGCAGCGCCAGGGGTGCCGAGTCTTGCATCTGGTCGCCCAGACTCTCCGAAATCGACTGATTCAGCTCATGCAGAAAGCCACCCGACAATACGCATGTTTGATCTTTGCCAACTCTGTAAAAGGGTTGCGAAGCGAGCTGAATAAATCCGGAATAGGCTGCCTGATATTCAGGAAAACTCAGACTGCTCGTTCTCTGGTTGATGTGCATTGCAAGCAAAACGAAGCGATTGTTGTGCGCCAGGTTGTTCTGCTGCCTGGCGGGAGTTCCGGCTTGCGTGATTTTGTCCAGCGTCCCCGGCTCTTTGCTTGCCTGGCGCAGGAAGTTGAATGCGATGTCGTCGCCCTTGAGCTTTTCATAGGAATGAAAACAGACGTTCAGCCCCGATTGTTCCAGTTCCACCAATCGCTCGAGCATCCGGAGAATTCCGTAGCGTGACGTATCGAGCAACCTGTGATCGTTGGCCACCAATCGGGTGTTGCCACCGATCGCGTATTCGGAGACCTGGGAGGACAGCCAGTAAGGAAATTCGCGAATGAGAAAGTGGAACTCAACCGGGCATCCCAGAAAGCGATCGCAGATCGCCTCGTAGTTTTCCAAGTCTGCCTGGGTCATGTTTTCGCAACTCAATACGAGCGTGTATTCTTGTCGCCCAAGCGCGCTCAGTTCTCTTTTCAGTTCAGCCCACACCCGCTCGCTACCATTGGGTGAAAAGATGAAGCCATGACCATCCGTTCGGTGGATACCGGGCATGCGATTGTCGAAATGAACGCCGGATTTCGGAACATAAAAACCTGCACCGAGGAGCAGTTCGCGATTTTCGAACAGCTGCATCTGCAGCGCTGTGGAGCCGGCCTTGGTCAGTCCGCAATGAACGAGCACGCGTCTCGGCCGCACTTGCCGGAAATCTATCTCCATGGCTTTGAAGCTATTCGCAATCCGAGCCTGGCCAGTAGTCTTGCCTTGCCGGTGGGCTGAGACCGGACGAATCTCAGCAGATGAACAAAGTGAACAAACCTCCTCTGATTTACCAGGGCGTGTTCAAGGGCCCTCAGCAAATAGGGATGCCGTGACAACATCTGTCTGGTGAGACTGGATTGGAATTCAGGAGGGCTGATCGAATTGGGCAGTAGGCAAATCGAGCGCAAACGGATGATCTGGTGATAGGATTCGACGATCAAGCCATCGCCCGGATGCGCCGTATCCAGGAGGCTGAACAAAATACGAAATGTGTAATGGATGGCGCGTTCGGCCCTGAACTGTTCCGTCAAATCTTGCCGGGCCTCGATCAGTTCCGTCACTCGAGCCACGTGTTCCAGAACCAGTCTGTGATCCACCTCGTCAGGCTGTGTCGACGTCAGTGTTCCTTGCCTGGTCTTGTCGTAATGCACGATCGGCGACATCCGCAAGGCAAGCAGGGACTTAGCCTTCAGGACCACTTCAAGTCCGAAATCGTGGTCTTCGAATTTCCGGCGCTGGAACCTTATTCGATTGTCGACCAAAAACTTTCGCCTGTAGATCATTGACCAGCATGGCTGGATCACCGACAAAGCCTGGGTCGACGCGATATCGATCACATTGCCGACATGGGGTGAGATCAGTTCGTAGTCCGGATAGACGGCGGGCTTTGAGTTGCCCGAAAACTCGACGACGATCGGCATCAGGCCGACATCCGTGCCTGCCTCGAGCATGGCATCACACGCTGCGGCAATTTGCGGGCCTTCCGACCAGTAGTCATCTGCATCTAGAAACGTAATGAAATCGGTTTCCGTCCGGTCGATTCCAACATTACGGGTCGCGCCAAGACCTAGGTTTTCCTTGTTCCGGACAACCTTGACCCGAGGCTCCCCCGCGTAATGCGCCTCGACATAGGCGCCCGTGCCTTCCGGGCAGGCATCGTCTACAACGAGAGCGAGAGCATTTTCAGACTGGAGGATGGAAACGATCGCACGGTCCACCGTGGATCTTGCGCGGTAACAGGGGATTACGACAGTTATCAAGCCGCTTTATCCCTTGTCATGCATGCGAGTATCCGTCCGGCTCTCTCATTCGCTGCATTCGGGCGCAAGCCGATGGAATGATGTTCGATTAGAGCCGCCAACTCGGCCTGCGAAGGACAAATTGTGAAGGCCAGATCATCGATTGCCAGGCATTTCTCGACAAGATCCACTCGCCTGGAACGCTCGCACTCGATACGCTGATCCTCGCGCATGTTGAGGCTGAACAGGGCCTGCATCGACCGCGTAACGGGGTCCAGATTGTTCAGATTTCGGACACAAATCTCAAAGAACAGTTCGACCGACGCCTCGATCCTGTGAAGAGGCGGCAACTTTTCCGTGTAGCTTCCCGGCCGGTGTTTTCGATAGACATAAACGGGACTGTCAGCGAGCATGGCCGCGCCAGCGTTCGCGCCCAGCCAGCTGGTCAGTATCAAGTCCTCGCCCATGTCATGGCGCATTTTTGTCTGATTATAATATTTCAATAACAATGTACGGCGAACAATATATCTCCAAATATTTCCCCAATAGAGCAATGGAAATAATACACAACCTTCAACTACAGTTTTATATTTAACGGCAGAATTAATTTTTGGCGGCTCGTACGCCAAGTCGCGCGTTTCAATGTAACCGAAGGAAAACAGGTCCACAGCCGGCAGACTGGCAAGGGATTGAGCGATGAAGTCCAAATTCAACCTCATCAAGATGTCATCGCCATCTACAAGCCAGACAAACTGCCCTGAGCAGGCGCCAACCCCTGTCTGACGTGCGCGAAACAACCCTTGATTGGTTGTGTGCGCGATCGTGAGTGCGTTGTCATGCACCTTCTCGAAGTCTTGCGCGAGCCGCAGGGTGTTGTCCGTCGATCCGTCATCAACCAGGATGGCCTCAACACGGAGATCACTTCGCAGAATGGCAGACAGGCTGGCGAGAAAGCGGGGAAGAAGGTCTTCGATCTGATATAGAGCGACTACAATGGATACAATTGGGGGTTGCATGCGGCAATTCACTGTTTCTGGGTGCCAAGCCTGCGGCGGCTCGCTTGCTTTCAACGTGCCCCAAAAACGTGCGGTTCCCCGGAGGGGAATCAGCCGATGCTACTGATACCAAAGCTGGGATTAGGATATCAAAATATTCCCAAGATTGCCACAACATCAATTTTCGCGTGGCTGTATCAGGCGCACGGAGAAACACCGAACGACGACCCGATTATTCAAAACCATAACCGGAACTTTTTCCTCCGGCAGTTCAAGGTCGATTCGCTGGAGGAAGTCCGACGGGCCGAAGGCGGATACCTCCGTTTTGCATTGGTCCGGGATCCCGTGCTCAGGTTTCTCTCGATGTATGGCAATCGCGTCGTCGCCAAGGGCAAACTGGGCAGGGCTTCCAGGGATGCCGAACGTGTTTTGAGTGCCGGTTTGCCACTCAATCCGCAACTCAATGATCTCATCAATTCGCTGGACGGCTATTTGGCTGCCTCCAGGGCCGTAGCGCACCATGCTCGAAGGCAGAGCGAATTGTTGGGGCCTGACCTTACCGTCTACGACCATCTGCTGGACATATCAGAGGCTGATCGATTGCTGCCGTTAATCAGGCAACATTGGCGTACACACGGCATGTACGAGGCACTGGCAAACGCCGACGAACATTTCCCGCGCCTTCAGACAGACGGCCCCAAAATCGGTCTGGAGGGACTTTCCCGCCGTTCCTTCGACCGGTTGCTTGAGCACTACCAATCCGATTACGAAGCAATCCCCGCGCTGGATCAGGACGCCATCAAGGCCAGGTTTGTGGCGGAGAACGGCGGATCCAACCTCTTTTTCCATGACTTCTCGGAACCGGGAACACTGCGCCAGGGGCTTGTCAAACGAGCCCAGGAGATCCGCAAGCTGTTCTCACAGGTGGCGAGGAAGCTGACAAGAATCGGCAGGTGGCGATCACGCACGTGACCTGAAGGGCCGAGGTGGCGGAAATTTTTTACGACGAATGCGTGCGCATGAGCGGATGAACGCCTTCCCCATGAAGACGTCGCATGCTCGCGCCTTTGGAGCCAGATTTCCCAAACTCTTGCGGGATATCGGGTTTGCCGGTCTGTTCGCCACGCGGAAACGGTTCGGGGAACAAATGGCCCATTTCAGCAATGGCGGAAGATCGAACTGTCCCGCCTGTCACGCGGCCTGGCAAAACGCGTGTAAAATCAATGCCTGAAACCAGAAAGAGAAGGGATTGGAGGCCTCGCCCGGAATCGAACCGGGATTGAAGGATTTGCAGTCCTCTGCGTAACCATTCCGCCACGAGGCCGTCCGGCGCGACATATCGGGGACTTGTCCCTGACTGTCAAGCGCATTGGCGAGACACGCAAAGCGATGCGTCAGCCAACCACGCTGCACCTGCCCCCAACTAGCCTCCAGTGTCTTAAGAACCGGTATCTATCGGACGTTCCACGGTCGAAAATATCCCGGATACGAATCCTCCGGTTCAACCCCTCTCCGCGAAGCCCTTCACGTGATTGGTCCGGGCAAGGTCGCCGCCGGCCCATGCAATCACCTTCGGGTCCATGACGGCGAACCAGAGCGGAGGAACAGCCGCCATGGCGAAGCAGCCGGGATAGCCGCTCGGCAGGCGTGGCAATTCATCGAAATTGCGCAACGTCTGGTACGGCCTGAGCGGGTTGGCGTGGTGATCGGAATGACGCTGAAGGTGGAACAGAAGAAGGTTGGAGACGATGTGATTGGTGTTCCACGAATGGCGCGGCTCACAGGGACCATAACGCCCATTGGCCTTTCTTTCGCGCAGCAGGCCGTAATGTTCGACGTAATTGGCAAACGTCAGTTGCAGCCAGGCGAAGACGTGGTGGACCGCCAGGAAAGGCAGCATGATCCAGCCAAGGGCTGCGATCAGTCCCGTCGCGATTGCCGCCGTTATCGCGTAACCTTGCAGAATGTCGTTGCGCCAGTGCCAGAATGGCAGGCCCTTCCTGCCAAGCCGTTCGCGCTCATGACGCCAGCCGCGCAACGCCGCACCGGGAATCTCGCGAAGCGCAAAAGCGTAGACGCTTTCGCCAAGCCGCGCCGATGCCGGATCCTCAGGCGTCGCCACCATCGTGTGGTGGCCGCGATTGTGCTCGATGCAGAAATGGCCGTATCCGCTTAGCGCATTGACGAACTTCGCGCCGAGGCGGTCGAGCCGATTGGGCTTGTGGCCAAGTTCGTGGCCGACGGTGAGTGCGGAACCGGCGCCGACGCCGGCGCCGATGGTCAAGAGCAGGAACGCGCCGAGCGGCATGGACATCGTACCGATCACATAAGCGACTGCAAGAAAGCTTGCGTAATAGGCCGGGATCGAAGCGAAGAGCAGCATGCGATAATACTGGTCGGCCGACAGCGCCTCGACCACCTCCTCGGGAGGATTGTTCGTGTCCTCTCCGAAAGCGAGATCGAGCACCGGGATCAGACCGAAATCGATGATCAGGACGAGTGCCGCCCACCAGGGATTGCCAGTGGCAAGAATCGCCATCGAGACCACGAAAGGCAGCAGCGGCATGAGCACGGAGAACAGCCAGAGGTAACGCTTGCGGTCGCGCCACTCGAGCCTCCCGCCCGCCAGCGTCTGCGACACGAAGATCACCTGGCTCTCCCCTCCCCGGTGCGCGTCACCGATACCTGGAACATCGTGTCATTCCGCCGCTTCCATCGCCCTGCTCCGCCATTTGCGCCGCCAGCCATCGAGCCAGACCTCCCGGAACAGGCCAGTCGCATAGCCACGGGTCAGATGGGCATTGTCGGTGAATCGGCTTTCGCGCATCAGCGCGGCGTTAAGCTGCGGCAGGTTGTAGAAGGGCACGCTCGGGTAGAGATGATGGTCGAGGTGGTAATTCATGTTGTGCGGACAGAAGAACCAGCGCTCCCAGAAATGCGGCTCCACCGTTCGCGTGCCCTGCAATTCGTTCAGGGGCTCCATCGTCTCACCGAAATGCTCCGCAACCGAGCGGACATACAGGAAGAGGAAGAAGAGCGTCAGATAGGGAACCACCCAGTAGAGCAGGTATTCGCGCCAGACGCCGGCCCACAGGACGATCACGCCGATGGCGAGATAATATCCGCCGCGCGCCAGCTTGTAGCCCCAGCCGGTCATGTCCTCGGCCTGCATGCGGCCGGCCGCCAGCTGGATGTCGCGCCATGAGCTGGCGCCGATGAAATAGCCGAGGAAATGCAGGATCGCGAATCGCATCTCCTGGGGGAAGGTGTATTCGCGCGTTCCGAGCTTCACCACCCAGTCGGGGTCTCGTCCGGTATTGGTGTAATTGTGGTGGGCGAGATGGTTGCGCCGGTAGCCCTCCACCGTCGCCCCTATCGGCCAGGCAAGGAAGATGTCGCCAACCCAGTCGCTGACCTTCTTGTTCGGGATGAACCGGTAATGGGCGAAATCGTGCATCAGCGCGCCGAAGGCGTGCATGCGCCCCGCGATCACCGGCAGCGCGAGCAGCCAGACGAGCCAGCTGCCGGTCCATTCGATGACAGCGATCGACGCGGCGATGACCGCCCAGTCGAAGGCGATCGCAAAGGCGGTGCGCCAGGGCGTCAGCTGCGACAGGCGTTTCAGTTCCTTCGGTGCGATAAAGGCTGCGTTCTGTGCCATGCGCTTTCACATCCCACGGGTTCGTCCGCGACGACGAAAGCATACGCCATGCTCGCCGCAATCAGAAGGCCCGAGCGTAATCTTGCGAAAACCGTTGCGCGATCATTCCACGACGACTTCGTATTCGAAGAACGCGGATTCCCGGCCCGGAACATCCATCCTGACCTTGAACCTGTCGCCGCCGCGATAGCCTGCCTCGGAGGTATAATAGAGCACGGTTGCCTGCATGTCCTTGCCGGCGCAATCGTGCACGCTTCCCCGCTTGGCGCTTTCGGGAATCTGCTTGATTTCCTGCGCGGGCTCCACCGCACCATGGCCGGGCGGCTCCACCACGACGATGTCGATCGAAAGGTAGGAGCAATCATCTTTCCAGCCGGTGTATTCGTCCATCCACTCCGGCTGGCCGCTCAGAGCGGTTCTGGTGTAGGACCCATCCTGCGCCGCCGCAGCGGAGGCAAAGTGGATTCCGATCAGCGTGGCGGCGACGACTGAGACAAATGGCTTGCGCAACGCATTGCTCCCATGCCCGATTGCAGGTGATCAGCTTATGCTATCGCGATCGTGCATCAAAGATAGCAGGCAAGATGGTGCGGGCACCGGGAATCGAACCCGGACGGCCGAAGGCCGAGGGATTTTAAGTCCCTTGCGTCTACCAGTTCCGCCATGCCCGCCTGCCTTATCAATCAAGGAGTCTGGCGCTCTGGTCAACCTGTGCTTTTGTGCAGCTTTTCAGATTTGTGCAAATCGGCATCCCCACCGCCCTTACCGGCGCACATGAAAGGAAATGAGATGGAAGTCGATATTGACAGGCTGGGCAGGTCGTTCGCCGGACATGACGGCTTTGATTGTCCTCATTGCGGCCACACGCACAACATTTCCGATTCAGATGTCTGCGCGTCGGTCGTCAGCTATTGGGGAGATGATCCGCATGATTTCAATTGTTACCACTGCGGCAAGGATTTTCTCGTGCTCGAATCCGTGACGAGGCAGTTCACTGCGGCAAAGACTCACGATGAATTAGACGCCTGAACCACTACTTGGCGCACATGAAGGAGAGAGAAGATGAGCGAGGAAAGCGACTACGAAAAAGTGCGCGGCCTGAACGGTCTGTTTGTCGGTCAACTGAGCGATGAAGAAGAGCAGGCGTTCTGGCGTCTTTGCAATATCAACCGTGCCTACCCTTCGTTTGAAGGAACGGCAGGGTTTCTTGGCGCGGCAAAGGTTCGACTTGTTGCCGCCACTCCACTCAATAGAGGAGAATAGCGACGATGGGAATCACGGGGAAAGACCTGATCGAAATGGGATTTGCGCCGGGCCCGCATTTTCCGGCAATGATCGCAGCGGCGAACAAGGCTGCCGAATCTGGTGATGATGTGCGCGCCGCCGTGGCTGATCTTGCTCCGCCTGATCCGATCTGCTTGCGTCAACAGTCATTATCGTTCTTCGAAAACATCCGCGCCGAAAATGATGATGAGCGCGATAACGTCGAAGCAGTGCGCAAGACGATGAATGAGTTGATGAGAACGCCGGTTTTGAAAGCCGGGGCCGTCATGCCTGATGCCTGCCCGGCAGGGTCAGTAGGGACCATCCCGGTCGGCGGCGTTGTCGCCTCCGAGGCGATCCACCCAGGCATGCATTCCGCCGATATCTGCTGCTCAATGGCACTGACGAACTTCGGCAGGGCTGATCCGCTTATCGTACTCGATGCCATGCACAGGGTGACGCATTTCGGGCCGGGCGGCAGGGAAGAAATCCGTATGCCAGATGACGTTGCAAAGGCGGTTGATGGTAATACGATGACCCGTGACTTCATCGACATCGGACACCGTGACATGGGTACGCAAGGCGATGGCAACCACTTCGCCTATGTCGGTCAGTTGAAGTCGACCGGAGACACCGTACTTGTCACGCATCATGGCTCGCGCGGGTTCGGCGCACGGGTCTACAAGCGCGGCATGAGAGTTGCTGACAACTTTCGCCGCAAGCTTTCCCCGGAGACGCCGAAGGGCAATGCATGGATACCCGCTGACACCAAGGAAGGTGAAACCTATTGGGATGCCCTTCAAATCGTCCGCGAGTGGACCAAGGCCAACCACTACGTGCTGCACGATATGGCGGCGGAAGCGGCGGGCATCAAATCCCTTGATCGTTTCTGGAACGAGCACAACTTCGTTTTCAGAAAGTCGGATGGCCTGTTCTATCACGGCAAGGGAGCAACGCCGGCTTTCGATGGTTGGGCCTCGGATGCAACTGACCTGACGATCATCCCGCTTAACATGGCCGAGCCCATCCTGATCGTGCGCGGCCAGAACGCTTCAAACGGCCTTGGCTTTTCGCCGCACGGGGCTGGCCGCAATTTCTCGCGCACACAGCACCGTCGGCGCAACGATCACCGTACCGATGCCGAAATTTTCACCGAGGAAACCGCCGGCATCGATGCCCGGTTCTTTATGGGCATACCGGATATTTCGGAACTACCAAGTGCGTACAAGAACGCAGCGTCGGTGCGTTCCCAGATCGATGAATACGGCCTTGCCGAGATCGTTGACGAGGTGTTGCCGTTCGGCTGCATCATGGCCGGTGATTGGGAGAAGGAAGCACCTTGGCGCAAGCTCCCCACCCCACAGGACAAGGAGACGGGACGGTGAGCAACCAATTCCTAGGTTACTTTTCAGACGCCTCGCAGACAAAGCCGGAGTTCGATCCCGTCATTGAAGGGACGCCATGCCCAGTGTGTCTCAGACCTCTTGCGAGGCCGGTAGTCACCGTGAGTTTGATGGGCGTCGGTAGCAGTAAAAGCTACTTCTTCCGGGCGCACAAGGCGTGCTGGAATGAAACGCCAGACGCGGAAAAGGAACGGATCGAGCATTCAATTATCGATGGGACAACCCCATGACGAGAGATAGCATAGTGGAGAAGATGGCGGCCAATGCCTTCGCATCGGAACGGGTTCCATGGGAACGTATGCACCCAGCCGATAAAGAAGATGCAATCGAGGCAGCCAACGATTGTCTCACCGCTCTTGAACAGTCCATACCTGGCCTATCAGGAGTGATAGATGGCGGGAATACCATCGTACCGACTGAAATCCTTGCCGGCGTGCACGAAATTGCTGTGAGGAACGAAGCCGCAGCGGTGATTGATGCCGCAAAGGTATATCTGAACCGCGCCATGATAGCAGCAGGGGAGACGGCCCGCTAACCCTCCGGCCACTGTGCCAGCACTCTCGCCCCATGCCTTAGCCGCCACCAACCGCCCGGTTCGTGCTCGACAGCAGCCCTGAACAGCGCCCTTGCAAGGATCTGGTTCAGTGAGCCACCAACGGCCTCATAGGGAGCGCGGAAGCCTCGCGACCAGCGTTCGAGCGTGAATGGGTAGGCGTGATCGTGAACGTTCAAGGGCGGGCTCCATCTGGCCCGCATGTCCAGCCGGCACGTTACCAGCACCACAAACGCAAAAAAAGAGAACAAGCACTTGCACGTGCGATTATTTCGCACTATATTAGTTTCATCGACGCGACGGGATGGCCCGAGACGCAAGAGGTAAAGGAGACCTGAAATGTACACCGTTTTCAACACGAACGACTCCAGCGAGATTTATGGACGCGGCATGAGTGCCGAAGAGGCGATGTCGGAAATCCTCCGCTACGATGGCCATGACTTTACGATCGAACTGGAGGATGACTTCTGGGTGCTTAGAGGCTCGACCGGTTCGCGCTACTCGATGGCAGGACTCGGCAGATTCAACACTATCACCGAGGTGCTCGCCGCGAACGAAAGCGAGGCTACGGCCAAGATCGCAGAATATGTGGTAAGTCACTCCGGCTTGGACTGGTCCAAACTTGAGGCGATGGAAGATTCTGTCTTTGACGAGATGCTTGCCGAAATAGAGCGCCAGAACGCAGAATGACCCCATTCTCAATTTTGATGAACCTTGCCGGCCTCTCTCAACGGGAGGCCGCAGCCTTTTTGAAAGTGTCTCCGTCAAGCGTAGACAAGATGGCACGTGGCGTCCGAAACGCGCCAGATGGCGTGATCGATGATCTCCGAGACCTGATCGACAAGCAGGAAACGGCGGCCGATGAAGCGCTCGCGCTGATTGATGAACAGGACGCCGACGAGATCGAACTTGGCTACCCGACCGACGATCACGAAGCGCAGTCTTTGGGCTGGCCTTGCGTCGGCGCATGGAAGGCAATGGCAGCGCGCGTGATCGCTGGATGCGATATCCAGGTTCGACTGGTTCCCCGCGGTTCAACACCATCAACTGCCGCCGCAATCGACCGCCGCGAACAATAGCCCAAACGCAAAAAAGCCCCGGTCACCATTGCTGGCGCCGGGGCTAATTGCGAGGCGTAAGGTCGGGACAGACCCGGCTCGCGTCCTCTCCGGACTATTCCGGGGAAGCTGTGAAGATCAGGATGGAATGCGTGCCGTCTCCCGCCTGAAATCGTTCGAGCAGACTGAGACTTCCTTCGGCGGCAAGACGCTTGGCCGGATCGTCACCCAGGTACAGATGCGATAGGTCCCCGCCGGCAGTTCGGTGAACGGCTTGACCATCCGGCAGGAATCGCCCTTCCACCAGTCCAGCGTTGGAACCGGCGGCAGCGAGGCATCCCGCCTGTACCGGATGCCGGCGCCACGGCATGTCTGGATCGTGAAATAGCTGCCGCCATGATATTTGATCTGCTCCTCGACACGGTAATCGCCGAGGAAGTCGTGATGGATCGTGCGGTCGACCTGCATGATACGGTGGCCGTCCGGTGTCCTGTCTTCGGTGACAACGGTGGTTCGGAGCGAGTACCAGAACGATGCCGGCCAGAGAGGCACAACGAGCAGCAGGCACAGCCATCCAAGCACGGCGAGCACGATCGACGTGCGGTCGGAAATCGTCGCGATGGCGCGCCTCATTTGCCGCCCTTCCATGCGCGAATGAGCGACAGAAAGTACTTCGAATCCCCGGTGGCACGTATCACGATGCGCATCAGCCCTTCGCCCGTCAGGGCCAGCAGTGCCGCGACAGGGATTTGCCAGACATCGAGCGGGAGATCGAAGAACGAAACCACCGGCCGCGTGAATGTCACCGCGGAAAAGATCGCCGCAAAGGCTATGAACCCGCCGCGAAACAGGCGCGAGGGAAGCGCGCCCTCATATTCGGCGGTGAACAGGCGGACAACGACCGCGCCGAGCACCGTCCACCAGAACGTGTTGTCATGGCCGAACATCGGCACCCCCTTCGGTCAGAACAGCGGCGGTGGGCGGAAAAAGCAGATCATGCGGACGAATGACCCGCTGGCCTGCCCAAGTTCCTCGATCCCGCCGGCCAGGCAGATGTGATAGGCCCCATCGGGCGAGTCCTTGATCCTTGGATCACTGGCCGCGATGTCCTCGGAAAATCCGCGCCCGATTTGGGTGAGAATGATGTGCTGATCCGGCCCGAGTTCGATGTGGTAGCCGTCGCCAATGGCCGTGACCGCGCTTGCCGGGATTTCGTCGCAGTCTTGCCCAGAACAACAGTTTTGGGGGTAGGACCAGCCGGAAGGCGCATCATGGGCGCGGCTGTGCGACCCCGCTACAAGAGCCGACAAAGCAACCACACCAACGATGGCAAGAAGACCGCCACAGCCCGGAACTCGACCAGTTTGCATCATCTGTTGCATAGTTCATCCCACGCCGCGTTGTGCTCAATGATTTCCGCCCGCGTCTCTTCGGCGTCGCGGCTCGACCAGTGAATCGGCTTGAATGCGCTGCAGGCGAATCCGATCGCGATGTCAGTCCCGGCGGTACTTGTCGTCCTGCACCCCGCCAGCAGAAGCACCGCGAGCGGTATTGACGCGATCCAGAGCCTTCTCGAGATCATTGCGCATCGCCTCCAACCCGCGGCGCTCGCCTTCGTCCAGGGCCTTGTCGCGCTCCGCCTTGCGAAGCAGGATCAAGACCAATTCCGCGATGGCGAGCGCCAACCTTGCCCATGACACCGATCAACCCGCCGCGTCGTCCATGGGCGGGCCGCCATTGTGCCCGATGGATGCCTTTTCCGGAGCTACGTAGGACCAACCGAAAGCAACCGCCATCAAGACGATTGAAGTGATCTGATTGGCCATTTCGCTCGAGATAAGGCCCTTGCCCTGGGCGTACCCGGCGAGCATGCCAAGACTGTGCCGGAAGAAGCCCTGAACCTTGGCCCACGGCGCATCGAACTTTTCTCCGGTGAACAGCGACCAGAACAAGCCGATCAGGATCATGGCGCCGCCGGTCCATTCGTCGACCACGGATTCCGGCATGATGGCGCCGGAAACAAGCCATGCGCCGGCCAGGGTGAGAAGATGCCGGAACAGTCCAGCGATACGGTCAAAGTTCGGCATGGGAAAGTCCCTTTCCTATCGAGTTTCGGAGAATCCGGCGGCTGAAACATCGCCGGCCTTGATGCTTGGGTAGTCGGTGATCTGGAATGTCTGGGGCCAGCGGAACGCCATGAACTTCGACCTTGGGAACCAGGAGTCCTTGATCATGTCGGACTGGTTGCCACCCCTGAGCATGATGCGGTCGCGCTCAACGGCAGCGACAATGCCCACGTGGCCCGACTTCGCGGACCATCGGATCACCCCTACGGCGCCGACGCGCGCCCGCGTGTCCTTCCCGAACTTCGCCCAGGCCTGCGCCCAGAACGGATTGGATGGCAAAGGTTCATCCGGAAGCGTCTTGACGAAGCAGGTTTCGATGGCGTCGCCGCACCACGGTAGTTTCGCTGGATTGCCAAGGTATTTCCCGATCATGAGCCAGTCAGACAGCGTTTTGTTGTTGCTGCGCTCGTGCAGGCCCATGCGGCGCGTCATTTCCGCCAGCCATGGCGGCATGGTCTCCGCGGGATCTGGCAAGCCATGCCCAACACCGTCGGGAAGACCCGCGCTGCCTGGTGGATTCCTGAGCGCCGCGACAGTGGCCTTGTCGGCGATGCGGGTGACGCGCAGACCAGACGATTTCTGGAACGATGCCATGGCTAAGCGGGTCAATGCGCCCCAGTCACCATCAACCGAAAGTTTCGGGTCGGCGCCATGGACATTGAGCCGGTATTGCACCCATTCAATGAAGGTCATTGTTCGCCCCCGAGAATTTCTTCCACCGCGCGCCGGATAGTGATCCGCGTGATCGGATCGCTCGCGCATCCGACGTGAGAACTGTTGGGGATCAGTATTGGCGGTGCTCCGTCCCATCCCGGCGGATAGATCACCTTGCCGCCGCGCTTGCCGCTGGAGTCGCCGGTTCTGGCCCGATACGGCGCGTTGAACAGCCGCCCGAACCAGTTCGGGTCGGACCAGAACTCCTGGGCTTTCTCAACGTTTGGCGGTTGCCGCATCTCGCGCCCGGCGGTCGGGTCGATATAAGCCGCATATGCGACCTTGATCCCGTGGGTATTGAGCCGCCACGCCATCTTGATCATGGCGTCGACACCCATCGAATGGCCGACGGTAATCACAGTCGGCGGGCCGTAACGCCTCGCCCTTGCGAGGATGGCGTCGGTTACGTCTTCCCACTGCCACCAACGCCAATGATCGGCCTCGGCAAGCGATGGAAGCCTATCGATCATATCCTCGATGGCTTGGGTGCCGGCGTCGAACAGCGCGTCGCCGAGACCAGAGAATACTGGTATTTCGAAGTTCTGCGCGGATGACATGCGCCAGTCCTTTCGGTTCTGGCGCGGATTATGGTGCGCGAAGGTGAGGCGCTAATAATGGAGATCGATGCCGAGAAGACCGGTATTCATTGGTCCGGGTGCTCGATTACGACAGAGGAAAAGGCCTTGCCCAAGTGGAAGCACATGTTACGTGATTTCCAGATAGAACGACGTCAGTTGCGTGTCGTTGCCGATGGCGTCGGCATCGATCGTATGCGAAGACTTGCTGTCGCCTGGGTTGTAGATCGCATATCCGGCGCGGTTGTCGGAAGCGGCAACCTGCCCGTCAAAAGCTGGTGAAGTCGATGCGTTGAACACTACCGATCCGGCGCCATACCTTGATACTCCACCGAACACCAACACCGTGTCGGCACCTGACGCATTGGCATTTTGGGTCTGGGCCGTCGGATTGCCGGTTATGTTCTGGGCTGTTTGCCCTTGCGGCGTAATCGTTGCGATTGCCGCGCTCGGCTCAAACCTCAGCATGACAGCGCTGAAATAGTCTATCGCCGACGCCGCGAAATCCACCGACCCGGCGCTTACGTCGCCAGAAGTCAGCACCTTGTAGCACCACAAAACCTCAACGTCGTTACCGTTGTCGAATGAGACGGTCGAAATGGCTGTCCATCCGGATGGTGCTGATATGTTCCGGTTTCCGAATCCACCGCCCCAAACAAAAGCGATCACCAGATCGCCAGCAGCCGAGCCGGAAGGTAGCGAAACCACACCGTTGTGAGATGATCCCGTCGCCGTCGATGATGTCTGGAAGGTGAAAGAGACGGAACTCGCCTGCTCGCTCTCGACAACACCGAAGCCGACGAGCTGGTTGACCTGCATGAAGCCGGCAAGCGCCGGCAGCAGGGCGAGGACAAGGACAAGACGGGCAAACAGGCGATGCATCATCCGATCTCCTGCGCCTGTGCCCATGCTGTGTCGATCGCGGCATCAGAGATACCGACCAAAGGTGCGATCTGGGCGATCAACGCATCGTCACGGTGATAACTCGCCGAGCGTTCGAACTTGGCGCGCGCCACGGCGCGCTGTATGTCGTCGGCAATGGCGTCAATCGCGGTCTCGATTGCTGCGCGGATGCCGAGAATGTCGAGCATGGCGAAGAACTGCACAGGCGTCAGCGGCGTATCGGTGGGATCGGCAACCGGCGCTGGCACAACGGTCTCAATCGCCTCATCGTCAACAATGGCCCATCCGGCGGGTTCGCCTTCGACCGGCGCTCCTACCGGATACCAGGCATATCCCTTCGCCGGGTTCGGATCGGGTCTGGCGTCATGGTCCTGCGTACGGACGAATGCGCCATCGAGAAAGAGCGCGTACATCATGATCAATCGTCCTTGAGTGCATCGATTGTGTAGAGCAGCTTGACCGCGATAAGCCGCGCATCCTGCGTCATGTCGTCATTGGCGTCGGAGACATCGCGACAGATCCTGAAAAAGCTCATGTCGCCGGCGGCAGGCGTGCCTGCGATGGTGACGGCGGACGAAACCGAACTCGCCAGCACGTCGCCGGCCGCGCTCTGCGCATCGTCGGTCACGACAACTGCCGTGCCCCATGCCGTGTCGATCGGATCGCCATCGGAAATCGCGACGCCCTGCAGATACCAGGCGACGCCCGTGGTTCCGGTCGCCGTCGTGGTCCAGAACGCCTGATAGGTGACGGTGCCCTCGTTCCAGCCTTTCGGCATGGGGATGGAGAACTGCGCGCACTCGTCGGCCGAGGCGTCGAAATCGAGCACCTTGTAATTGATCGCGTTCGTTGTCGTCTCGACCTGCGCGGAAGCCGGGCCGCTCGTCGTCGACGACAGCATGGCCCCGGCCGGAATGACGACCGTCTGCAGGGAAAGATCGCCGGTATTGAGTGCGCGTTTGCCCTCGATCGATATTTCGCCGGAAGCCGAGCGCGCCAGCGTCGTGTCGGATGCGTGGCCAACTTCAATTCCGGTGAATTGCGGACTATCGCCGGTTCCTACGCCGATTGAAGTCCTCAGCGTTGCGCCGCTCTCGGCGGCGTAGGCCCCTGATCCAGTGCCAACCTGAATTTCACCATCAGCGGTGAAATCTGTGTCCATCATGGCACCGGCAGCGGCGACGTTGGTGGCGTCGGTGACATCTGCGGCGGCCTCGATGCCGTCAAGTTTCGTGCCGTCAGAAGCAACGTCCCTTCCGTCGACCGTTCCGCCTACCGCAAGATTGCCGGACATGCCCAGTGTGCCGAGCCCTGCGATGTTGCCGCTGTCGTCGACCGTGACTGCACTGTTCTGGATCAGCTTGCCGGTCGTGCTGTCGTATCTGGCAATCGCGTTATCGGTTGCCGATGCTGGGCCGACAACATCGCCGGTTCCAGCCCCGGCATCACCTGATCGCCAGAAATTGACCACAACGGCATCGGAATCTGAAAGCGACCCGTTGGAGGTAACCGGACTGACGGGAACCTTCCTGTAGCCCGTTCCATCCGTCACTGTCCCCGATACGATGATTTCGCGCCAAATGGCTGGGTCGTCTGCCTTCTCGATCCTGATCGTACCGTAATTGGCAGTTGTGGTGCTGTCATCGAAACTGTCGAGCCATGTGGTCACGTCTGCGGCGTCGGAGTTCTCGTTGTCGAAATAAATCTCGGTGACAGAACCGAAAGTCGCATTGTCGAACCTCAGGACACCGCTTCCAGGGTCGCTATCGGTTATCGTCGTGGAGAACGAATAGGCATAACCGGGGATTGAGCCAGTTGCCCCGGTCGCACCCGTAGCGCCAGTCGCTCCGGTCGATCCTGTTGCGCCCTTGTAATTCTTCCAAAGTCCCGCAAAATCGCCGGCAGATGGTGATGGAACCGCGGTATCCGTGGCGAGAACCGCGATGTAGTCCAGCCCGGAATCGAAAGTCGTTGTAAAGCCGGTTCCAGATGCATCGCTGGCGTAAGCGATATAGACATAAGCATTCGCGCCATCCGCGCCATCCGCTCCATCTGCCCCAGATGGTCCGGTTGCTCCGGTCGCGCCAGTGGCGCCGGGACGGATGTAGAGCAGAGAGTAGTCCTGGTCGAGGGTAAGTGATCCGCCGGAAGCGATGTAGGTCAAGGCGACCTCGGACCAGCCCGTATTATCGGTGTTCGAGGAGACCGTGAAAATCGCGAAGTTCTGTGGTGCGCCGATCTCGGTCAGAAAGATCGTTCCACCAGAAGCCCAACTGTTGATGAATGAGGAATAATCAACCGCACCAGGGTTTGTTCCGGAATCGTCAATCGCCATCGCCGTGACGGAGGCAATCGTGGCATTGTCGAACCGGAAATACCCGCCAGTCGGATCAGCCATCGTTGTCGACGTCGAGAACCGGTATCGGATGCCGGCATAACCCGCCTGGGCATCAACGCCCGCAGCGGACCACGCCCCGTTGGTGTAGCGTTTCAGAACTGCCGGCGAAGACGAACTGTCGAGCCACCAGTCGAATGATGCAGGATCAGGGGCAGATGAAGCGACCGTACCACCTGAAATCGCGCCGGCTTCAATCAATGCCTTGAGGACGCCATCGGATACAGTCAGCCGCTCGGACTGACTCATCGTGCCGGCGTTCGGCACGATGATCATCTTGTGGGTTGAGTTCGAGAACGTCGCGGCTTGCGCCGATACGGCCACAATCAGGGCAAAGACGAAGCCAAGAAGGCGAAGCAACATGTCAGGTCTCGCGATTGATCTGGTATCGCAGACCTAATCCAGCGCCATGCCGGTGCTAATTTCTCAGTACAGCACAACAGCCCACCCATCGCCGCCTGGCGTGCCCTGGGTGAACATCATGCCGGCACTTCCGCAGCCCGGCGATGGCGCGGTATAGGTTCCGTTGTAGGTCCCGCTGCCAGATAGAAAATCCCGGGAGCTGGTGAATGGCGGAATCACATCGATCAGGCTGTAGAAGTCCTGGAAAAGACCATAGGCATCGGTCTGGTTTGTTGGTGGCGGATCGGGCGTGGTGACAAGGGCGCAGACGCCGCCGCATGACACCGAAAAGATCGTTGACACGCCTCTTCCTGCCCCGTCCTGACCATCGACATGCTTGTCGCCGCCCGAACCGCCCGTCCCTCCCGCGCCGCCATCGATTGCTGCGGCGGCAAATCCAGCGGCGGAAGTAAGACCACCCAAACCGCCATTGACGATAATACTGAGCCCCCGCGGTCCGGTTGCAGTGCTCTGCCCTCCCGGATTTCCGTTTGAATCAGCACCAGGGATCGCGCCACCGGCGCCGAGAACGATTTCGATCTGCTCGCCAGCAAAAAGAAAGACCCACTCATACGCGGATTCTCCTCCCCCCCCGCCGGTGGCGTTACGATCCGTTCCGTTGTCTCTGCGCCCACCGCAGCCGCCGCCGGCGCAAATACGCAGAAAATGCCAACCCGTAACAACCGCGGTGAAGGTGTATGTCCCGGCGCCGGTGTACTCGACGACGTTGGGAAGCAGTGATCCGAGCTGCGGACTGATCCCGGCATCCTGATTGCCGAGTCCTTCATCGACGAAGGGCGGGGAGAAAAACGACATTACCGCACGTCCAGATGCGACGCGACCTCGATATATGTCGTCGACCAGACCTTGTAGTGTAGCACATCGCTTGAGCCCGGCCCGGTGGATAGCGTCGGCGGAGTACCGCCGGTGAATTTCCAATACGTCCCATAGGTCAGGGTTCGCGATCCAGTTCCGTCCTGAATGACACGGATCGATCCGGATTGCCCGGCAGTCAGGTTCGTCGGGTTGGCCAGGCTGCGGTTTCCTCCAAGCGTAACCTCGAAATCGTTGCCGTCGTCCATGTCCGGAGTGATGGTGGTGCCATCGGCAAGCGTGACAATGGTGGTCCGCTGGGCCTTTGTGAACGTGTTCACTACTGCGGTCTGGGCAAGCCCTGAGGTGTGGTTGATCGCTGCCTTGAAGGACGCCTCGTCGGCAGATGCCATCAAGCCGCGCATATAGGACACGAAGGTAAACGTCCCGAAGGCGTCATCGCCGGTGGCATACAAAGCCTTGTCGGCCGCAAAAGTAACCCCTGCAAGCGCGGTCAGCGTGGCGTCGAGCGCCTGGGCATCGGTGATGCCATACCCGTCGAGCGTGGTCGGAAGGTCGGTGATGTCGCCGAAAGAAACCGTGATTGCGGAAATGCGTGCGGCGAGCTGCGAAAGACCTGTCGCGAAATCGGCCCATTGCGCCGAAATCTCGAGGGCATCGGCAGATTCGGTGTTCGTCGGAACATCGGGCAGCAGGTTGAAGGTGTCATCGGTGAACGACATCGTTCCCTCCTTTGGGATCGGAGGGATTATGTCGGCAGGACGGTCAGGCGCTAATTACCATCAACCCTGCGCGCCGTTTGGAGATAGGCGCGATTGAACGCCGAGATGATCCGCATTTCCTCGTCCTCGATGCGCTTCAACGTTTCCGAACGAGTCGCCGCATCGAGTTTGGCGGCGTAGATCTCGTTTCGCTTCTTCCTGAGGTCGCGGAGCTTGCTTTGCATCGCGCGGTAACCCTTGGTCTTCATCGCCCCCAGCGCCTTCGTCTTGTCGTCCAGGGCGTCATAGGAAGCGCGATCGCCTTTCTTCGCAAAGCCCTCGGTCTGGGCTGCGGCCTGTTCGATCTCATCGACGCGGGAATAGAAAATATCGCGGTCAAAGAATGCCCCGGTTCTGCCGTGGACCCTGCGCTCGAACGGAATGTCGTTCGGATTGATCTCCTCGCCCCGCAGCAATTTTGAGGTCGTGTTTACCGGCCGCCACCATGTCGACACCGCCGCCCCACCGATGAATTTTCCGACGTGGTCGATCCATTCCGGGGAAAGATCGACCTTGCCGGGCTTGAATTCATTGCCGCCGGTCCACTCATTCAGCATCGCGGTGAGATGTCGCGAAAGCGGTGACACCGAATTGTAGTAGTCCTGGCTGAACGGAATCGTGTCGTCATATTTCGTTCGATCAGGCCTGATCTTCCTGCCTGCAAAATCGCTGTTCTGGTTGATCTCGACAAGAGGGTCAGTGATGGTCGGGCTCAGCATCTTCAAAATGGAATCCGACCCGCCGACCGGGTTGAAGGAATCGATAAAGGTCTCCGCGATGTCGCCCATGGCCACCGCGCCGTCACTGAGCCCCATGGCATACTCCGTCGCCTTCCTGCCGACGGTGTGGAACACGTTGTAGCCATACGGTAGCGGGAATTTTACATAGTTCTGCCGGCCACGATCGTCCTTGCCCGGGATCATCACGACGAGATTACGCTGCTTCTCCCATTCTGGGATTTTGGCGTATTCGTTCTCGCCGTTTTCGTCGTCCTCTCCGAGGAACAGCGCATTGAGCAGGGTCAGCGCGGCCGATCCTGCAACCATGGCGCCGGCAAGATGGCGGGCCCGGCGGTGCTGCATGGCCTTGAGCATGATGGCGCTGCCTTGCACCCCGGCATTGTAGAACAGGTAGAGCGCGTTCATCGTGGTGGCATACTGCCCCCTGCGATTGAAATTCACGGTGAGGTTCTTCGCTGCGGATGCGGCATCCTCGACCGACACCCCGCGTTCGCGCAGGTTCTTGAACAGTGAGAGCCGCACCGCGTTGTCGACGGCAAGGTTCATGTCCTCGATGACCTGGCCAAGCGCCTTTATCCCCTGCCAGACCTTGCGATAATCCTTCGCACTCATCTGGCGGGAGATTTTTTCGAACTTCGCCCGAAGATCCTCGATGCCATCGAGCTTGTAGAACGACACCTTGCCACCAGAGCGTTCGAATTCGCGGAAGACCTTGCGCCATTCCGTGGTCAACGGCTTGCCCCTGAGACCGCCCCATGCGCCGCGCATCGCGCCGAAATAGTCCTTGAGCACGGCCTTGGTGAGACCTTTCTGGTCCATCGTTGCCATGTGGACGCCGGCAGTCTGCAAATCTCGAATAGCGTTCGATACCAAAAATTCCGGGTTAAGAGACGTGTTCATGGTCGACAGGAAGCGATTGAAACCGATCATGAATTTAAGCATGCCGTTGAGGTCTTCGGCATTGAGCCGTTTGATCGCCTCTCGCAATCTTTCGTCGTTGATGACGATACGGTGCTCCACTCCCTTGAACTTCACCGAAACGGTCTTGTCGGCTTCGCCGGCCGCAATCGGGCTTTCCGCTCTGGAATAGACCATGCCGGTGGCACGATTGAAGACCTGCTTCATGCGAACCGGATTGATCTCCCAATAGTCCTTGTTTGGGTGTGCCTTTGCGAGATCGAAGAGCCTCTGGACGACACGGTTCTTTTCCCCGCGTATCACGGCCTCCTGGGCGACGGTAAACGCGGTGGCAAGGATATCCCCGGCCTTACTTTCCCGGCCGAGGGCGCGACGGCTTTCCGGCCCGCGCGCGGTGAACCCCTTGCCGACATTCGGAATACCGGGATCGGCTTCGTCGACTTCTTCGAAACCACGCAGCGGGACATAGTGCTGGTATTTCTGCCATGCCTCGGCGGCCTGCTCCGACAACAGGCCTGCGTCTACGCGGGCACGAACAGATTCACGCATCATACGGTCGACGAGCTTGCCGATCAGTTCGTAGGCACCCGATTGTTCGGAACTCTTGATGTCGCGCAGAATCCCCCTGGCCTCGGCATCGCTCATGCCGGACCCGCCATCCTCAAAATTGGGGTTGATCGATGCGATGTGTTCGTTTCGCTCCTGCGCATGCCGAGCATAGAGGTATTCTCCGACATCGTCCTGATTGAGCCCGCTTTCGCGCATCAGGTAGCCGATCGGCTCGACATAGCGCCGCGTGATCCGGTCCAGACGCGAACCGACGCGGCCGGTATACATCTCTTCGGCGAGGTAGACCTTCATGCCTTGCGGAAGCTGATCCCCGGTGAAACGCTCGATGGCTTCCTCGACGCGAAGGACCGGAAGGAAACGATCCTGAAAGTTGACCCGCCATTTGTCGATGGCGGTCTGCATGGCCTGTGCTGAAAACGCGGCGCGGAACCTCGCGGCCAGTTTGATGTTGGCGTTACGCAGGATTTGGAACGTGCCGCGATCCGGAACATGCCATAGCGATGCCGACGGCTCTTCGAACTTGCCGACATCTTCAAAAAACCCGTCTCTCAGGCCTTCTTCTTCCTCGAAATCACGGCGCGCGCCCTTCGGATCATCTCGTCCCTGATCATGCTTTCGGGAAGACCCTCGACTTCCTTCAAGAAACTCTGCCAGGTCTCCAAGGTGTCGAGCGGGCTGGGTTCGTCGATTAGCCCTGCCGATATTGGTTTTTCCGCCATTGATCAGTTGCTCCATTCGTTTCGCGATATCCTCGATCGCAGCCTTCTTCGCTTCGACGAATTCTGGATCGGTCTCGAGATCGGTCGTCAGTTCCGTCGCGTAATCGATCATGCCGGATTCGCGCAGGATCAGGTTCATGAGATGTGCATCGACAGCCTGTGCATCCTCGATCTTCATCTTGCCCGACGATGTTCTCTGGTTGAGAATGCGGTAGCCGACAGCGTATGCCCGTTCTGCGGCATCTCGCAGCCACAGCAAATTTTCCCTTGCCGGATATCCCATCAGAGATTCGCGGACATCGCGATTGAGCGATGCGCGGAAACTGGTGCCGTTGTGTCCATGGGCGTAGACCGCATAAATGCCCGGATTTGCCAATTGCATGATGTCGGCAGGACTCAGCGAATGTGAGGACGGGTGATTGTGGTGGACGATCAGATGAGCGTCCTCGCGCCTGATCTGCGAAAGCATTTCCTCGGTGAATTGGACGTTGTTTTTTGATCCGGAATTAACGCCTATTCTGTTGCCATGACCATCGATCATGACGAGGTGCTCAACGCCATCGCGCTTGCCAGCTTCGACGACATGGCGCTTTGCCGCTTCACCTGGGCCATCATAATGGCCGGCGGCATCCTCGAAGTCCTCTCCCTTGCTGCCCACGGCAACAATGTCCCTACCGGTCAGGACGTTGCGCATCGTGGTTTCGAAGCGTGACGGATCGAGCGGCACGAAATACCTGCCACGATAATCGATACGCTCGAACATCGCGCCGGCGGCCTGGATCGCGTTGCGGTCGGAATAGGCGTCCTTGGGAACGATCTCGATGCGCGCACCGCCATCCACCATGGAGGACTTCAATCGCCAGCCATTCGACAACTGGATGACGCCGCCGTCCAGGACTCGTTGCCTGATCTCGGCCGGGGACATTACGATCTTCTTACCCTCGGCGCCGAGATTGCGCAGCACTTCGGCCACCTGCCCTGTTCTCAGGACGCGACCAAGCAGCACTTCGCCGTCGTCGGCCTTCATCCTGTAGATCCGCATGTTTTCGCCGCGCGGCAGGCGGTCCCAGATCGGCAGGATCGCACCAACGATCATGTTCACGGTTTCATTGCGGTATTCCGGTGACTCCTCGACACGCTTGTCCCAGTCCGTTTTCGCTTCCGCCTCTCCGACTTCTTCGTAGGCCGCACCCCAGCCCGTGACGTCCTTGGCGTCGACAAGATCGGTGCGCAGCGGCGAGAGCCGGCGGAACTGGTCAATGATCGCACCGGTTTCCCTGTCAGTCCTTGGTTTGGCCTCGACGAAACCGTAGAGCGTGCCTGAGCGTTTGTTGCGCGCCCATTTCTCGATCTTCTTCCCGCCAAAACCGTCCTTCACCATTTCCCATGTCAGCGGGTCATTGCGGTGCGACAACTCGACTTCGACAAGGCGTGTTTCCGCGCCGCTCTTGGGATCGGTGAAGACGACACGGTCATCCTTCTTTTCGGATTTGTCCGCGCGAATGGTTTCGATGCCGAGATCAGCGTCGCCACGCTGTTTTGCCGCCTCGATGTTATCCTGCAGCCGGTCGACGAACTCATTGAACAAACGGTTTTGCCGTTCGATCGTCATCGAGAGGATGCGATTGAGAAACTGCGGGATTTCTGGAATGGCTGTATCGTTGAACGCGCCGGTCTCGGAATTGATGAGTTTCAGCCCGAGTTCACTGTTGATCTGCGAAATATCGAGGCCAGGCACATTGCCGCGCGCGATATCGTAGAACATCGTACGCATTGCATCCTTGGCGTAGTCCGATTCCAGATTGTCGAGTGCCGTGAACATGCCTTGCGAGCCGGCATCGCGCTGGCCTTTGGTCAGTGCCCCGAGTTGATCCAGTCGTCGCGCGATCGAGGAGACGAAACGCTTGTGGCCCTGAATATCGGTGGAAACAGTATAGTAGTGCGGCGCCGAAGCCTGTGCGGTGCGATGCGTACGGCCAAACCCTTGCACTGCCTTGTCCGCGCGCCATCCAGGCTGCACCAGATAGTGCTTTCTGCGCTTCTGGTTCCGTTGGGTAAGGTCGGCATGGTAGGATCGCCCTGTGCCGCCGGCATCGGAGAAAATCAGGATGTCCTTGTCACCCGACATGAATGCATCGGTTTCGGCTTCGTTGGCCCGGGCGCCGCGCTTTTCGATGACGCGCTTTCCTCCCTTGGTGACAATGCGCCTGCTGCGCCCCGTTACCTCTGCAACCTTGTCCGCCCCGAAATGATCGATCAGGGTTTCAAGCGGGCCATCTGGAACCTTGATCGTGGACAAGCGATCCAGCAGGTCTTCGCGCATCGCTACGGCCTCGGCATTCTCGACCGGGTTGCCGTTTGAATCGGTAACAGGTCGCGAGCGCTGGTTTCCGTCCTCGTCGACATAGGATTCATGCTGCGCCACGGGAAACGAGTTCTGGACGTAGGCCATGAGCTGTTCGCGCGGGGTAAGGTCCAGGTCCTCGAGATCGGACTGGTCCTCGATTTTCGCCAAAGCGCGCTCGGTCGAGGACTCATTGGTGTTGACGATCTGCATTACAACAGCATCGCCGGCCGCAAGGTCCTTTTCCGCCTGCCTGATCACGCTCGGCATCTGCAATGCAGTCAGGACCTGGTTGAAGAACCGCTGGTGCGATCCCCAGAACGCCGATAGCGCCGCCGATTTCGCGTTGGCGTTTGCTGCTCCCTCGGAGACCTTGAGCGCTTCGTTGACGCGCTCAAGCACGCTCTGCCATGACTTCGCAAGCGTGTCGTAGATCTCGCGCTGCGGCGCGGTGAGCGCGTGTTCCAGTTTCGAGTAGGAGACGCCGTCATAGGACAGTGAGCGCGCCTGATATGATCCAAGTGCCTTGAGATCGCGGGCAACGAGTTCCATCGCCGCGACACCGCCCTGCGTAACCTCCTGAATGAACTTGTCACGGCTGGCAAACGGCGTGCCGAAGCCCCAGAGACCAAGCCTTGAAGCATAGGAAAGGTTCGCGACTTCCGTAGCGCCCGTTGCCGAGACATAGACCACTCTTGCATTGGGAAGACGCTTCTGCAGTTCCACCCCGGCGAGCGCGGCTTGTGACGGCTTCTTCTTTCCGCGTTTGCCCTTCATCTCAACGGCATTGCCCATATTGTGGGCCTCGTCAAAGGCGATTACGCCGTCGAAATCCTTGCCGAGCCAGTTCACAAGCTGGGCAAAGTTCGAGTCCTCTTTCTCAAAGGTCTTCGCCAGCGTGGAATAAGTCGTGAACAACACGCCCTCACCTGCATCGATCGGCTTCGAACGATTGACAGACTTCTGGGAGATCAGCAGCGAGGCATCGCCGCCGGCGCCTTTCATGTCGCGCTTGGCATCATTGAACAGCGGCCATTTTTCCGAAATCCAGACATGCTTCTTTCGGCCCTGGGCAAGGTTGTCCATGATGATGCCGGAAATCTGGCGACCCTTGCCGACACCGGTGCCGTCTCCGATGAAATAGCCCCTGCGCTCCGCCTGCTCGCCTGCGGGGGCGGGAAGCATCTCCTCATGCGCCTGACCGGCATAGACCACGTTCTCCAACTGCGCATCGGAAAGCAGGCCATCGTCAATCGTCTTGTCGGGGAGATGCGGCGCATAGGTCGCCTTTGGCGGGACCACGGAACCCATAGCCGCACTTTGCACGAGCTTGGACGGATGCGGTTTTGCGCCCTTGATACGGGCCCGTTGGGGCCTGTAGTTCGAGAAGATCGATTCCGTCAATTCCTCGTCGGTCTTCCCGACGTCGGCTGCTTCCTCGACGGTTACGCGCTTTCCAGCATCCTGATCTTTACGTTGATCTCCTCGAGGAGATGCGCCGCCGCCTCGATCGGCGTCAACCCTTCCAGCGCTTGCGCGATCTCGTTCGGTTCGTTCTCGGCGTCCGTCACCAGCCAGGTCAGCGCCTGACCCGGCGTTTTGGCCTGCAATTCCTCCACCATTGTCTGGAACGGTACTGCGGCCAGTTTCGTCGGCTCGATTTCCCCGCTCTCCACCGCCCAACTCAGGAGTTGCAGGACGTGCATCTGTGTCGGGTCCGGCGTCTCGCCGGCTCGTCTCAGCAATGCTTCCGCCTTGCGATTCAGCGGGTCCTTGTTCTGCAACAGAACGGGTGTCATGGACATCTTTGAGCGCCTCGAATAGCGGTTCCAAGGCAACCGCTTCCTGGTTGATCATGGGCCGCGATTGTGTCGGCCCTGTGTTGTCGATGACCCAGAGCCTTGTGTCGTAGGTCGTATCGAACTTCCCGTATTCCTTTCCGTCGACGCGGACACCGGCCCTGATATTGTATTTCTTTGCGGTCTCTGCAAACCATTTCGCGACCTTGCGGTTGCCGGAATGGAAGGTGTAGCCCGTGATAGCGACCAGTCTGCCGCCGGGTTTCAGCCGCTTCAATGCCTGATCGATGTGCTTTCGCGTGAGATCGGCGCCCTCCGACATGCCCCGCGTGCCGGCATTGCCGAACGGCGGGTTCATGACGACAACATCGGCCATGACATCCTTGGGCAGGATGTTGTTCAATTGCTCCGCGTTCTCGGAATAGACCTTGTCGAATCCCATGGCGTTGAGGCTTTCGACCCTGCGCGCATCGATTTCGTTGACGATGGTCTTTGCACCGGCATTCTTGGCGAACACCGCGATACCGCCATTGCCAGCCGACGGCTCCATTACCGTCTCGCCGGGTTTGATGTTTGCCAGCCAAGAGGCAACAAAACCGTATTGAGGTGGCGTCGAGAACTGCTGGAATGCATCGGTGTCGGCGTCACGGCTGCGCTGCCGCGGCAAACGGTCAAGCATTTCGGTCAGTTTAACGAAAGCGTTAACGTGATCATTTGCCGGATTGAACTGGTCTGGGTTCCGCGAGATATACAGGTTCAGGCCGAGTTCCAGCGCTTCGTAGGCGTCCTTGGTGGCATAGGCTCCCTGTGACACCGTTCCGCCATACGCCCTTTCGACGATGGCGCGGACCCGCTTCTTCATCGTCGGCATGTCGAGACCATCACCGAACAGGTCGGAGATTTCGCGCGCGGCGCGGACATGCGGCGTACCTTCGCCGGCCGGCGCCGTTTCGTTCCCCGTCGCGGGTTCGTCGATCTTCCCGGGCTTCTCTTGCACTTCATTTCGCACCGATGCGCCTGCAACAGGAGCGACGGAATCAAGCCATTTCAATGCGGCTTCCGCTTGTTCCTTCTGCGCCTTCGGACCCGAGCCCTTGACTGCGTCAGCGAACTTCCCGCGCAGACTCGATATTGCTGCATCAAGCGCTTCCTGCCTTTCCCCGAAGAATGGCGGACCGGACAACGGGTTCGTGCCGCCAATTTCGGGTAAATGATAGGCTCGACGCGCCACCCATCGGTTCGGTGCGACCGCCAGGAGTTCTATTTCGGCAATCGGCGCATGAGCGCCTTTCATCGCGAAGCGATCGCCGTCCTTGACGTCATCGCCGGAGTAGACGCCGCTATCGTTCGGCTCTGGCCAGTTCGCCTCGTCTTCCTTGGCCTCGCGCAGCACCTTCGCGCGCCGCACGGCGTCATCGAGAGCACCGGCATAGCCTCTGTCGGCGTCCATCTCCATTATGCGCGCAAGTTCGCCGTGGCCGTTGTCTTTCAGCCATTGGTGTGCTTCGGCCTGTTCTGGGGTGAATGCTGGCTTGACCTCTGCCGTTGGAGGCGGTTCCGTGGCCTCCGGCCCTTTCCGGGCTATCGGCTCTTCCGGATTGGCCTGCCCGCCTTCCGGTATTACCCCGGCCATGAGTTGGGCCAGCGTGCGCGATCCGGGGGTGCCGCGTCCCGGGTGCGGCTTGTTCTCTTCGTGTCCACCAACATCGCGTGCGGAGGCATCGGAATTTTCAGCGCTCGGAAACTCCCCGATGATCGGAAGCAGCTCCTTAATCGGCTTGCCCAAACGGATTATGTCGACCGGCTCGCCTGCATTCCGTTTGGCCAGCCATTGATGGTGACCATCGACAACATGATTGTCACTCGAAACAAGTATTGATCGATCACCACCCTCGAAATTTTCGGCCTTCTTGACCTTCTCCGGCGAGAATTCTGCCTGTGTCGGCTTCAAGGTGTCTGCGGCGACCGTCTCCGAGGTGTGGCCAACGCCCTTCCCGCCAAGGAAATTCACCATGGCACCGCGATGCTCGGCCTTGATCTGGGGCATGTCCACCCGAGGAATGCCAATCGTTCCGGATTCCGGAGAAAATGACTCCCACTCCATGGTTTGCGTTGGAACTTCCCCTACCGGCTCTGCCGGCGGTGGTGCTTTATTCTCGCGCTGACCGACAATGGCCGATACGATATCGTCGGCAACTGGCCGCTCTGCTCCACGCGCTTCCTGTCCGCTGTTTGCCTGTCCTTCCGCAGGGGCGGGCAACAGATACGGATTTGCCACGGGTGACGCAGCATCCTTACGAACAATGTCAGCGACAGCTTGCGCAGGCTGCTCAACAATGTTTTGCGTCGTGGCGGCGTCTGGTTTCTGTCGCGCAACATTGTTCAGCGCCACATCGGTAGATGTTTGAACATTGTTTTCTTTCGATTGAGGCTTTGGTTGCGCATCGAGCACGCTTTGGTGCGGTCTCTCGCCGGCAGGACGGACGCGGTTCGTGGCCTCGTGCCAGAAGCCTGGCTCCTCCTGCCCGGTGGCGGGATCGATGATGCTGATTTCCTGCTCGCCCTGTAACGGCCTAGAAAAATCGTAGTTCTCTGTGGTCTCTGCTTGCTGCTCCGGCGCAGGGCGCACGACTTCGCCGTCGATCGTCACCGGCTCCGGGGCGGCCTGTTGCACTTCGGGGCCCGGCGGTAGACCGAGCGGTGGCAGGATTTCGCCGCTAAGTCCGTCCTGCGGCTGCTCGCCGGTTTCCTGACGTGGCGCATTTCCGGCAAGGCCCATCGTTCCGGAGATCGGCGCACCGAGGATTGCGCCAAGCAGTGCATTGTAGGCGACGTCGTCGGTTCTTCCGCGTTCGGTGTCATAGCCGGCGACATCCTTGGCGATGACGTTCTGACCGAATTGCTGGAAACCTTCCTGTGCCCCTTCTTCTGCGGCACCCTTGAGCGAGTCCTTGATGAACTTCGTAAAGGCGCTGGTCATGTCTCCCGCGATTTCGTGGGCGGCCGGCGCCGCGCGGCCCATGAACCTGCCGATCGGAATTGCCTCGGACAGACCCAGCGCAGAGTTGAGGCCGAACGCCGTGCTTTCCTGATCCGGTGTAGCCCCGTGCTGCCTGGCCTCATCGAGGCCTGCGAGCCCTTGACTGGTTGATCCGAGCAATGCCGCCAGCCCTGTGGCAACCTTCGGACCAGCACCAACGATGCCACCGGGGGCCATGAACCCGGCCATTGAACCTGCCCCGGATGCCAGATCCCGCCCGATACCCTCATAAGACGGATCGATAGGAAATGCCTTGTCGATACCGCCCTCGATGCTTTCTCCGGCCCTGGTCAGCATATCGCTGCCAAACATCTCGCCAGATGCCCGCACCGGAGAAGCAATGACCTTTGCCAGGGAAGATACAAACCGGTTCGACAGGTCTGCGTCGCTCGTGATCGTCGGTTGCTGCTGCTGACCGAACAGATCGTCGAATTCCTGCTGGGTGATGACCGGCATGCTACCTCACGACCTCAAGAGAGCCGTCGGCATTGCGGGTCACGATGCGGTCCTTTCCGTCCTTGTCGCGAAACTGGTAGAACTGGCCTGGCTGCATCGCCTCCACATCTGGCCGCCCATCCTGACGCATCGGAACAATGCCCGTCACCTGTCCCTTTGACCCGACAAAGGAGCGCTCGGCCGCGGACATTCCGTTTATTCCAAGCATGCGTTGCAGGAGATTGCCGGATTTGTCCGCAGGCATCGTCTGCTGCGACTGCGCAGGGCGCTGTTGAGTGCCCTCACCTGGTGCGGGCTGTGCCGGAGTTCCTCCCCCGAGCACGCGGAGGAATTCGTCATAACTCGGGTCGCTTGCCCCGACGACGGACTGCCTCGCCGTTTCGACAAGCTTTTCGAAGCCCTGCCTCGGGCCAATGACATCATCAATGACGCTGTCGCGCCCCTTCGCCGCAATCGTGTCCAGGATTTGCTGTCGCGCGGCGAGGATTTCTCGGTTCTTCGCCGCTTCGGCAGGGGTCATCTTGCGATTGTAATCGCTGTCGAGTGCGTCAGGACGGAAGTCGCCCGGCATCTGGCGCGTTTCGCCGGCACGATTGGTCTGGAAGAACACCGGCTTGCCATCCGGGCCCAATGCCTTCCTGGGTTCTCCCCAATTGTCCTGCATGTCGCGATCGAACCTGCCCTGTGCCCGCGCGTTCTCCTGTTCCTGAATGGCTCGACGAAACGCGGAATCAGAGCGCCCGACGGCAAACCTGCGATCGCTGTCAAACTGGCCATGCCGACGATTGCCGGATGCATCGGCATAGTCCGTAACGGCCTTGATCATGTCGGGGTCATTGATGCCGGCGAGAACGGAAGCAAGATCGACATCGCCGCGCTCGTTCATGCCTGATCTGATGCCAGTGATGGCGCCGCGAAGGGCATCGGCCTTCTGGGTCTTCTGGCTCTCCTCGTAGCCGCGCGCTTCCCTGTCACGCTGACTCTTGATCAGTCCTAGAATGGGTCGTGCCAGAGCCTGACCCCAGTGCTTCACCGGGGCGCGGGTCTCTTGCCCTATGATGGAATTCACAAGGTCCCTGGCATCGGGGGACGTTGCTCCTCCGATGGATTGTTTCGGTTGCGCAACATTCATCGGCAAGGAGCCTGGCGCGGCAACCAGCGGGCGAGGTTCCGGGACCGGAAGCGAAGATGCCGGGCGCGCGGTCAGCGCCGCGACGAGATCGGCAACGGACTGGCTGTTAGGCGTGGCGAACATCGGGCACGATCTCCGCGAATTCCTTCAAGGCTGCGAGCGCCACACCCACGATATCGACAAGCGCGATTGTCTTGCCGTCGCCGACGCCGAATACCTCCCTGAACTGCTGTGCCATCGGGCCGATATGGGTTTCTTCCCCAAGCCCGACCTCTGGGCGATAGCGCCATTTCAGGATGTCGAGACGGCGCAAGCCTTCAAGCACAGACCCATCAAACGGTGCGATATCGTACTTGGCGTTGGCGTCACTGAGCAGCGCAACGCCGACATTCGCAAGCGTGCCGTACAGCGCGTTCTTGGAATCCTGCTCCGCATTGTAGGCGTTGACGTCATTGCCGTAGGCCTGGCTGATCAGGCCCGCCATGTCGATGCCCGTGGACGTAGGAGCCGTGATCGTGTTCTGGGACGGATTAACCCCGGTAAGCGCCGTGATGAGTTCCGAAAGGCTGTTTTTCCTTGCGTCTGACGCAAGGTTGTATTGCCTGCTCTGCTCCGAGCCGGCGGCCTGCGTTGCGCCACGCATCAATTGTTCTTCTTCACCGGTCCTGCGGCGCTGGATGTCGTCGAGCACCGTTGAGCCGGCCTCGCCGATCAGCGGAATTCCACGGTCGGAAAGGTTCTGGATAAGGCGACGGTCTTCCTGCTCGCGCTGAGGTTTCAGATTGTAGAGCGCGCTGTCGAAGATCGATTTGGCTATGTCGGAGGTATCGTTGATCGTCGGTCGGTCAGCCATGCCCTGACCAAGGATTGAATTGATCAGATCGAGCGTACCGCCTTCGCGTGTCTGTCGCAGTTCGCTTTGAAACGGTGTCTCCTGGATCTGCGCGGAATGCTCCGTTGCATTCGGATCGGCGACGAAATTGCCGTTGGCGTCCGTGGTGCCGAAAACCAGATTGCCCGTCGGGCTGAACACCGAGAAATTGCCGTTGCGGAACTGTGCCGCCGCCGTCTCCTCAGCGCTTGGTGCCTTCGGTCGATCGTTGCTTTTCTTGCCCATGGAGCCACCTGCAATCTGCTTCGAGCATGCCGTAGACCATGAGATCGGAATGGTCCGTGGCACCCTGTCTAAGCCGTCCCTCGACCTTGAAGCCGGCCTTTTCACACCATCGCGCCGAAGCGAGATTGTCCTCGGCGACCAGGCATGTGATCCGATGCAATTCTAGGCTCTCGAACGCATACGCGAATAAACCGGCCATCACCTTTCTGGTGGTCCAACGCCCCGGTCGTGACGACGCCCCGGTCATCATTGCACCGGACCCGACGAAGAAATGAAAACACGCCCCGGTGACGAGATTGTCGGAGCCGTCCAGGATGCCGACGCATCGGAATTCGCCATCCGGTTCGAAGACCGAGCCTAAATGTTGTTGGATGAAGGAAAGAACCGCTTTGTCTGCGTTGAACAGCAGGCGTCCTACCTTGAACGGGCGAGGCCCACCGTCCTGGCCTTTGTCGCGATCCATTTGATTTCCTCGATGTACCGGTTCTCGACCGACATCCTGAACTGCAACGCCTCGCCCTCGCCGGAAGCGGAAAGTTCGTCATCGCAAACGCCGTCAAGCGGATCGAGTTGCCATTCCTGCTCAACCTCCCCGATTGCCGTGGCGCTCTCGCGATAATCGGATAGGATTGAAAGGGTCAGGAAAATCCCGCTCTCGCAGCCGAAGACGTATTGGATGCCATCCACGGAGGCGCCCTTTGACCCGGCCGGCAACCAGTCGGAATGCCATTCTCCGGTGATAAACGCGCCCCCATCGGAATAGCCTGACCACGCCTTGCAGATCTCGCCGGCAGATGTGACGAACCACATGGTCTTGCCGCCGCGCGCCATTTCCACAATGGGCAGGTCGAATTCATAGGGTTTGAGATTGCTCGCCGCAAAGAAGGCCTGCCGCGACCCCGTCGACGTTGGCATGTTGAACCAGACCCCGTAGCCCTTTGGATCAATCATGGCCTGCCAGTATCGATCCTTGCCCGTCACCGCGCCGGCCTCGATGAACCATGGAATGATGTTGCGCGCCACCGTTGTCGTCGCCGTGGCCGATGCTTCTCCCGCGGTCAGCATTTCAGACGCCGAGACGATACCTTGCTTGGTTGCAATCCTCAGATCACCGCCGACATTGACCCAACCGTCGGCCCCCGGAACCGCTCCGATGTGATAGATTCCGTTCAGGCGCCAGTTCAGCGCGTCGCCAGGATCGTTTCCTTCGTAAACCGCGACCTGACCAGTTGTGGTGATGATCGCAAGCAGGTCGTTGGTACCCTGCGAGGCGTCGACGGTCCATGATGCCATGGCGCGTATCGATCCGGTTAGTCTGGCAAGGAAGGAAAGCGAGAATTTCTTGACTTCGCCCTGGATCGCATCGGTGCCGAGATAGAAGAAATCCAGACTGTTCTCCTGCCACATGAACAAGCGGTTCTGATGGCCGAGAATGCCGGCCCAGACATACGCCGCATAATCTCCGGTCAGCGCCGCCGACGTGAGACTCAATCCATCGAAATGCTTGATCCCGGCATTGGTGCCGTCGACGACGCACAGACGCCCTGAATTGATCGCTCCTGACAATTGTTTGGCCGGCGACAACCCCGAGGACCGCGCAATGGGGACGATGGTGTCGTCTTCGCCGATATTCAGCGCCCAGCCGTCGGCGTCGATCGCAAGACACCCGGCCGCCGCCGGCAGGTCGTAGCCCAGGATAGATACCGGCGCCGTCCGTGTTTTTAGCACCGAGTAACCTTGCCGCATGCTCATGCGCCCATCGAGCGGGAAGAAGTTCAACGCCTTCCTTGCCTCTCCCTTTTTCAGGCCGCCATAGGGTGCGCTGAGATTGACCCCGCCAAACGGCAGGGGAATTGGGTTTGGATCGGAGCGCTGTCGCGCGCCCTGTTGCCTGATCAGGTCGTTGAGGTTTGCTCGCATCGCTTCAAGCCTTGATTATGGGCCGCAGCCCGATAACGGGCGGCAGAATATCGATCTCCTCGCCCCCGCCGGCATCGCCGATTGAAATTCCGGTTGTGCCTTCTTCGGCGGTAAGGGATGCGGAAAAGGCCTGCGTTCCCTCGGCGACATCTCCCGGCAGAATCGTTGCATCAAGACCGGCGGTGTAGTCGTATGGGATATCGATATCACCGGTGACGGAGTGAGAGTGGCCGGGATCGGACACCCCATGGCTATGTGCCGGCAATTGCGCGGTTTCCAGCGTGATGTTCCTGTTGCCAGCCGTGCCAAGAAGGCTTGTGACATGCGTGCCGATGCCAATGGGAATGCGGTCCCTGAGATCGGGAAGCGTGGTCGACCCGAGAGCAGCATAGAGGTCCGGGTAGATCCCGGCATCGAATGAACCGCCTTCGGCATAAAGCCAGCCATCCGGAAGGCTCGCCGATGAAGCGATGAAAAGCACGGACCCGGCCGGGACCATGTTGGCGACCAGCCAGTCCCTGAAATTCGACATGTCCCTTACGTCATAGGTCCGGGTGTAGATCCTTGTAAGAGCCGTGGTCAGCGAGGAAATGCCGATGAACGCCATGACGCAAGTCCTCTAGATGTCTGCATCGCCCGTGGGATAGGTGTCGGACGCATCGCCGGTGATGTTGACCGCAAGTTCGCCTATCGGCCCGCGCCGCCTCTGCGTCACGCTGATATTGGCCGGACCGCCGTCATTGGTCGCAAAGGCGAAGTCCATGGCGCGCCGATATTGCTCCTCCTCAACGGCGTAAGGCTTGCCGCTGTCTCGCAAAAGGCGGAATCTGATGCCCTTGCGCAGCGTTTCGTCATCGAGAACGAAGGTGTCGTCGTTGCGCGTGAATGACGCCTTGTAGCCGGCCGCCGCAGCCGTGGCGTTCCAGTAACCAAGCCCCCAACTGAATGACCCCCAGACATAGCCGCCGGCGCCGTAAACCAGATAGTTCGAGATATAGTCGAACTCGTAGTTCACCCCGCTCGCGGTCGGGGTCGGGTTGATATAGATTTTCGATCCCTTGACGCGCCAGCGCGGCGTCACCCCGCTGCTGATGCTCCAGTTCTTGAAATACCGCCAATCGCCAATACCGACCGGACCCATTCCGCGTTGCTTCGGCGGCGATCCAACTCCCCAGAAGGTTTCAGGAAGCAACCTGTGAAAGTCTGCAGGGAGGTCGTAGCTCTCCTGTCCGGCAACCGATGTGATGGTTGCCTGGGATTCAAGAGCATTCCACGACCGCTTCAAAAAATCCTCGACCGTCTCGAGAATGGCAAGTTCGGCGATCTCGACCGTTCTGGTCTTGCGCGCCGAAGCCGAAAACAGCGTGGTCACCGCCGGCAGGGATGTGCCGATGCGGGCCTGGTTGACGATTTCCAGAATGCTCTTGCTACCCATGGCCTTATTCTTCGGTTTCGTTCACAGCCTCGCCGAAGCCGGCCGGAAGTTCGTCCGAGCTGCCCTCATCGGCGACAGGCTCGATATTCTGCGGCGGCACCCTTGGATCGGGCACCACCGGCGCGCGCTCGACCTCGGGCGGGGCGGCAGGCGCAGTGATTGCGGCGGGCTCCGCGCCGTTCATTGCGATCGACGAGAGTTTGCGTTCAAGCTCGGCGATGCGCCTGTCCTTTTCGGCTTCGGACCTGCCCTGCTCGGCGATTTGCTCGTTGAGCTTGTCGATCTCGACCGCCATCATGGTGGCCGAACCCTTGTTGACCGCATCCGAAGTCCATTTCCGGGCCATTTCACGGAGATCGAAGGCACCGGGCCCGATAACGGCAAGGACGCCGTCATGGGCGGCCGCAAGCTGCTCGACGGTATAGACCTTGTTGAATTTCAGGACTTCGGAGAACTCGCGCGTGATCGAAGGCCACTGGTCCAGCGGCGTGCCGTCGATCAGTTCAGAGGACGCCTGTTTCGTGGCCTTGTACTTGTTGAACTGCTCGAGCCAGCCCTTGGAGGCAAGCCATTGCTCCTTGGTCAGGACCTGGCCGTTGATACCGGGCCTGTCCTTGACTTCGTAGGTCACGAAATTCTTGCGGTCGCCGGGGGTGTAGACGTCGACGAACATCATGGTCTTGAAGACCGGCTGCCCGTTCTCATCAAAAATACCCATGTTCTTGGTCTTTTCGTAGAACATCAGGTGATTTCCTGCGCCGACCTGCGGCAGGGATGCATTGCGGATTCCGGCAAGAACGTCTGGATTGTTCATTGTTGGCGACCTTTCAAGCGATGTTCGGCAGCGCACCAACGCTACCCATGGCTGGGTTGATCATTCGCATGCCGCCGGCGCAGCCATAACGCCCGGCGATGTGTTGCGACATAAAAAGGGGCTGGCCTTCCGGCTGAACGATCTCGCCAATAATCCCGTAGGCAAGGCCGAGATTGAACAGTACGGAAGCCCGCTCGTTGGCGTATTCAAGCGCGCCGCGCATATGAACGCCGTAGATCCCGAGCCTGTCGATTTCCTCGCCCATCTCGCAGTGCTCGAAGAGCGCATGGGCGATCATGTAGGCGATGGAGTTTTCCAGAAGCGCGATCGGGAGAAATGCCATGATTTCTTCCACCGGAAGCACTTTGGCGTTGGAAAAGCGATGTGTCCTTGAGGAGGGGCACCAGACCTCGTGATCACGATAGAGCGGTCTGGACCGTCTGTACCAAGTCGCCTCGAATTCGGAACTCCTGGGACTTTCGTCCCAGTGCTCCTGTTCGTGAACGTCATAGAGGCGGTCCACACGTGAATAGGAAACCCAGGGCAGTCCCCAAATTTCCCATTCGCGGTCCTGATAAGGCGCAAGGGCGGAGGTTCCGCCCTTGGCCACGATGGCGACGCTACGCCCCATGATCAGGTGTCGCCGAGCTCGTTCTTGTCGGTGACGAACGGGCGGGCGATCTCGACATCGGCGAGGTTGGTGTCCGTGTCGTCTTCACTGGCCCATTTCGCGTTCCAGACCCGGTCGCCAGCGACAAGGGCGTCGTCGCAAACACCGGCTGAACCGCTGAGATAGACCCTGCCGTTGTCGGCGACATCGGCGGCCTTGGCCTGGGGCTTGCCGTCGATCTGATACCAGCCGTACTCGCCAGTCACGATGGCGGCCGATGCGACGGCGACCGGGCCGATGGCATTGGCCGCGGACAGCGCCGTGGAATAGTCGTCGGTATTGTAGGTCACCCACGACCCCAGAACGGTGGAGTCCAGACCCTTGAGCCAGATGAATTCGCCGGAGCCGCGATCCGGATCGCTTGCCTGAACGATTGTGCCGAGCGGCAGGTTCTGCGCATCGGCATATGCCTCGCCAATTGCGGGGAGGCCGATGCGATTCTCCGTGATCTTGTATGCCATTTGCCTTGATCCTTCTGAAAGGACGGCGCCGGGGTGGCGCCGTCGCTGTTGCGTTTCAGCCGGTCAGGGCTGGATGCGGCCCTGCAGGAAGCGGTTCGACATCGTCATGTTCCCCGCCCAGGCAATCAGTTCGACAAAAGCGTCCTGATTGACCGTGGTCCTGCGATCGAGGGGGACGAAGTTCCGCTTCGTATGCGTGCAGAGATAGAGATGCTTGGTGTTCAGACCGAACATCCCTGCCGGTGCATTGCCGCCGTAACCGCCGTCGAGCACGACATCGGCGTTCATGAACTTCAACGACGTGAAGCCGGCGCCGGCAGCACCATCGCCAGACATCGTCGAAACGCGCTGGATGGCCTGCAGCGACTGCCAGTAGTAGTCGAAGTAGGTGTTGTCGGCGATGATCAGGTCGATCATGTCCATGCCGCGCCGGGTATTCATCCAGAGCTGGTTCATGGCGGCCTGAATCGTGGTCTTCGACGGCGTGATCGCAAGGGCAGAGAAATCGTAGACGTAGTTCTGCCAGAACGACCATGTGTTGCCGGAGATGCCGCCAACGGTATTGGTCGGCGTGCCGGCGACGAGCAGTTCGAGGCCGCCAAGCTGCTGGCCGCCATCGCCGGTGCCGTCACCGTAGATCGCTTCCGACATCTTGTTGGCCATGGTGGTCTTGGCGTTCTCGATGCGGCCATCGAGAAGACCGATCACGCGCTCTGGACCGTCGTTCTTCAGTTCTTCCAGACCGGACATCGAAACCGCCGCGGCGGCCTGCTTCCAGTCATATTCCGCCGCCGAGAAAACCTCTTTCGGCGAAACATCGATGGTGCCGTAGCCGGTGTACCAGGTGAAGCGGCCCTCGGCGTAGGAGAGTTCCTCCACCAGGGTCTCACCGCCCGGAATGATCTTGTGCTTGCCGCGCGCCTTGAGGCGCTTGAGCACTGCGTTGTTGTCCGAAACGTTGTCGCTGATCTCCTTGGAGCGGTGCTTCAAGGTCGTGGTGACGACATCGTTCCAACTTGCATTCGCTGCCATTGGACTAAGCCCTTTCTATTGTTCGAGGGCTTGTCCTGCGGCTCGGTCAGATCATGTGGTGCGCCCTTGCGGCGGCCCTGATGATCTCCTTGCCAGGCAAGTCCTCAAGTTTCGGGGGCCTGTCGGTCGCCTCGTCGTCGGACCGAACCGATGATGAAGCGCGCTTGGCCTTCGCGAGGTCCGCCTGCTTCTTTTTCGCAGTCTCGGCCTCGTCTGCCTTTTTCTTATCGGCCTCGACGAGCGCGCTAATTTCGGGGTTCAGTTTCACCGCCATGTCGTAGACCTTGCCGAGTTCGATCGGCTGGCCAGTGGAGCGCAGCGAGTTGATGACGCTCATCATCTCGGTTTTCAGTGCGTCGAAATGCGGCCGCAGCGGCTTGCCCTCGGCATCCTTGGCGGTCCGGAAGGTCTCGATACGGTCAGCCCAAACCGCCTGATCCGCCGCGAGCTTGGGATCGGTCGCCTGCTCCTGCGGCTTTGGTGCGGTCTCGAGGCGTTTCTGCAGGTCGGCCACGGTCTTCTGCAATTCCTTGACCTTCGGGTCGGCAAACGGGTCGTCGTCATCGTCCGATGCGGCGTCGCTCTCGGACCTTGCCGGCGCCGGCTCCTCCTTCTTCTCGACCAGTGTTGCAGGGTCAATGTTGAGAGAGGTCAGCATGTGGCGGGCATATCCCTGCGGGTCGCGCTGCGAGAACTGGAAAAGATCGATCCAGCCCTTGACGATCTGCGGTACGGACATGCCGGATTGCTTAACAGCATCGGCATAGGGTTCGAACAGCTTCGATACCTCACCGCCAAGCGAGGCAGATTCCGCCGGGGTCGCCTTCTTCTCGATCAACGCCCGCAATTCAGGACTTGCCGCGTTGAGAACCGCGCGATCGTCCTCGTCCCAGTCCGAACCGAATTCTGACGCCTTGTCGGCATCCTTGTCCTTGGCTTCGGCTTCCTCGGCCGATTTTTCCTGCTTTTCGTCGCCGCCCTGCTCGTCCGCAGCGATACCCTCATCCTCGCGGATCTGCTCCACAATGGTATCGTCGATATCGGCAGTGACGTCGGCTTCCGGTTCGAATGTGCCGCCCTGGTCCTCAAAGGCCTTGCGCATGATGTCTGCGCCGGAAAGCTGCTGGTCTTCGGTCTTCGTGTTCATAGGACGTCCATCCCTACATCTCGTGCTGCTTGTTTGATCTGCTCGATGCTGCGTTTCTTCTGCGCAGCGGTGCGGACCGGTTGGTGTTTCTTTGGTCTCTCGTTTCCGAGCTCGACCAGGTCGTGGCGTCTGAGGTGATCGCGGTGTTTGGACCGCGACGTGATCACCTCCCCGGTAACCATGGATTTGTACGGCTCGATGTCGCGGATCAGGCGCGGCGAGGGCAGATCGGAAGCATTTGCCCCGGCATCGGATCGGACCGCCTGCCGCCTCGCATAGACCTCGGGCGACACCCATTCCTTGGCGACCTTGTCGAATACGCTACGCGCCATTGCCGTTCCTCATCGATGCTGCAGCTTGTTCGCGGCGTTGGGCGGCGTCAGCAACGGCCTTGGCCGCCCCGATGGTCTGCGCCATGACATCAAGACTGCGATCCTTCTCCGCTTCCGCGGCGTCGAAGGCGCGCTGGCGCTCGTTCTCGTCGGCACTGGCTTTGACCTTGAGCAATTCGCGCTCCGTTGCCCCCTTCTCCCTGATCGCCGCGACTGCGGACGGATCAGGCTGGCTGTTCTGCTGTTGTGGTGGAGGCGGTTGCTTCCATTCATCCAGAATGGCTTCGATCTCGCGGGCGCCCGGCAAGCCGCGAACCAGAAACATCACGATCTGCTTGAACAAATCGAACGGCATCTGTCCTGCCATGACCGCCGGGCCAAACGTCGAGATCGTTTCGGCCACTGCACGGATAGCCTCGACGCGCTGCTGGCGATCGCGCTCCTGATCGATCTTGATCGTGGAATCGGTTTCGACCCTGATCCGATACCGCCTCACGGTGTCATCGCGGAGCACCGCGAAGATTTCTTCCCATGTCGGCTGGCTGCTGATCTCTTCGATCTTCCTGGCGGCGTCCGCGGCCTTGGCCTGATCCTGCCCGCCACCCGAAGCGATCAACATGACCTGCACGCGCACGATCTCGACCTGACGTTCTTCGTCGTCGCGCGGCAGTTTGATCCCTGTAATGCGCTCAAGGGTCTCCACGGAATAGTGCTCGGCGATGATCTCGCCCGCGATTGCGAGAAGATCGCGGGCAAAGTTCGAATGGTTCTCCTGGTGCGTTTCTAGTCTGATCGTGGCGAACTGGCCCTTGATCTTCTGGGCGCCGAGTGTTTCACGTGGATCAGATGATCCCCGGATGATATCGGCCATGCCGGAGATTTCGAACAATTCCTGCTTGGCCTGCTCCCTGGCCTCGTACAGTGCCCGGATCGCTTCTGCGGTGGCCTGATTGGGAAGCCACTCAATCAGCTTCGATATCCCGCCCTTGTCCGCCCATGCCGCGAAGTCGGCAATCGCAATCAGTTCGTTGTCGGCGCTGAACAATTGCTTGATGGTCTGCGATTCCTCGCCGGCATAGGCGCCGTTGACGCGCAGCGTGTTGACCAGCGAATAAATGCGCTTCGTGACCCGGTCGACCTCGGCGGCCTGGTCGCAATAGAGCCAGTACAGCGGCAGCGGGATCTTTGTTTCGTTCGATTCCACGGCCATGGCAGGTCGCGGGCCCGGGAAGAAGTCGCGCAGCCCAAGCGGGTCGGGAACGACATCGAGCGGGCCGTCTGCGTATCCCGGCGAGATATGCCAGACCAGACGCCGGGACTTGTCCCATATCTCCCAGACCTCTGCGCGCTTCCACGCCTCGGCGACGCTCTCAATATCGGCCTTCTTGACCGTTCCTTCGTCATCCGCCGATAGCAGTTCGGTGGTCAATTGGACCTTGACCGCCTTGTCCTTGCCGTAGCGCTTGATCAGCTTCTTGCGGCTCAATCTGGACCGGTAGGCAATCCAGCGCGTCGCCTCCCAGGTCTTGTCAACGCTCTCGAGATAGTCGTCGATGCCGTAGCGCTTGAACAACTGGCGCTGATTGATGATTTCGGCGATCTTCTCCCGTGCGGGTTCATTCGCTTCGGTTTCAGCCGCCATCTTCTCGGGATTGGCGCCTTCCTCCTCTGGGTCGAAGCCCTCGTCGAGTTCCTCGTCGGTTTCGATCTCGTAGAACGCTCTCGCCACCCCCCTGCCGGGCAGCAAATAATCATGCCTGATCTTCTTCATCGTGCCGTGCAGGTCGGCATCCTCGGCGACGAAGATCAAAGCGCGCTCCATGATTTCGGTGGCGACGCGGGCAACGACGTCATCGCCGGGAAAGCGACGCTCGCAAACCGGGGTCGGCGGGTTTGCATAAACCGCGCCCTTCATGGTCTCGGTGTTTGAATAGAGGATGTTCAGGCCTTCGACGTCCCTGTCGCCCGCAATCTCGGTTTCGATCTCGGAGGACTTGCGTTCATCGCGATAGCGTCGTTCGACGTTTTTCGCCTGCTTGATGAAGTGCTGGTAATGTTTCTTGGAATCGTCGAGTTCGCGCAGCCAGTATTTTGCCTGGGTCTTCGGCTCTGCCTGCTCCAGATCGGAGGCGAGCACATCGCTCTGCTGCTCGGTGCTGGCGTCAGCCATCAGATACCTCGATAGTCCTTGTTGGCACGCGCTCGACCTTGCTCATGGGCAATGACTTCATCGATCGAGGGGACGTGTCCGTAAGGTACGTCGCCGGGGTTGGGTGCTAATTTCCGCTGGATAGGCCGCGCCTGGCACATGTACCTGATCTCGTCTGCGGCGTGATCCTCGCCCTCGGTGTCAAGGTCCTCGGCGTTCTTGTCGTCGTGCTGGAGAACCGGAACGGTGCGGATTGCGTCCTTGCAGGTCGAAAAGAAATAGATCATCGGTCGGCCGGCATGGTCGCCGGCCTCATCGCCCATCATTCTGGACCGCATCTGCCCCCAGCCAGGTATGCGCCGATTGTCGGCCTTGCGAAGCTGGAACTTGCCGCGTTCATGGCGGCCACCTTTCCACATCTGCTCGGCAATTGACGGGCCACCTTCCTGGGCGAAGATCGAAGGATCGCAAACCGTATAGGCAATGGTCTCGTCCGGCGGCGTCCGCGACACGATGCCCTTGCCGATCTCGAAATTGGTCAACTTGATGCCCTTGTTCGGCCCGGAAGCGCCGTACCATTCCCGGTAGCGGATCAGCGCGCCACGTGGATAGGACGGCCATTCCGTTGGAGGCTTGCCGGGGATTTCGACGGGATAGCCGTCAGACATCGCCCACCATCCCACGGAGAACGGCGAAGACGATCCCCAGTCGAAGGAACGGAACCTGGTCCAGCGCTTGGGAATCGCGTGCGGCGGGATGACAAGACGGCGATCCGACCAGCAATCGAAGAATGCGCCCTCGATGATCGACCAGTCACCGTAAAGCCAGGCTTTGACGAGATGCGCCGAACCGGATTGAGACAGTCTTGCGATGTAGAACGGATCGCTGGCCAGAAGGATCTTGTTGTCGGCGACTTTCGACGGGATGAAGATGCGTTCCAGCCACATCCCCGATTCCTGATCGAACTGGCGGATCGGTCGCATCCCGGCCGGCCACGGATCGATATAGCGTCGCTTCACCCAAAGATGGCCGGGCCCGCCGGGGTTTGCCGTCGCCCTGAACCCGCATGCCGAACTAGGGATATGCGCGCTTCGGATCGTGGCGAAAAGCTTCTGGATAGGCTCGAAGTTCGGGAACTGGGTCAATTCCTCGACATAGACCCTGGTATAGGAATGGCCCTGATAGGCCTGCGCGTCCTCGTCGCGGTCGAGATACCGGAATTTGATCCTCGCACCGTTCGCCATGCGAAAGGTCTTGGACTGGGCGTGGTATTTCGCCCCCAGCGGGAGGAAAAGTTCCTTGGCCCGCTCGATGGTCTCGGCAAGGGCCTCCATGGTTCGACGAACCATGAGACCGTTGGCATGCTTTCCCCAGGAATCGGAGTGAATCAGCCAGTCGCCCAGCATGCCGTCGGTCTTGCCGCCGCCGCGCGCGCCGCCGAACATGACCTCGAACACGGGACAGGAGATCAGAAGCGCTTGTGGTCCCGGCTGGGGCGCCCAGACCACATGATCGGTGGGTTGGAGAAGACGCGGCCCGCCGTTGTGGCCTATGCCGGGCTGGGCGAGCATTGCGTCAAAATCAAGCCGCAGTCAGCGCCGCGGGATCGAACCAGCGTTCCATGCCCCTATCGTCGACAACACGTTCGACGCGGCGCTTCTGGTGGTTGCTGAACGCATCAACAACGCCCTCGGCGATGTGGTTGTTCTTCTTGCGGAACGTCACCGGCCGGGACGGATCGATCGTACGGGTATGCGATTTCTGCCAGTTCGTCTTCATGGTCAATGGTCCTTGTGTTGCGATGACGCCTATTCATCAGTGACTTCGGCGTCAGTGGCGTTTTTCTTGATTGTTTCGACGGCGGAGAACGCTTGGCATGTGAACCCTTCCATCTAGCTCGCGAGCCGACGCCGGAGTTCCAGCGGAACAACGGCGACCGGGTTTTCGAGAACGGCGTTGAGGTTAGCCAGGCCAACCATCGCCCCTTGCGCGAGACCCGGCGAATTGAAGACCGCGAACTTTCGGTTCATCTCCGGGGAACAGAGGCGGTCGAGTTCCGTGGCATTGTGATCCCCGGCGATCATGAGACCGTTATCGGCAAGGATGCGCCGGAAGATTTGCGCTGACTTCTCCGGATCACCACTGGTCACCGCCGGCACCGGGTTAGGCGCGTTGAACGACAGCACAACAGAACGCACCACGAGTTCTTCGTCATCCTCGTTCACACCTTCATGAAACAGCGCGAGGAGATGGAACCGGAAGTTCACTGCGGTCTGTGGCGGTGTCTGCTGGACGTTCTGCATCGGAAATTCCTCAATGATTTCTCGTGCGCGTGCAGGTGCGCGAGGATCAGGCCTCTACCAGCACCCAGTCGTCCGCGAGCATATCGGCCTGTGAGGCCAGCCACGGCACGCATTTGCCCTCGGCATCTTTCATGTCGATGTGCGGGCGATAGTCGATCTGCGTACCCTCGGAGTAGATGCCGAGCAGCGGCGGTCGATTGACGATGAAGGTTGACCCTGCGACGAGGTAGAGGAACATGCCCTTGCCGTTCCAACCGGCGCGCGCGACCCTGTGACCGTCCTTGAGCGCTTGCAGCGCGTGGCCGAAGCTCATCGCATCGATCGACTGATAGGCAGCCTCGAACACTGCCTTGGGTGACCACGAGGTATAGCCGTCGGCGTATTTGACGGCATAGCCGTCTTCGCCATCGGGCGACTTGCTCGGCCATGCGGTGATGCGTTTCGTGCCATAATAGTCCTTGGTCATGGAATTGCCTTTCCTATTCCTCGACGTTGATTGGGTCCTCGAGTCCGTGCTCGACGATCCAGTTGTTGGTCTTCCTCATGTCTTCGATGTTGCGCTGGCGGCCGGCGGACGGATCGACCGGGCCCGCCTGGACCATTCCGGGGACCGGAACCGGGACCACGACATAGCTCGCGGCCTTCTGCAGGTTGTCCTTTTCGTAGCCGCCCAGCACCTTGAGCAGTTTGTCAATGGCGCCATCCTTGGAGCGGACCTTGAACTTGGTCTTGACCACTTCCTTGCGCGCGTCGACGATTTCACCACTCTCTGGCGCCATCATCTGCGTCGGCTTCACCGACACCGTGGTTTGCTCGATCTCCTCGATCGACATCCGCGCCGATTTCGGGATTTGATGGATATCCAGCAGGCTTCCCGTTTCGGCGTCGAAGAACTCCAACGGATCGGTGTAGACCACCGATTTCAGTTCCTTGACGAGCTCGTGAACGGTCAGGCTCTCGGCCTGCGCCGTGGCCTCCTGCTTCATTCTGATCGCGGCCGCCACTGCCGGCTTGTAGAGTGTATGGTTCTCGTCGAGCCAGGCCGGCGCGTTCTTCTTCGCGGTCTCGGCGGTGTATCCCGCCGCCCTTGCGGCGTCGAATATCGTGCTCTCCGTCATGTAGGCCATGACGAACCTGGTCTCGCGCTGCGACAGACCGGTCGACAGGATAACGTCGTCGACCTCGGCCATGACCTTGGCGGCGTATTCGTCCTCAGGCGATTGGGCTTGCTGATCCATTGACCTGATCAGGTATCAGGCCAGATCGAAGCGCTAATTTCGGTCGCGCGCTTTTTCCGGTTTGTCGAGTATCAACCCACGTTCAAACATCATCCTATCGTAGACCTCCTTAATGTCGTGAGGTCTTAAGGAGCCATTTGATACGCGCATGACTTCTGCCACGAACTCAGAGCACACTAACTGCCACCATTCTTCGTACGCAACGAGAACGGTACCAACAGCAACAATCATGCGTTCGGTAGCCCCGGCTGTGGCGTATGGAATAATCGTTATCTGCTTCTTCAACTCGCGAACTCCATCTCGATGTGCTTCGGCACCATGCAGCCGGCCTTCCCCGGCTTTGGACCGTAATAGGCCAGCCATCTGCCATGATCGCGAAGCGTCTTCACGCGCTGGCGCCAGACATCGTCTGGTATCGGAGCATGGGCAGTCCTGTTGATACCCGTTCCTGTGCTCGACGGGGCATCGTCTTGAGACGTGGCGCTTGCCGTTGGCTCGATGTCCTCAGCAGCATTCGGCGGTTCGCGAAATCCGGCGTCAACAGCAAGGTCGTCAAACACAGGACTGTCCCGGTCCTGTTTCACAGGCCGATCGGTCGGGTTCTGCATTTTCAGGTCAGGCTCGCTCTCGACGATGATCCTGTACCCAACTGGCAGTTCGGCTTCGTCGAAGTGTTCCGGTGCCGGGCGAGCAGCTTTCTGGTCGATACGGAACCCGGCGACGAGGATGAATTCGTCGCGCGGGACCAGATACCCGGCATTGCATAGCAGGCTCAGGCACTCTCTGACGTCGGCTACGGCGTGCCCCGGGCGGCAGGCAATCGCGATTTCTGTTTCGTCTGCCTTGCAAATTCCGTGGTCGTCGACGTGGCACAGCAGCGCGAGATAGAGCAACTGCGCGGCATCAGGCATTTCGATGAATCTGGGATGCGTCAGGAGTTTGTGTCGAAGGGCTCTGTTCTTCATGCCGCCATCCTCCATGCCTGGACCGCGCCGCGATAGGCCGCCTCGATCTGCGTCAGTTTCGCCTCGAACAATGGATCGTCATCGCGCATATCCTCCACGGTCTGCGCGGTATGCTGGATCGCGCGGCGGTGAAAGCCTGTGTAATTGTGGATCTGCGTGGTCGAAAATCCGGCCGATGTGTTCAGCAGGTATAGCCAGAGGTTGACCATGATTTGCTGGCTGGCCTTGCGTGACGGTCGCCCGCGGCCACGCCGGCCACCAATCATCGCCTTGAGGCTTGCCATTGGGGCGTGATGGAATGCAGCCACAACGGTTTGCGCGATGTAGTCCGCTGACTTAATCGGGATTTCCCTTGAACGCGGCAGTGAACCACTGTCAAATATCCATTTATCCGACAACAGGTTAAGTCTTGTTCCCGTGGTTCTTACAAACCTGCGAATCAATCCATGCGCTTCGGCGTTGGCGAGGAACCGCCGGACCTGCGACCTCGGGTAATCCCAGCGCGCGGCAAGCATTCGCTCGGAAATCTCTCCACAATCACCGATGCCGGCACTCCAGTCCGCCATGCCGGTCAGATCATCAAACAGTTCCTCGTGACTTTTCATGCGTCCTCGCTTGTCAATCAGGCCAAACCGGCAGTGCCGCGACCAACATCGCCGCCGCGCGGGCGGCTTTGCCCGGCGCGACCGCCGCAACCGACAATGGTCGGCACGACGACGGCGTTGTAGTCCTTCTTGCTGGCCGTCACGGTGTGGAGCGGATCACCGGCCGAGCGGTTGGCGCCGCCCTGCTGCGCATAAGTCACGAAGAACGGCTCCGCCGCATTGACCACATAGCGCATAACGCCCGCCGCGATCCGCTTCATCGTGTTGTCGGCCAGCGGGCGCACGGCGCGCACGCCGTACTTCGCCATGATCTCGTCGGAGGTGTCGAAGATCGACGGGCACGGGATCGACCAGTCGATGATCTCGGCGGCGGTGCGCCATGGTTTCAGTTCGCCGGCCTTGACCGCTTCCGACTTCGGGTCGCCGTGCGTCGGCGCCGGCCAGACCACGGGCTTGCCATCGCGGCGCATCACGATGAAGAGCCGCTTGCGGATCGTCGGCGCGCCACCGCGGGCCTTGGAGAAATGCCGGCAATCGGGTGAAGCCCACAGCAGCCCAACCTTTCTGCCTCTTGTGTGCGTCTCGATGTTGACCTTCCAGACGTTCTCCTCGAGGTGGAGCGTGTCGGGATGGTTCGCGGCGTGCATCGCCAGTGCGAAAGGGTTGTGATTGATGGCAATGTCCGGCGAGCGGCCAAGCGCTTCCATTATGCCTGTCGAGGCACCGCCGCCGCCCGCGAAACTGTCGATGATCATGTCCATTATTCCGCCGCCTCCTGCTTGGGGTATCCCTCGGGCCAACGCTGTGGAGTGACGAAGCGTTTAAGACGGACGATCTGATCCACCCTTGCCTGTCCGTGGTGATTTCTCTGGTAGCCAAGCCATGCCGACCATTCAGGCCGCCCGGGTCTCACGACAAACCAGCCGTCGCCATCGATCTCAGGCGGGTTGCAACTGAATTCGGCAAAAGTTCCGCCGGTCAGGAACCCGATGACGCTGATCGCTCTGCCCTGCCGGCGCCGCGCCTCGCAATAGCGACGCACAGCTTCCGGAAACTGGTTGACTAGACCAGGATAAGCCGCGGCAACACGCTGGTAGCGGGCGAAGATCGACGAGCGCCTTGCACTGATCCTGAATTCTTCAGGCCACGTCCGCCAGAACGCTTCGAAGGGCTGGTCGAGGTTCATCGTTTTCCTCCACCATTCCTTGCCATCCTCAGACGTGCAGCGGCGATGTGCGGTAGCTCGTGGACTTCTGCCTTTCCACCAACTCCTTCCGAACTCTCGGCAGTCTCAGAGTTAGATATTCTTTCTTCTGATTGTAGTTCTGGTTCTGATTGGTATGGCAAAACATCCGTTTTGACAGAGGCGTTCTCCGCGTCTTTCAATGCCTTAGCGCGTCCGCCCTTCTTTCCAGCCTCTTTTCTTGCATCGTATTTGCCCTTCGCCTTGATCCATTCGGCGAGCAAACGACGTTGTGTGATCTTGCCGTTTTTCTTCGAGCAAAATTCCGCAATGATCGGTGCGCCGACACGATGAAACGTCTCGGCATCGATGCGCATCTGACGCATGATCCAGCGCGGATCGTCCGGAATTGAGCACCCCGGCGAGCGCCAGAGAAGACGCAGGAGGCGATTATAGAAGCCGTCTTCCTCCAGCGATAAATGGCTGGTGTGGCCCTCATAGGTGGTCACGTACAGCGGCATGAACGGAAGGGTGCTCATATCAGCCCTCGCTTTTTCGCTACGGCCACGTAACGGTCCAGATGCTGCGACGATCGTTCCTGAGGCACCTTGCGCCGGCCCATGCATTTCTTGCCGGCAGGCGATCCGCAATGCGGACAAGTCACACTCATCGCATCGGCGCGAGTCAGGGAAAATTTGTGGATCAGACCGCCAATGTTCTCGCTCATCCGATCCGCTCCTCGAACTCGCCGAGCTCGTATGTCTGCGGGATCTTGGCGTCCTTGCCGGCCTGCATGATGAGATCGTGGATCAAAGCTTCCGGAGTGGTGCGGTGCCACTTCGCCAAGAGTTTCAGAAGCAACTCGTCGGTTGGCGTGATCCAGACAAAGGAAGTGCGATCGGTGGAGGGTTTCACGCCGCCCTCCCCGGTTCATGGTCGGGAATGCCGAGCTCGCATGGCCCGCGTCCGCAGACCTCGCAGATATCGAGCGGTGCAGGCATGTGGCGACGGATCAGATCGTTGCGGCACGAATTGGCGTAGGCAGGACGCGTCGGAAAACCGCCATCCGCGATGTGGTCGTTGACAGCCTTGTTCAGCAGGTCGCTCATTCAGCCGGCTCCCTGCATGCGCTGACAGTCGCTAGAGAAACCGAATGCTTTCTGGTGTTGTGTCTGGTATATTCGGTGGTGACGTAGCGTGTTCCGTCTGAACGGGTTTCGATGGTTGCGCCGGCATAGGGCTTCGAAGGAACGGAAGCCCCGCCATTGCGCTCCCTGCTGGCCGCTGCGGCATCGTCAGGAGCGGCGAAGGTGTTTGCCCGCCTAAGCGCCTTGGCAGCGCGTTCGCGCGATGTGCGGCGCTGCACGTCGCGCATGTGGGCGAGATAGTTTACATCGGTCAGGGCCTTCACCGCGTTTGGATGGCAACGCATCAGTTTGGCTATTGCGCCAGCCGGCATACCGGCTTCGCTCAGATCGCGGATGAAGGCCTGCTTTTCCGGGGAGAGGTTCATGTCTGGCCTCCCCATTCGAGAAGCGGGGCGGGTTCCGACGGTTCCGCGCCCTTGCGCTTGATGATCTCCCGCGCGCGCTCATCAGGGCCGGACAGGCAGAGGCGCATGCGCTCCGCGATATCATCCTGATATTCAAGTTCGCGCTCGATCAGGATGGCGTTCATGCCTTCGCGCCATGCCGCCTCGCCCGTGGTTCCTGTCCCGGCGAACGGATCAAGCACGGTGCCGCCGGGAGGCGTGACAAGACGCACCAGGTATTGCATCAGATCGACCGGCTTCACGGTCGGGTGCCTGGAACCTATCCTGTCGTTGGAGTCGGCCTTGGCTTGGTAAAAGAACCTGGCTGCCGAGCCGGCGTCGCCTCTTGGTTCTACCGTCGGTCTCGGGCCGTAGTCGCCATAGACCGCAGTTCCGGTCTTCGGCCTGAAGGTGTCGTTGACTTCGCGCTGCGCACCCGGTGCATCTGGAAACGCTGCCAGCACTTCTGCGCTGCCGTCATGGATTAGGTTTGCCGGCCACCTCCCTTTTCCATAGTCAACGCGTTCCATGGGGCCCATCTTTCCGTAGATATCGCTATCAACTTTTCGGCCATTGTTGCGCGCTCCATCTGTACCGACCCTGCACCCGTCGATATTGAGCGCTCCGGTTCCCCATTTCAGGATGTTTTCGGTGCCGGACAGGCCCTTCTCGAAAGGCTTCTGCCCCATGTAGATCGGTTCAATTGCCGGCTTGAGCGCTTGTCCGCCATAGCGGAATCCGTCATAGCCTTCAGCCTTGATCCGGGTCGCTTTCGGGAATCCGCTGCCAAAAATCCAACCGATGAAGGGATGTGTAATAAACCCGGCATCCTCGATGGCGACGGACATCCGTCCGAAGCCGCGCGTCGAGGCAAAGGCCAAGAGATATCCGCCGGGTTTCAGGACGCGGAGACATTCCCGCCAGACATCGGGACGAAAGGCGATATCGCCGCCATCCCAAGTCCGGCCCATGAAACCGGTTGACGCCCGCTTGAATGCGCCGGTTTGACCTTCCTTGGCCTCGGCGGCGTTGTCGCCACCAAACCGCTTGACGATGCTGGTGAGATGGTAAGGCGGGTCTGTGACCACGCTGTCCAAACTGTTCTCCGGCAGCGCCAACAGGACGTCGAGGCAGTTGCCCGGATAGAGCGTCACCCTGCCGTCGAGGAAGGAGATCGGCTCCATCACTCCTCCTCCATCCATTCCGGCTTCTTGATCCGCCGGTCCATGAAGGCAGGAATGTCAGGCATTTCGAGCGGTGCGACAGGCCGTGTGGGTTCCCGGCCCGCCGCTCCATTCGTTGCTACTGTCGAGTCTTCGGACGGAACGGACACGGCTTCGCTTTGACCGCTATCCATTTCGTCGGGGGCGTTTTCTACTTCATGGGATTCCTCCTGGTTGCCATCCGAAGGCTTGGCGGTTGCTCCATCGGCAATCATGCCATCGTCTTCGGTGGTGGGGTCATCCGCCGTTTCTGGCGACGGAATTTCGTCTGAGAGCGGCGCGGCGGAGCGACCTTCATCGGCGACCGGTTCATCACCGGCCATTGCCTCGGCATCGTCTCCGCCGCCCATGCTGCTCTGCTGGGTATCGGTGAATTCTCCGGTCTCGGGGTCATGAGCCGGCATTTCGGTTGCTTCCGAGCCGGAATTCCTCAATGATTTCTCGTGCGCAGGCGCGGGACGCGCGCTAGGCTCGTCAAAGTCACCGCCAGCCATGCCAAGCGCGTGGCGATAAAGGTCGCGAATTGCGTCCTGCTCCTGACGCTCGACCTTCTTGCCGGGGTTCTCGTCTTCGGCGTCCAGTGCCGCCTTCTCGCGGAACACAGCGCGCATGGCTTTGGTGTCGAGGCCGTTTGACTTCGCCTCGGCAAACAGCTCCTTGGAATCTTCAGCGAGAACCTTCTTGTCTTCCTCAATACGCTGCCATCGCTCGAAGTAAGAGCGGATCACGTTGGAATTGTCTCCGATGCCTGTCATCACTCAGACCCTCATCGGCATCTGGACGCAGATCAGTTCGTCGGCGTCGCCGGTGATCAGTGCCGGCTCGCCGGCATTCTGCCCGGCGCTCGTCGCCGCAAACGTCACGGTCTCGCTGGCCTTGAACGCCGACAGGACTTCGATGAGGTATCGCGGATTGAAACCGACCTCGAAATCGGCTGGCGTCTGGGCGTCCATTGTTTCGGTAAAGGCCTGCAAGCCGTCGACCCGGCCGGTGAGTTCAAGTTTCCCGGCCTTGCCGGTGATCTTGACCGCCCTGCCACGCACGTCCTGCACCGCCACAACACGCCTGAGAACGGCGAGTATCTTGCGCCGGTCGACGACAAGGTATGGATCGGCGTTCTGTGGCACCACGCGTCGGTAGTCAGGATAGGTTCCGGCGATCGTTTTCGACCGGATCGTGAGCCCGTCGAATTCGAACGCGGCCTTGTCGTTCTCCGCGTCGATGCAGGCCCGGTTCGGTTCGGGTTTCCTTTCGACAAGAAACCCGACAAGCTTCCTCGGCAGGATCGTCCCGGAAGCGCCTTCGATGACGAAGGGTAGCTTTCGCATCGCCAGCCGGTGCCCGTCGGTTGCGACGGCCCACATCTCATCCTTGTCCGGCTCCTTGAGCAGGGCGATGCCGTTGAGATAGTACCGGGTCTCCTCGGTCGACACCGCGAACATGACCTCGCGTAATATGGCGACCAGGCCGGCGTTGCCGAGGGCGACATAGTCCTTTTTCTTCGGCCGCCAGTTCGTCAGGATCTCGGGAAAGTCCGTTGTCGGCAAAGAGGCCATGCGATATTCGGCGCCGTTGAACTTCGCCGTTGCGACGCGCTCGTTCTCATCCTCGGAAAGCACGACCTCGTCACCGGCGGGCGTCAGAGCCATGAGCCGTGACAGCACCGCAAAATCGATTGTGGCAGAGCCGGTTTGCTCGCCGATCAACGGAAGCTTGACGTCGACCTCCATGTCGAGATTGGTCCCGGTGATAGTTCCATTTTCGAACTTCACCATGCCGAGAATGGGGATCGTGTTCCGTTTCTCGACTACCTTGTTCAGCACCCGAAGGGCTGAATGCATATGGCCTGCGGTCGTTTCCAGTCTCATTGTGCTTCACTCCTCAGTTCCGGCGCGATCCATTCCGCGAGTGATGCTCCCCAGCCCCTCAATGTCAGGCCGATGGAAAGCCGCGTCCTGGTGCTCAAGAAGCGCACGAAGACGGGCGGTTTTGGCAATGAATTCGGCATGCTCTTTCCTCGCGTTCTTGAGCAATTCCCGTTCCTCGATAGCCCGCTCCGCCGCCGCTGCGAGTTCGACCATCTCGAAGTATTTCGGAGCCGCAACTTCCCTGCCCCACAGCGCCCGGACGCGACGCCACGTCCATCGCCTTTCCGGCTCGTCTTCATGGGGGAACATCTCGGTCAGCCTGGCGTATGCCCGCCTCAACTTGACCTTGACGACCTCGCTTCCGCCGATGTCGGAAACAAGGGATTGCGCAAGCGCTACATCAGACATCTGCTCTTGGCCCTCCGCAGATTTGGACGTGATTTCCATGATTTCGGATTCCTTCCTTCGCTAGCTTCATTGCGAAGGAAGGGAGTTCGGAAAGTTCATGGATTGGGTTTCGATAGGTGCAGTTTCGGCTGGCGTGGTGGCCGGCCTTGCGCGGAAAAATGTCAGGAGTATCCGCGTTGAATTCGCCGGGGCGTTGGTCGCGCCTTGGCCAGCGAATGAGAATGGAGCGGGGCAGATCAGTGGGAGGAGCCGAACCGATCTGCCCCTGTCCGCCGCGCCGGGCTTCGTGGGGAGGGAGCGCAACGGATTCTGATGAAAGACCGGAAACCTTGCGGCATCCGGCAAGTGCCTCCGGCGGGCGCTTATGGGGTAAGCATTGGCCTTTGGCGGAGTTGAAAATGACACAAGACGAAATCGAATTGCGCCGCTTTGTGCTGGTCCTTGCCGTGGCACTGGACCGGCGTGGCGTGCTGTCGCTGGAATTGCTCGACCGATGGCTTGAAGCAGCAGGATCGGGAGCAAACGCCATGCTGTTCAATGCAGAACTGGTGAGAGAATATCTGGCGTTTACCGTGCCGGAATAGGTCATGCGCCCTCCCTCACCTTTGCAGGTGGGTTGAGAGCGAGGCGCTTGAGGCGGCGGGCGCGTTCCCGCTTGCCTTGATGCGGACTGTATTTGCTGCGGTCGCGGAAGCACTGCGACGTAACAAAGGTTCGCTTTCCGGGACCGTAACGGCGCGTCTTGCGGATTGCCGCCGCGATGACGCGAAGCGCCATCAACTCGTCAATCATTCCACCGACGTGGAAATCACGATTCCAGGCCATCATCCCCTCCCCGCTCTGCGGTCGAGTTCGTCGTTAATCTTGCGGATGGCTGCGAGGGCGTCGGCGTGCTGGTCGGGATCGCATTTCACCGAATGCCAGTGCGTGAGTTGCCGGCGTAGTTCGCCTTCGGAATAGAAACGGAGAGGACGGGCGGGAGCGTTCATTGGGCTGGCTCCGCGTTGGTCTTGGCCCGCTGTGCCCCGAGCCATTCAAGGGTGACACCCTCAATGCCTTTGGCAGCGGCCTTGTCGACAATCGCCGCCCACCATTCGGGAGCAATACTTCCCCGGCGTCGCATCTGCCGCGCGGCCTCGTAGCCGCAGCCGATATCGACCGCGAACGCACCAATGGTTTTCCATTGGCCAATCAGTTCGGAAATTGATGCGGGTGTAGTGTTCATTTGCCGTATTCGTACAAAAGGTACGATCTTCTGTCAACACAAAATCGTACACTTCGCACGATGCCTATCTGTCAAAATGTACGAATGAGTGAACCGAGAACCCGCTTGAGGCAGGCAAGAATTCAGGCCGGATACGAAACGGCCTCCGATGCTGCTCGCGCGTTCCGGGAGATCAACCAGAATACATTGATCAGCCACGAAAACGGCAACAGGGCTATTTCCAGGAAGGCGGCTGAGCGCTACGGCGAGGCATTCGGTGTTCCAGCGGGATGGATCCTCTACAACGAACGCCCGGACGTCGAACTGCACGAAACAAGCGTGCCCGTGCTCTCCATGGTCAGTGCGGGAAGCCTTCGGGATCAGGACGGCATCACCGCCGCGGATATATCGCGGTGGATCAAAGTGTCCGATCTACCGAATGGCGACTGGGTTGCCCTTGTGGTCGAGGGTGACTCCATGGATCGGGTTGCTCCCGACGGCGCAACAATCCTCGTCAACAGGGCAGACGACCGGCTTATCGATGGCCGATACTATGTCTTCAGCCTCAATCAGGGAGCCGCAACCTTCAAACGCTACAAAAAGGATCCTGAGCGACTGCAGCCCTATTCCACCAACCCGGACAATATCTCGATCCCGGTAAACGGAGACCTCTATGTCTTCGGACGAGTCCGCAGGATTATTTTTGATGTCTGACCGGCCGAGATTCCTCCCCAACACATTGGTCGCGCTCCTGCCTGGGATATTCGCCTGGTCGATCCATGGCGTTCTTATCGGCAGTTTGGTCTATCTTGCCACAATCCTTGCGCTGATATCGGCGTTCTGGATCGTCGCATCCATCGGGCTCTCTTTCCGGACCCTAGCCAGAATCAGGATCGCGATCGTGCTGCTTGCCGTTATGGCAGTGAGCATTTCAGGCATGCAGATTGCTTCCATATAACCGGATTTGCCATCGTCGTACATTTTGTACTTGACCCTTAATCGTACATTTCGTACTATCCCTCCATCAACCCGATGGAGACGGAAATGCAATTCGAGGTCACCAACCGTTTTACAGGCGCAGTCCAGTTCGTCGCAGAAATTGAATGCGATGAGAACGCAAGCAGGTCGGTCAAGCTTGGCCTCGCTGTCAGATGGGCGGTGAAGACCCGCGCGAACCTCTCCGGCGCGAACCTCTCCCGCGCGGACCTCTCCCGCGCGGACCTCTCCTACGCGAACCTCTCCGGCGCGAACCTCTCCGGCGCGGAACAGGGCGATGATCGCATCATTGATGGTGGCCTTCGGTCGGATGGCTATCGGTTTTTCCTGACACGCACCGAACCCGGCGAATTCAGGGTCAAGGCCGGATGCAGGAATTTCACTGTCAAGGAAGCCAAAGCGCATTGGGACGAAACTCGCCCGAAAGGCGAGGCGCTTGGCGATGAAACGCGCCTGATCATCAAGCACATGCTTGCGATTGCCAAGCTGCGCGAATGGAAACCGCTCGAAGCCGAAACGGCAGAAGCAGCCTAATCAACCCGATTGAAGGAGCAGGACGGATGAACGCGCCAGTCCATGATATCGGCGCGCGTTTTGCCGAGGCGTTTCGCGACCATTTCGACCGGGTTCGCGATTCCCGCCAGCGTGCAAAGCGGCAGATGGTCCATGAGGCCGTACTTTACCCTGAAATCTTTCGTTCGAGGCTGGCGCGGGTTGCCAATGCCGGCTGCGCGTCACCGCTCGAAATCGACAAACTTCTCTCTCTGGCGGTCGAGCGTCTTCGCAAGCAGCGAAACATGGCACGGAAATTCCGCCTGACCGGCGAACCGCCGCACCGCTCCTATGACAGCAACCTTCATATCGCGCTCAAGGAATGCGTCCTGACCGCGCGGTATTTGCGTCGTTACGGCGCGATGTTGACTACCAGAGGGCGGGCCAATGCTTAGATTTCTCCGCGCCGCACTCGAATTCACGGTGATTGCCGGCTTCCTGTTCGTCATCTGGGCCTATGGCCCGATGCTCGCCAGCTTCGCCTCCCCTCCCCATGCTTATGAAAGGACTCTGCGATGAGCAGTTACGATTGGTGGACTGCCGCAATCGGCATGACCGACGGCAAACGTGAGCTTTCACGCGAGGAGATGTCGAAACTCGGCATCCACGAAAACCAGCCGGAATGCGGATATTACCGCGACCGCAGCGGCAAGGCGATTGCGATATTCGAACAGGACGGAGAAATCGTCGCGCTTGCCGGAGGCATTGCGAGCGATCCCGCCCGTGCTTGGTCATTCGGCTGCAAATTCCCGGTGACCTACGAACAATACTCAGCCGTTGCCGAACGCGGCGAGCCGTGGCCCGATGAAGCGCCGCCAGTTGCTGCAGGCGACAACCTCTCTGACGACCCTTGCGAGGCCTTGAAGCAGGAACTCGAAGGCGAGCGCGAACTTGCCGAGCAATTCCTCAAGGACGGAATCACGACCAAGGAACAGGCAGATAAGGCTGCGACCTGGGCGAAGCGCCTCGGCACGCTGTCGAAGAAGGCCGACGATCTGCGCAAGGTCGAGAAACAACCGCACATCGACGCCGGTGCGACCGTCGACGCGAAATGGAACCCGATCCGCGACGACGCCAAGGACCTGTCTACCCGCCTGAAACGCCATCTCGACGCATGGCTGCGCGAGCAGGACCGGCTTGAGCGCGAAAGGCAGGCCAGGGCACGCGAGGAAGCCGAACGCGCCCAGCGTGAGGCCGAGGAGGCCGCTAGGGCCGCAGCGGCATCAGACGATGCCGAAGCCAAAGCGCGCGCCGAGGAAGCCGCCGAACAGGCGAAACAGGCCGAGCGCGATGCAGCGGAACGCAACGCACAGGCCGGCAGGACCGGTGCCAAGGTGTCGCTGCGCACGTTCGTATCGGCCGAGATCACGGATTACGACGCGCTTCTCATCGCGCTCAAGGATCATTCCGAAGTCAAGGAACTGGTCCAGAGCCTTGCCAACCGCGCCGCGAAGTCCGGCGTCGTACTGGCCGGGATGAAGATCGTCGAGGAAAGGCGGGCAGCGTGATGGACGCGAGACAATTCCACAACGCCCTGCGGATCATGGCCAGCATGGGCGAAAACGAACTGCGGGCGGCTGGCGTCATCGATGGGAATTGGGGCGAATTCGAAGCTTCGAACCGCGACCAACTCGGCGATTTTTTCGCGAACCCGTGGGGCGAGGCGATCCGCATGCCTGACGCCAACTTCAAACGGCTCTTTGACTACATTGAGGCCAAGAACGCGAGGGCATTCACATGAACGCACACGCCGAAGCCCGCAACCTTCCTGCCACGCTCGCCGTTGGCGGTCAGGTCGCGGCAATCATCCCGCAATCCGTCGAGGAGATGTGGCGCGTCGCCCAGATGGTGGTGCGCGCCAACATGGCCCCGACGTCCCTCACCGGCTACCCACCGAAGAACAACGCCCCTGCCGATGAATGGGACCAGTGGAACAACAAGGCGTTCAGCGCGGTCAGTGCAGTGATGATGTCGGGTGCCGAACTTGGCTTGCCGCCCATGGTTTCGCTGCGCTCCTTCACGATGATTGGCAACCGCCCTGCGCTGTATGGCGACGGGCTGATCAATGTGGTCCGCCGGTCGAAGCGCTCCGAGTACGTCTCGACCGGCTACGATGTCGAACGCGGTGTTGGGTGGTGCAAAGCCAAGCGTTCGGATACCGGCGAGGAGAAGACTGTCGAATTCTCGATCGATGACGCGAAACGTGCCGGTCTTTGGGACGACAGCCCGACACGTCGCGGCAAGGTCTGGGAAAACGGCCAGCAGGTCTGGAAGGACAACGTTCCGAACGACTCGCCGTGGTTTCGCTATCCCCAGCGCATGCTGGCGTGGCGCGCGGCGGGCTACTGTCTCCGTGAACTGTTCGCCGATGTCCTTGGCGGGATCACGGACGAATTCGAGGCCCGCGAGATCGCGAGGCTTGACCCGCCGCGCGAGGAAATCCGCGACGTCACGCCAAAGCTCGCCCTCAAGGCCCCGCCGCCGCCAGGACATACCCCGATGGCGGTGGCCGATGAAGCAAAGCCTGCGCAAGCCGAACCGCGAGGCATCGACCCGATACCGGACAACGGTTTCGATGCCGACATGGAAGATGTCAGGGACGGCGATGGCGAGGACTATGTCGAGCCGGAAGTAGGGTTGGCTGACGAGATCATCGAAAAGGCCGATTCCGAATTCCGTGCCATCACCGATCCGGCGGAACTCGAGGAAGCCTGGGCGAACTACGAACACCACCTCGAACAGTTCGCACCGGAAGACGCCAAGCGGTTGAAGAACGCCTATGGCGACCGCCTGCAGGAACTCGAACCGAACCCGCTTGGGGGAGGATAAGGCGATGAAATCCGATCTCGTCGACATCAACTGCCGCGTCGTCTCCGACGATCCGTCGAAGAAGGCGATCGCCATCGCCGATGGCACCGAGGAAGACGATCCGCGACATGAGGGACGAAAGCGCGAGAAATGGTTCTGGTTACCGCGCTCACAGGTCGAAGCTATCGTCTTCGGTACCGGGCACATCGTCACCATGCCGGAATGGTTGGCCAAGGAAAAGGGGCTGATCTGATGGCGCTGGAATTTTACGCCTTCAAGATCTCCAACGCCGGCAACTTCAAGCCGGAGTTCGGCATTGACGCCGATGAGTGGGCGCAGGTTCCTTACAATCAGCGGATCAAGATGAAGATCACTTATCCGCGTAGCCGTCGGAGAGATGGTTTCTATTGGGCCACCTTGCGCGACGTCGTCGAGGCCACCGGCGATCGCTGGGCGAGCCCACAGCATCTCCACGACGATCTGCTGATGTGTCTGGGTTTCCACACCACGTATGTCAGCCTCGACGGCGAAGTCCGCCTGGTCCGCGATTCCACGGCGCACGAAGCGATGAAGGACCACGAATTCTCAGCCTACGTCACCAAGGCCATGGCCTACATGACCGAAAAGCTCGGATTCGACGTCACGGCTAGGTACGAGGCGATCAAAGCCCAGACCAGGCAGCGGAGGGCAGCAGCATGACCCACTACGAACAGAAGGCACAGGACAGGCGGAGGGTGGTGACGTAATGGCGTATGCTTCGAAAACAACTGTGCCGGTTGAAAAGACAGAGGCGGAAATCAAGGCGGTGATACGCCGCTACGGCGCCACCTCGTTTGCCTCGTTCGAGGAAGTCGGCCGCGCGCTGATCGCTTTCGAAATGCAGGGGCGACGTATCCTGTTTGCGCTCCCATTGCCAAGCCGAGGCGACAAGGAGTTCACCACCTACAAGCGCGGCTATTCCGAATACAAGCGCACCGAGAACGCTGCGATTTCAGCATGGGAGCAAGCCTGTCGATCCAGATGGCGCGCGCTGTTCCTTTGCATCAAGGCCAAACTCGAAAGCGTCGAAAGCGGTATCGAGACGTTCGAGGACGCCTTTCTCGCCCATATCCAGATGCCAGATGGCAAGACGGTTTCCGAGCACGTCAAACCGCGCATCGCCAGCGCCTACGAAACCGGGTCGATGCAGCCGCTTTTGCCGGCTCCGAGGGATGGCACATGAGGGCCTTTGCAATCCAGCGCCCGGCAACGGCCTTTGCTCACGACAAATCGAGCAAGGCAACTGCCTCGTTCAAGGATGAAAAGCATCTGGCATTCATCCGTGAACTGCCATGCGTCATCACCGGGGCCTATGGCTGTGAAGCCTGCCACATCCGCATGGGCAGCGCCGAGCACAACAAGAAACGCACCGGCAAGGGACAGAAGCCAAGCGATGCATGGACGGTTCCCATGCATCCCGACCTCCACCGCGAACAACACACGATGAACGAGTCCGCGTTCTGGTCGCGCTACGGCATCGATCCGTTCGAACTGGCAATCCGGCTCTATGAGGTATCCGGCGACATAGAGGCCGGGAAGGAAGTGATAGGAAAGGCGAGAGGCAATGTCCGATAACACACCGATCGAATGGGCGCGGCACACGTTCAATCCATGGATCGGCTGCACCAAAATCTCGCCGGCCTGCGACCATTGCTATGCAGAGGAGATGATGGACACGCGCTATGGCCGTGTCGAATGGGGCGCGCCGGGCAAGGGCGCAGGCACGCGCGTGCGGACCTCGGCGGCGAACTGGAAGAAACCGCTGGCATGGGACCGCGCCGCCAGGAAGGCAGGAGATCACCCCTTCGTATTCTGCTCCTCGCTGGCCGACGTGTTCGATAATCAGGTCAACCCGGCATGGCGTTATGATCTTTTCGATCTCATCGAGGGCACGCCGAATCTCATCTGGCTGCTGCTGACCAAGCGCCCGCAGAACATCGTCGAACAGTTCTGCGATCTGTATTGCCTCGATCCAGAGGAAGCGGGCCGGCGCTGGCCGCGCAATGCTGCGATCGGCACGACGGTAGAGGATCAGACCCGCGCCGACCTCAACATTCCGCATCTGCTGAATGCCAAGTCGGAACTCAATCCGGCTTTTGCGTTCCTGTCCTGCGAGCCAATGCTCGGGCCGATCGATCTGGAGCCATGGCTTCCCTGGCCGGACGATGTGGAATATCGCGACCGCACATGGGGATGCCCCGGCTGCGAAGACAGTTTCCATGGTGGCGGCGGCTGCAAATGCCCGCAGGAGAAGGCCTTCTATATGGCTCACGAGCGGGTGACCATCGACTGGGTCATCGCCGGCGGCGAGAGCGGCCCGCACGCCCGCCCGATGCACCCCGACTGGGCGCGCGCGCTGCGCGACGAGTGCATGGCGGCAGGTGTGCCGTTCCTGTTCAAGCAATGGGGGGAGTATCTACCGGTCGGCCAAACCCTGCCCGGTTGTGGCAAGGTGCATGGTGCCACAGCCGTGAAACCAGACCGGATGAAACTCCATTATGGCGGCACGAGACAGGCGCCTCCTCAATATGCTTTTGCGGATACCGGCGTTCCTGTCGAAGCGCTCGACGATGGAAGCCTGACCTTCCGGGTCGGCAAGAAACGCTCCGGTCGCCTCCTGGACGGCATCGAGCATAACGCCATGCCGGAGGTCAGGGCATGAGCAAATACACAGACATCATCGCCCGTCTGGAAAAGGCGGAAGGGCCGGATCGTGTTCTTGGGGAAGATGTGTTGCTTGCCTGCGGATGGCGCAAGGTGCCGACCGGATACTTCTATGGACAAATGCATTGGTGGGCACCACCTCCACCAAATGATGGTAGAGGCTTTGATGCGGACAACTTTCGCCAACATAACCCGCTCGCCTCTCTGGACGCAGCCATAGGGCTTGTGGAGCGCCAAATTGCGACGGAAGGGCGAAAACTGATTTGCTTCTTTTGCGCGGGCGGACAGTTAACGCCATTCAATGCAGATAAGCATTCACCTGATTATCATCCACTTGCGAAGATCGACAACAGCGTAACAGTCGGGTGGATGGCACACGTTGCATTCTATTGCGCAGATGGCGGTACTTCCGGGCCTGAGTCCTACTCCCACGGGCGCACCGCGCCTATCGCCATCCTCATCGCCATGTTCCGCGCCCTTGAAGCACAGGAGCCCACCCCATGAAGTTGAGCGATGAACGGTTGAGGGAAATTCTTGACGGCTGCGAAAGCGTCACGCCGGGGCCATACAGAACGCACGGCCAAAAGGTCTACGCGCCGACATTGCCTCATCATCAAGTGGCTGATGAATTCGAAGCAGTGGCGCTGATTTACCAGATCGGTACGTTCGATCCTCTTGATGAGATCACGCAAGAAACAGCGGCAAACCTCGTTCACTTTTCCCGTCTTGATCCTCAAACCGTCGCCGCCCTCGTCTCCGAGGTAATAGAGGCGCGGGAGGTGGTGGAGGGCGTGCTTATTGCAGGAAACCATCTTGCGTCGTTGTTGATCGGAAAGATCGGCGCGCATTTCTCAACTGCCTTTCCTCCTGAAACCGATCCTGAAATGGTGTGCGCTCGCATCTCGTCGGATGAATTCGACCTTTGGATAGCGTGGGCGTCAATTATGCGCGCCCGTTCCTTTCTCAACAAGGAGACAGACAATGGCCGTAAGTGAGGAAACCAAGCTGCTGCCATGCCCGTTTTGTGGCGGCGAGGCGGCAATTACAGTTTACGACGATGAATGTTCTCGGCTTGAACACTGGTGCGGTGGATCAGTCTGCGGCCCAACCTTCATTGCGATTGAATGCGACACCGAGCGCGAGGTTGCCGATATTTGGAACGCCCGCGCCGCCCTATCCCTCCCCGCACCTGCGGGAGATGTGGGGGAACTGATCGAGCGACTGACGAAAGAAGAAGAGCGAATGCAGCGCCTTTGGGGTGCCTGCGACGAAGCATTTCAAAAGTACCTGGGCACCCCGGCAGCGTTTGATATCAACGGCCTCAAACATGCGGTGGCCGGGCGTGATCCTGTGTTGACCGATGCCGCCGCCGCCCTCCGTTACCAAGCATCTCGCATAGAGCAACTGGAACGGGAGCGCGCGGCTGCAAAGGAAGTTCTTCGCAAACACCACCGCTGGCATGATGGCATTGGCGTTGTAAAATTCACTGAGGACGGACAGGAAATCGAACTTGATCTGTCCGCCGAGTACGGCGACAGCACGCTTCACGAAGAAACCGTGGAGGCGCTGAAATGAGCCTCTTTCCTACAAAAGAAGACAAAGTCTACGAACGTGGCTTTCGCGCGGCAGAAAACCACTGGAAGGAACGCGCCGAAGCTGCAGAGGCCCGCGTGAAGGAGCTTGAGGCGAAGGTGACGATGGCAGTCAACATGATCGATCTGATCCTGCCACTTGCGAAGGGCTACAAACCAGAAGGTCAGACCGAACAAGCGAAGGCAACTTGCCGAAACTGGATTGCAGCAGCGGAAGATTTCGCCTCCCGCACCACTAAGGGAGGGGAAGGATGAGCGGGAACCTCATATTCGAAGATCATCTCTTTGACGATGACGACGAAGAGCGCTGCGACTACTGCGGCAGTCCGCTTGATGAGTGCGCCTGTTTAGACTTTGCCCTCGGCCCGGACGGGCAGTGCGCTAAGGCCGGCAGCGAAGAATGCGATTGGGAGTGTCCGAACAGTCATGGACCTCTCTATTGCGGCAGCAACGCATGGCACTTGCGTCACAGAACACTGCCGGTTGACGGCTGCGAGTGCCCGGATTGTCTGAACGCTAGGCGGTCTGTCGCCGCCCGCCCAACCAATAGCGGGGAAGACGATGGCTGACGCTCGCAGAATTGCAAAGATAGAGCGCCGGATAGGTAAAGCAGTTGCCGGCAATGACCTTCATGAAGTTGCCGCCGCCACGTCAACCTTCATGGCAAACTTCGCCCGGAATCTCGGCGGGGACAGGATCATGCAGATGCAATGTATCGATGCGCTGTCTCGCGATGCAAAGGAACTGGTCCTAAAGCGCGCCGCCCGCCACCCCACAGGGCAAGACTGATGAGCGCGCCGGCCCGCGACATCGTAGCGCCTATCCTGCCAGCCGCCCTGCGGCTCCAGGAAGCGGCGGCATATTGCGGGCTTTGCGTCGACGAGTTCAAGAAGGTGTGCCCTGTGCGCCCGATTTCATTCACACAATCCACAAGAGGAAACCGATATCTCCGCGTCAGGCTGGACGAGTGGCTTCTATCCATGGACCCTAACGGCTCAGGTGAGCGACGTTTCGGGGATCGGGCAGGTGGTCAAAGTGCGGCTTAAGGGGCTGAACATTCGTCGTTCCGCCGGCAGATGGTATGTCAGCGTCCGCTCGACTGGCAAATCATTGATCAAGGGATTTGACGGAACGCGCGAGGATCTTACCCGGGCGATGGAGGAGCCGGAGTTCATGCTTGCGCTCGCAGCGGCAAGGATGCACCGGCCAGCATTCGGGGACGGGACGCTTGGCGGCCTTATCGAATGGTGCAAATCCGATACCGTTCGATGGGCCAGGCTCCGCGACGCGACCAAGGCTGACTACGAGAAATCCTTTGCATGGATCGGAGCCGACCTTCATTACGCGGTCGACGCCATCACCGGGGCTGACATCGCCAATTTGCGAAACCGCGCCGCCAAGGCAAAATGGCCGCGGTTTGCCGACAAACTGGTCGGCGCGCTGTCCATGGTGTTTTCCGAGGCCGTGGAGGTCGGGAAGGTCAAGATCAATCCGTGCATCGGGATCAAGCGCCTGCATGCGGCAGATCCAAACAAGAACCGGGAGTGGACGGCCGAGGAGCAAAAGGTAGTGTTCGAGGCCGCGCCGCGTCACATCTTGACGCCGATGCTGATCGCCCGTCATGCCGGCCCGCGCGGGTCCGATATTCAACCACTGAAATGGTCGGCCTACGCCGGCAGGAGGCTCGCCTTTACGGCGGCGAAGAATTCAGAGTCGGTCAACATCCCGGTTCCGGCAAGCGAGCCGCTGGCGCAGCATCTTGACACGATCGAGCGCACCTCGATCTTCATTTGCACCACGAGGAACGACAAGCCGTGGAAGCGCGAGACGACGCTACAGGGAGCGGTAAGCCGATTTTTGCGGAAGATGGAGCGCGAAGGTAAGGTTGCTCCTGGACTGACGCTGCATGGCTTACGGGTGACGTTCGCGGCGGAATGGAAGCGCCTTGGCGCCGACGATTCAACCATCGCGGAACTGCTTGGCGACAAGTCGACCTCGATGGGCAAGCACTACACCAGGCACGTTTCCAGACAGGACATCGTTGACCGTGCATTTGCCCTGAAAGGGTTTGTGCAAAAATGACGTTTTCGGTCGGTTTCAGCCGTATTTTTCGGGAAGTTTGTGCAGAAGAACCCTTGGTGAGTAAGGATTCCTGTGGGATTTTAAGTCCCTTGCGTCTACCAGTTCCGCCATGCCCGCCTGCGCTGAATGGGTAGCCGGATCGACGGCCCAGTGCAATCTGCTTCGACCGACTTGCGATCTGGCCGCAAATCGCCTGAATAGATACCGGATCATTTCGGAGAAGCACTGTTGAGCAATATCCCGGCCGCAGCCATGCTCGCCATCGGAGACGAATTGCTTTCCGGTCGCACCAGGGACAGGAACATCGGCCATCTGGCCGAAATGCTCACGCTCGCCGGCATCGACCTGAAGGAGGTGCGGATCGTCGGCGACGAAGAGGAAGCCATCGTGGAGGCGGTCAACGCACTGCGTTCACGCTACGACTACGTCTTTACTTCGGGCGGCATCGGGCCGACGCATGACGACATCACGGCGGACGCCATCGCGGCGGCGTTTGGCGTCGGGATCGATCACGATTCCCGCGCGATGGCGCTGCTGGAGGCGAGTTATGCCGAGCGCGGCATCGAGTTCACCGAGGCGCGCAAACGCATGGCGCGCATCCCCGACGGCGCGGACCTTATCGACAATCCGGTATCGACGGCGCCAGGCTTCAGGCTCGGCAATGTGCATGTGATGGCCGGCGTGCCCTCGGTTTTCCAGGCGATGCTGGACAAGGTGATGCCAACGCTGAGAACCGGTGCGAAGATGCTTTCGGCGGCAATCGACTGTCCGCTCCCCGAAGGCGCCATCGGTTCGGCGCTCGCCGAGGTCCAGGCACGCCACGGCGGCACCTCCATCGGCTCGTATCCGCGCTATGACGGGGTGACGTACTCAACGCAGATCGTCATCCGCTCGCGCGATGCAAAGGCCATCGCGGCGGCGCAAACCGATGTGCGCACGATGCTGGCAGAACTGGGCGGCAAAGGAATCTGAGCCCGTCAATCGCCGTCTGCGTTCTCGGGCGGGTATTCGCGGTCGATGCGCTTGAGCTCGAAATGAAGGCCGGCTGCCATGACCGCGAAGACGTAGACCTTGAACCAGTCGCCGCCGAAATGCTCGATGACGAAATAGCCCGTGCCCATCACCGCAAAGACGATGAGCAATCTCAGGCCGAGGATCGCTGCCCCGATGACGATCTCGGCGGCATGGGAAGGCCGCCTGTCATCCATTCGAACAAGGTAGAACAGACCCGCCGAAAGTAAAGTGTCCTCGCGCTTTGCGAGGGCCAAAGCTCTAGACTGTTGAAACAGCCCTGGTTGACGCCGATGCGCGCAATCAGCCGCGCGAACGCAGAATGCGCTGCCACAACGTGCCGCCGGCATAACGCGAACCGAGCCAGAAATAGGCGATAACGACAACGAACAGGATGATCGCAGGCATGCCATTCAGTTCAAAGCCGCCCTCGGTCGTGCCGCCGGTCAGCTTGGCGATGACGTAGCCACCGATGATGAAGATCGTGAAAAAGTCGAGGATGGCCGCCAAAACCTTGCGCCATGTGGAAGCGCGCTTCGCCGTTTCCATTGCCGTCTCCCTGATACGATAAGCGTATTATTATCGTACCAGTTTTCATGAAGCGCAATCTGCACCCGAAACATCTTGGCGATTGGGCTGCGGACCTGACGGCGAACAAAGCCGGGCACCGGCACCCGATCGCGTCTGGGCAATTGCATCCAGACGCGGATACGAAAAAATTACCCAACTTTCATTTGCGATTATAACAATTCCGGTGTCTGGATTAGGCGTGTGTGGCCTCCCAGCTATCGTTTTCGCAAGGAGAACCTTTGATGGCATCCAAAACCCTGCCGACGGGCTATTCCGGCACACAGATATTCCTTCATTGGGCAATTGCCGCCCTTGTCATATTCCAGCTTGTCTTCGGCGAAGACATCGTCGAGGCCTATCGCGCCTTCCGTCGCGGCACGCAGCCCACCGACGAGGCGGTGTTCGACGCCAACATCCATGTCTATCTCGGCATCGCAGTTTTCGTGCTGGCGGTGTGGCGAATCGCCCTGCGCCTGAAAAACGGCGCACCGCCTGCGCCGGCTGGCGAAAGCGCCATTCAGAAACTGATCTCGAAGCTGGCCCATCTGGTGCTCTATCTCGCCATCTTCCTGATGCCGATCAGTGGCGGCATCGCCTGGTTTGCCGGTGTCGGCGCCGCCGGCGAAGTGCATGAAATCGGCAAGCCGGTCCTCATCATCTTCGTGACGCTGCACGCATTGGGCGCGCTTTATCAGCATTTCGTCGCAAGATCGGACGTGCTGGTGCGCATGCTCAAGCCCGTCAGACGCTCCGTCTGAGCAAATCGGACGCAGATTCCCGCAAAACGGGCCGGTTACGCTGTGCATAGGCGTAGCCGGCCCTTTGCACGGAGCCTGTGCTTGAGCTAATCGCGAACAGAAAGTTCTTGTGCCCACACACGCAGGGAGACGAACCGATGGGTCCTTCGCAAAAAGCCTTTCCCGTTTCCTGGGACCAGTTGCACCGCGATTGCAAGGCGCTGGCCTGGCGGCTGGCAGGCATCGCAGACGCCTCACAGCCATGGAAGGCGATCGTGACGATCACGCGCGGCGGGTTGGTGCCGGCTGCGATCATCGCCCGCGAACTGGGCATCCGCACCATCGAAACGATCTGCATCGCCTCCTATCACGGCTACAAGGATCAGGGCGACCTGATCGTCATGAAGGGCATCGCGCAGAACCTGATCGATGAATCGGGCGGCGAAGGCGAAGGCGTCCTCGTCATCGACGACCTGACCGACACCGGCAAGACGGCTTCGAAGGTTCGCGATATCCTGCCGAAAGCCCACATCGCCACGGTCTACGCCAAGCCCAAGGGCGTGCCGATGGCCGATACCTACGTGACCGAGGTCAGCCAGGACACCTGGAT
>JAGRLL010000406.1 GCA_020441855.1 Nitratireductor sp.
GGCCGAAGATCGTGCCGCGGTCGTATAGCAGGTTGAACTCGACATAGCGCCCCCGCCGCACCAATTGCTCGTGGCGCTGCTCGCTGGTCCAGTCGAGGTTCATCGAACGCTTGACAAGGGCGGGGTAGACGACACTGAAAGCGCGGCCGACGTCCTGTACGAAGGCGAAATCGGCGTCCCAGCCACCGCTCGACGTCGGCGAGTGCAGGTAGTCGAAGAAGATGCCGCCTATCCCGCGCATCTCGTCACGGTGCTTGAGATAGAAATATTCGTCACACCATTGCTTGTAGCGTTCGTAGTCGGCGACCGCCTCGTGGCGCTTGCACACGAAGCGCATCGCCTTGTGGAAGGCCATGGTGTCGGGATGGTCCTGCTTGCGCCGTTCGTCGAGCATCGGCGTGAGGTCGGCGCCGCCGCCAAACCATTGCGCGGTGGTCACCACCATGCGGGTGTTCATGTGAACGGTGGGGACGTTCGGGTTCCAGGGATGGATGATCAGGGAGATGCCGGAGGCCCAGAAGCGCGGGTCGGTCTCGGCGCCCGGAATCTGCTTGCGGAATTCGGGTGTAAACTCGCCGAAGACGGTCGAGACATGCACGCCGGCCTTTTCGAACAGCCGGCCATGAAGCATGGACATGACGCCGCCGCCCTGGCCCTCGCCACGAGACCATTGATTGCGCTCGAAACGGCCGGGTTCCTGGTCGGCGTTCGGGCCTTCCAGTTCGACTTCGAGTTCCTCGAGTTTCAGGCAGATGGAATCGCGCAGCGTCGCGAACCAGTCGCTGGCGATCTGCTTCTTGTGCTCGATGTCCGGCGGCATGCCGCGTGGAATCTGAGGACGAAAGTCGTTCAATGGTATCCCTTCAGGCCCCCGAGGCATGCTGCGATTCAAAATCGGGCAGGCGATTCTTAGCAGGGCGGCGAAGTAGCTGACAATAGACTGCCCCGGGGTTCGTCTTCGACCGACGATGCTTGACTCTGCAATGGCGCTGGCGTCTGCTGATACCGTTCACCCGTGCGAGGGATGTCGCGATGGATCGCAAGGCAGTACGCACGCATCAAGACGCTGGCCGCAAGAACGCTTCCGAACGCCTCGAGCGGCTGCGTGAGAACAATGTGGCCTGGGGCCGCAAACGCGCGGGCAAATCCGAAGGCTCGGGTGTTTGGAAACGTCAAAGCTGGACGTTGCCGCGCGAAGAGGCCCGCGCCAAGGCGCGCGAATTTCTCAGGACCTATCCCAAGGCAGCTTATGCCAGCGAAGTGGAAAGCTGGCGCGTGCTGCCGGGCGATCTGATCGAATTCACGATGCGGCGGCTGCCGAGCGCGGATTAGGCCGCCGCCGTCTGCCGAATCGCTTCGCCCAGCGCCATCGCCCCGGCAAGCGCGACGTTGAGCGAGCGTGCGCCGCGCGCCATCGGGATCGTGAGGCGATGATCGGCCGCCTCATGCACCGAATCGGGCGCCCCGCTCGATTCGCGGCCGAGAAGAATCAGGTCGTCGGGCCGGAAGGCGAAATCCCACAGGCGGGTTTGCGTTTTCGTGGACATCAGGACCAGGCGGCGGCCGGATCTGCCCCGCCAGTTCTCAAAGGCGTCCCAGTCGATGTGCCGCGCAAGGCCGGCCAATTCCAGATAGTCCATGCCGGCGCGTTTCAGCGCCGTGTCATCGAGGCGGAATCCGGCAGGTTCGATGATGTGCAGCGTGGTCGTAGTGCAGGCGGCGAGGCGCATCAGCGTGCCGGTATTGCCGGGAATGTCGGGCTGGTAGAGAACCAGATCGGGCATGACGGCCTTCCTGCCATTCCTGCTTCGCGAAATGGCGGCTGTTGGCGGGATATTCCCCGAAGCGCAATCGAATCGTTGCAGTCGCGTAGCAAAGCGCCATATCTGGCGTCGAGAGGAATTCCCATGTTCGGTTTTTTCGAGCGACGTATCGATCCCTATCCGGCGGGCGAGGCAGTGCGCCCGCCAAAAGGGCTCGTGGCGTTTTGCTGGCATTATTCGCGCGCCGTGTGGCCGTGGCTTGTCGCCATGTCCATCCTGACGGCCTCGGTCGCGGTGGCCGAAGTGACGATTTACGGCTTCATCGGGCGCATCGTCGACTGGCTCAGCGCTGCCGACCGGGCGAATTTTCTCGATCAGGAAGGCCTCAAGCTCGCCGGCATGGCAGCACTTCTGGTCGTATGCCTGCCGCTGCTCGCCTTCGTTCATTCGATCATCATCCATCAGGTGCTGGCCGGCAATTATCCGATGATCGCTCGCTGGCGGATGCACCGCTATCTGCTGCGCCAGTCCATGCGCTTCTTCTCCGAGGAATTTGCCGGCCGGGTCGCCACCAAGGTGATGCAGACATCGCTCGCCATCCGCGAATCGGTGATGAAGCTGATGGACATCTTCGTGTTCGTGACCGTCTACTTCACCTCGATGTTCGTACTCGTGGCGCAATCCGATTGGCGCCTGGTCCTGCCGCTTGCGCTGTGGATGGCGACCTATGCCGCGCTGATCTGGTGGTTCGTGCCGCGACTGCGAGACATATCCGAACGTCAGGCCAATGCGCGTTCCGACATGACGGGCAGGATCGTCGACAGCTACACCAATATTTCGACCGTGAAACTGTTCTCCCACGCCGGCCGCGAGGCGGGCTATGCGCGCGAGGGCATGGACCGCTTCATGGTCACGGTGCACGGGCAGATGCGGCTCATCACGCTGTTTCAGTCGCTGATCTATTTCAACAATTGCCTGGTGGTCGGGTTGATCGCCGGCATGTCGATCTGGTTGTGGCTCGGCTCTGCGGTCACAATCGGCGCGATCACCGTGGCAATCGCGCTGGCGCTGCGCCTCAACGGCATGTCGCAGTGGATCATGTGGGAGATCGCCGGCCTGTTCGAGAATATCGGCGTTGTCTATGACGGCATGGCGATGATGACTACCCCGCATTCGGTCACTGACAAGGCCGACGCAAAGGAGTTGAAAGTGCCGGAAGGCGGCATCGCGTTCGACGACATCCGCTTCCATTACGGCAAGGAAGGCGGCATCATCGAAAACCTTTCGCTCGACATCAAGCCGGGCGAGAAGATCGGTCTTGTGGGGCGTTCCGGCGCGGGCAAGACGACGCTGACCAACCTCCTGTTGCGATTCTACGATCTGGAAGGCGGCGCGATCCGCATCG
>JAGRLL010000407.1 GCA_020441855.1 Nitratireductor sp.
CGTCATCGCCTTCTACAACCCGGTCTCGAAGCGGCGGCGCACGCAACTGGCTTACGCCCGCGACGTGCTGCTCGAACATCGCCCGGCGGAAACGCCGGTAATCCTGGCGACCAATCTCGGACGTCCGGGCGAGACGATCCGGGTGGCGGCGCTGAAGGAATTGCAGGTCGACGATGTCGACATGCTGACCGTCGTCCTCGTAGGTTCCTCGCAGACGCGATCGATCACCACCGGCGACGGCAGGACATGGGTCTACACGCCGCGTGGCTACGAGGCGAAACCCGGTACCGGGATGGCAACGCCCGACCCGAAGAACACTCTGGAAGAGGCGGCGCAATGACGGTGTATTTCATCGGCGCGGGTCCCGGTGCGGCGGATCTCATCACCGTTCGGGGCTTGCGGCTGATCGAGCGCTGCCCGGTCTGCCTCTATGCCGGTTCACTGGTGCCCGAGGAGATCGTCGCCGCAGCGCCGGATGGCGCGTTGGTGATGGACACGGCGCCGATGCATCTCGACCAGATCGTCGACGAGATGGTTAAGGCGCAGGACGCGGGCCAGGACGTGGCGCGGGTTCATTCCGGCGATCCGTCGATCTATGGCGCCATCGCAGAGCAGATGCGACGGCTCGATGCGCTCGGTATCGACTACGAGGTCGTGCCCGGCGTACCGGCCTTTGCCGGCGCGGCAGCGGCGCTCAAGGCCGAACTCACTCTGCCGGAGATCGCCCAGACCATCATCATCACGCGGACAGGCATGAAGGCTTCGTCCATGCCGCAGGGTGAGCAACTCGAAGTGCTGGGCAAGTCGGGTGCGACGCTCGCCATTCATCTGTCGATCCGCAATCTCGACTATGTGCGCCGGGCGCTGGAGCCCTATTATGGCGAGGACTGCCCGGTGGTGATCGCCTATCGCGCGACCTGGCCGGACGAACTCTACATCCTCACGACGCTCGCCGACATGAAGCAGGCGGTGCGCGAGGCAAAGCTGACGCGCACGGCGCTGATCTTCGTGGGCAAGGTGTTCGGCGAGACGGATTATCGCGACAGCGATCTCTACAATTCAGACTATTCCCACGTACTGAGAAACCGTGGCAAGAAGAACAGGGCGGAAGCCTAGCCCGCGCTCCAGCCGGCAATGATCGCGTCGGCCTCGAACTCCACGAGCCATTCGGGGTTCACAAAGCGGTCGATGGCCATGATCGTATCGACCGGGCGCACATCGCGGAAATATTCCTTGCGCACGTCGATGGCTTTCTTCCAGTCGTCGATATCGGTCAGGATCACGCGGGTGCGCACGACATCGTGCAGGCCGGAACCTGCCTGTTCGAGCGCGGCCTTGATGATCTCGATGCATTGGCGGGACTGTGCCGCGACATCGCCGACGCCAACGGTCTTGCCGTCCGGGCCGACCGGTGCGGTTCCGCCAATCGAGATAAAGGGACCGACCCGCACCGCACGGCTGAAGCCGACGACGGCTTCCATGGGATTGCCGTTGGAAATGAGTACGCGATCGAATGTCATGCGGTCTTCCTCCTTGAATATGCGTCCGAGACGGACGGCACTGGAAGCCCCACTTTCTTGCTAGTGTCTTGGGCGTTTCACCCATGCCGGAACCATGAAGGCGATACAGGCGACGAAAAACAGGATGCAGGCGATCAGCGAGATTATGTCACCGGATCGTGCGGACGCCACGATAAAAAAGATGGCCGAGGCAACGAACAGCAGCCAGCCGGTAAAGCTCCAGCACCAGGCGGTCCTTTCCCTCATCGCAGCTTCACTTTCGTATCTCGCGGCTGTTCCTCCCCCGGATGAGGTTCGGGGTCGGGCCTGCGATGGCGCGGCCTACAAGGCCGGCGGCCTCTTCGGCCGCTGTGGAGTGAATCGAGATTTCTTCTTTCATCGCTGCACCATCACGACCGTGATTCCCGTTTCCCGTGCCGCTTCGATCTTGGCGTAGGAGGCTGCGCCGCCGGAATTGCGGCAGACGATGTGGGTGATGGCATGGTGGGCGAGCAACGCCTTTTCGTCCTCAAGCGAACCCGGTTTGCCGATGACCAGTTCGTGGCCGGGCAGGGCAAGCGGCCCTGCAAGCGGCCCTGCAAGCGGCTTGGCAGGCGGCTTGGCAGGCGGGTCGACCATGCGCACGACGAAGTGGATGTCGGTGCGCGTGGCGAAGACGGCGATGTACTGCGAGCCGAGCGCCAGCAATGTCCGCGCACCGGCCGGCAATGCATCGCGTGCTTCTTCCAGCGAACCGACTTCGATCCAGTCGTCGCCGGCCTGTTTTTGCCATGGCGGGCGGGTGACGATTTCGAGCGGAATGCCGGCCTTGCAGGCGGCCAGTTTGGCGTTTGCCGAAATCCGTCTGGCGAAGGGATGGGTGGCGTCGATCAGCCGGGTGATACCTTCGGTGGCGAGATATTCGGCAAGGCCGCCGGGTCCGCCGAAGCCCCCGATGCGGGTCTCGCCCGCAAGCGGTGCGGGCTCTCGCGTGCGGCCGGCGAGCGATGTGATGATGCGCCAGCCGGGATGTTCCCTGACGAGTCTCGCTGCCAGTTCCGCGGCTTCCTTCGTGCCGCCGAGGATGAGCACGGTTTCGCTCATTTCCCGGTGCCGGCGGCAAAGCCCGGCTCGGCGGCGCGGGCGAGGATTTCGCCGTTGCGGGAGACGATGATGCACTCCACGGCGACGGGAGAATTCCGCAATATGGCTCGGGAACTTAGCAGACTTTGCTGTGCAATTGATTCAGGCAGGCCGATGTCCGGATCGCGAGTCAATTCAAGGACTTCGAGCGCGGTGTTGGCAGATTGAATCTGCTGCCTGAGAGATTGATTCAATTCGCCGTTCGGGAAGCTTTTGGCGGCCAGTTCGGCCAGCCAGTCCATGTCCACCTGGCTGCGCCCGGAGTGCAGGTCCAGTGCGCCTTGCGCGAACTTCGTCATCTTGGCGAAGCCGCCGGCGATGGTGATATTGGGTATCGGATGATCGCGCAAATACTTTAACAATCCGCCAATGAAGTCGCCCATGTCGAGCAGCGCGATCTCGGGAAAATCGTGGAGCATGCGTGCGGCGTTCTCCGAGGTGGAGCCGGTGGCGCCAAGCGCGTGCGTGATGCCGGCGGCGCGGCACACATCGATGCCGCGATGGATGGAGTGAATCCATGCCGAGCAGGAGAAGGGGTGGACGATGCCGGTCGTGCCGAGGATGGAGATGCCGCCCAGTATCCCCAGACGCGGGTTCCACGTATGGCGCGCCAGTTCCTCCCCGCCGGGCACGGAGATGGTGATCTCGACATCGGCCGGGCGTCCATGCGCGGCGCACAATTCCTCGGCTACTTCTCGCATCATGGCGCGGGGCACGGGATTGATGGCCGGTTCGCCGACACCGATCGGCAGGCCGGCTCTGGTGACCGTGCCGACGCCTTCGCCCGCGACGAAGACGATGCCGCTTCCAGGAGCGCCGAAGCGAACGGACGAGCGGATCGTCGCCAGATGGGTGACGTCGGGATCGTCGCCGGCATCCTTGACGATGGCGGCGCTGGCATGGCCCTTACCCAATTCCTCATAGGCCAGCGCGAAAGCAGGCGTTTCGCCCTTCGGAAGCCTGATGGCGACGGGGTCGGGAAACTCCGCGGTCAGCAGCGCGGTCAATGCAGCCTTGGTGGCGGCGGTCGCGCAGGCGCCCGTCGTCCAGCCGCGACGCAGCGGGCCGGAGGGTTTTTCCTTCCTCTCGACTGTTTGCGCAATTTCGGTATTGCCGGACTTGACCATAAACGTCTTATAGGCGGCGCGATTGCGCGAGCAAATATGCCCCGGCTATGTTTGGTTGCGTGCACAAGACAAGGAGCAGTCTTTTGGCTGGAAGATTTGCCAATTCCGGCGGGTTCAGCGGCCCGGCATTCGAACCGGGCACGGTGTGGCTGGTTGGCGCGGGACCGGGCGATCCGGGCCTGCTGACGCTGCATGCCGTGCACGCGCTGCACCAGGCCGATGTCATCGTGCACGACGCGCTGGTCAGCGACGACATCCTTTCGATGGCGCGACACGGCGCGGAACTGAAATTTGCGGGCAAGCGCGGCGGCAAACCCTCGCACAGCCAGCGCGACATCTCGCTGACGCTGGTCGAACTCGCCAAGCAGGGCAAGCGCGTCTTGCGGCTCAAGGGTGGCGATCCGTTCGTCTTCGGCAGGGGCGGCGAGGAAGCGCTGACGCTGGTCGCCCATGGCGTGCCGTTTCGCGTGGTGCCGGGAATTTCGGCGGGGCTGGGCGGTCTGGCCTATGCCGGCATTCCGCTCACCCATCGCGGCATCAACCAGGCGGTGGCGTTCCTGACCGGCCACGATGCCAGCGGGCAGGTGCCGGATGCCGAGGACTGGGCAGCGCTGGCGCAGGGTTCGCCCGTGCTGGTGATCTACATGGCGATGAAGCACTGGACTCTGATTCGCGAGCGGCTGTTGGCGGCCGGGCGCGGGCATGACGAGCCGGTCGCCTTCATTCGCAATGCCACGCTGGACGATCAGGAAGTGCTGGAGACGACGCTGGGCACTTCCCTTGCCGATCTCGAGGCTTCAGGGCTGGAGCCGCCGTCCATCGTCGTGGTCGGCAAGGCAGTGGCGATGCGCGCCGGGCTCGACTGGCTGGGCGCGCTCGAAGGCCGCGTGCTGGATGCCGATCCGCTCGGGGAGCGCGGCAAGCAGGACGCGGGATGACCTCGAAACATTCCGGCCTGCTCATCGCCGCGCCGCATTCGGGCAGCGGCAAGACGGTGGTGACGCTGGCGCTGCTGCGCGCGCTCACCAATCGGGGCGTCGACCTCTGCGCCACCAAGGCAGGACCGGACTACATCGACCCGGCCTTCCACGCGCTGGCATCGCGCCGGCAATCGGTCAATCTCGACCCGTGGGCGATGGCGCCGGCGCGACTGAAAGCGCTGGCAGGCGGGCAAAGCGGCAGCCATCTGCTGGTCGAGGCGATGATGGGCCTGTACGACGGCGCGGCGGACGGATCGGGCAGCGCCGCCGATCTGGCCGCGACACTCGGCCTGCCGGTCGTGCTCGTCATCGATGCCGGCAAACAGTCGCATTCGGTGGCGGCGCTGGCGCGCGGCTTCCGCGATCATCGGCCGGAGCTCGCATTCGCCGGGATCATCCTCAACCGTGTCGGCAGCGCGCGCCACGAGGCAATGTTGCGCGATGCCCTGGACCGGATCAGCATGGCGGTGTTGGGGGCCGTACCGCGCAGCGCGGAACTGGAACTGCCGGAGCGCCATCTGGGCCTGGTGCAGGCCGGAGAACAGGCCGGCATGGCGGCATTCATCGAGCGGGCGGGCGAAATCGTCGGCGGTGCAATCGATCTCGATGCGCTGGTTGAGGCGTTCGGGTCCGTCGACGCCGGGGACAGGGCGGCAGGCTTGCCGGCGCAAGGGCTGCGGCCATTGGGGCAGCGCATGGCGATCGCGCGCGACGACGCCTTTTCCTTTTTCTATCCGCACATGGAAGCCGACTGGCGGCGTGCCGGCGCGGAATTGTCGTTCTTCTCGCCGCTCGCCGACGAGGCGCCCGCAGCGCAGGCCGATGCCGTCTATCTGCCGGGCGGCTATCCCGAACTGCATGCCGGCAGGCTGGCGGGTAATGGGCGCTTCCTCGACGGCTTGCGTCAGGCGGCGGCGCGCGGCGCGACACTTTATGGCGAATGCGGCGGCTACATGGTGCTGGGCGAGGGGCTGGTGGATGCGCAAGGCAAGCGCCACGCCATGGCCGGCCTGCTGAAACTCGAAACCGGGTTCGCCAGGCGGAAGCTGCATCTGGGCTATCGCAGGCTGGAAGCCGGGCAGGGCTTCGCGCTCGGGCAAAGGTTCACGGCGCACGAGTTCCATTATTCGAGTGCGCTGCGGGAGGAGGGCGAGAAACTTTTCCGCGCGCGCGACGCTTTGGGCGAGGATCTCGGCAATGTCGGATTGCGGGCAGGCAAGGTCATGGGTTCCTACATGCATGTGATCGACCGGAGCGAGCCATGATCGGACATGCTTTGGATCAAGCCAGGGGGCAGGCCATCGAGCATGGCGGCGCGCTTGACCGGGCAATTGCTGAATTCGGCGGGCGGCGCGAGGACTGGCTCGACCTGTCGACCGGCATCAATCCCCGGCCGTATCCCCTCCCGGAGTTTTCCTCCGACGCATGGCATCGCCTGCCGGACAGGGACGCCGAGGCGCGGCTGATCGCGGCGGCGCGGCGTTTTTATGCCGTGCCGGACGCGCTTGAGATCGTGCCCGCTCCGGGGACGCAGGCGCTGATCCAGGCGCTGCCGCGCCTCCTGCCGGGCGACACGGCCACCATTCTGCGCGGTGAAGCCGGGACCTATGGCGAGCACGAACATTGTTGCGCCGGTGCCGGGCGGAAAGTCCGCTTCGCGGCATCGCCGGAGGACGTGGCCGGTGACGAAGCGCTTGTCGTCCTCGTTCATCCGAACAATCCGGACGGGCAATGCCGGGACCGCGAGGCGCTTGCCGGTCTGGCCGACACGCTGCGCGGCGGCGTGCTCGTCGTCGACGAGGCCTTTTGCGACGCCACGCCGGAAGCGAGCGTCATTCCGGCGATGCGGGACAACGTCATCGTGCTGCGCTCCTTCGGCAAGTTCTTCGGATTGGCGGGCGTGCGGCTTGGCTTCGCGGTCTGTGCGCCGGAGCTGGCGGAACGCATTCGGGCTTGGTTCGGCCCGTGGGCCGTGTCGGGGCCTGCGCTGGAGATCGGCATGGCGGCGCTGTGCGATGCGCCGTGGATCGAGGCGACGCGCAACCGAATGGAAAGTGATTCAACGACGCTCGCCAAGCTGCTGGAAGAGAATCGTTTTTCGGTTGTCGGGCGCAATGCCCTGTTCGTTACGGTACGCCACGACAACGCCATGGATGTTGCGCAGGCTCTGGCTCGCCTGAACATTCTGGTGCGCAGCTTCGCCGACCGGCCAAGCCTGCTGCGTTTCGGACTTTGCGGCTTCGAGGCGGAGCGTTTGCGGTTGGCGAATGCGCTTGAGGCGTGCGTTCCCGCGTAGGAGGTCATGATCGAAAGCCATCTCATCATCCTGCTGCTCGCGCTCGTCGCCGACTGGTTTATCGGCGAGCCGGAAGCGTTGTGGCGCAGGACCGGTCACCCGGTGGCGTGGTTCGGATGGCTGATCGACCGGCTCGATGGTGTGCTCAACCGCGATGGCGATGCGCCGGAACGCCGTTACAGGAACGGTGCGGCCGCCTGGGCCGTCATGGTGGCCTGTGCCCTCCTGTCAGCCCTGATCGTCGGTCTCGTGCTTCGGCTGCTCGGGCCGTTCGGATGGCTGATCGAGGCGGCAATCGTCGCGGTCTTCCTGGCGCAGAAGAGTCTCAAGGACCACGTTGCTGCGGTGGCGGACGGGCTGCGCGCGGAAGGTCTGGAGGGTGGAAGGCGTGCGGTCGCGGAGATCGTGGGCCGCAATCCCGCCCATCTCGACCGTGGCGGCGTTTGCCGGGCCTCCATCGAAAGCCTTGCCGAGAACTTCTCCGATGGCGTGGTCGCGCCGGCCTTCTGGTATGCGGTCTTCGGCCTTCCGGGACTGGCCGTCTACAAGATGATCAACACCGCCGATTCGATGATCGGACACCGCACTGTGCGTCATCTGGACTTCGGCCGGGTAGCAGCGCAGGCGGACGATCTGGCGAACTGGCTGCCGG
>JAGRLL010000072.1:0-8894 GCA_020441855.1 Nitratireductor sp.
TACGACGCGCTCTACGACATGATCCCCGGCGAGAAGGTCGAGCGCGCCATCACCTCGGGCGCCATCGAGATCGCCCCGCTCGCCTTCATGCGCGGCCGCACGCTGTCGAATGCCGCCGTCATCCTCGACGAGGCGCAGAACACCACCTCGATGCAGATGAAGATGTTCCTGACGAGGCTCGGCGAGAATTCCCGCATGATCGTCACCGGCGATCCGAGCCAGATCGACCTGCCATCCGGCCAGAAATCGGGTCTTGTCGAGGCGCTTTCGATCCTCAGGGCCGTCGACGGGATCAGCCGGATCGAGTTCACGGCATCCGACGTGGTGCGCCACAAGCTCGTCGAGGCGATCGTCAACGCCTACGACACCGCCGGGCGCGAGGCCGGCGCGGAACGGGCAGGCGAAAGGCGGAGCCGGGACCGGTCTTGAGCCCTCGCATCGAACTCTCGGTCAATGCCGGCGACTGGCCGCAGGAGGCGCAATTGCTCGAAACCGTACGGCCGGCCGTGAACGCCGCCATCCGCGCCGGTGGATTGCGCCTGCCCGACGATGCCGAACTGAGTCTCCTTTTCACCGACGATGCCGAGATGCGCGAGATCAACCGGCAATGGCGCGGCGTCGACAAGCCGACCAATGTGCTGTCCTTTCCCGGCAGCGAAATCTCACCGGGCGAGATGGCGGAGCCGATGCTTGGCGACGTCGTGCTTGCCCAGGAAACCATCGCGCGTGAGGCCGAGCTTGAAGGCAAGCGCTTCGAACACCATCTGAGCCACATGATCGTTCATGGAATATTTCATCTTTTTGGCTATGATCACGTCGATGACAGCGATGCGCTTGTCATGGAGGATCTCGAACGCGCAGCGCTGGCGCTTGTCGGCGTGGACGATCCATATTCGAATTGACGCTGCTTCGATGCGAAACAAACCGGAACGGTTCGGCAATCGGCGCGGCAACGACCATCGGGTCTGCAGGGAAGCATGAACGCAGCTGACGGTATCGGTTCGCCGCAGGCGAAGACCGAAGATACAGGCGAAGCGGAACCTTCGAGTTACACCGGATCTACCGCCCTTGTGCCAATGGCGCACGGAAGCGGTGTGGCCTTGTCGGAAGACAGGCAACAGGGCTGGCTGGCGCGGCTGTTCGGCATCAGGAAGCGCGGTGTCTCAAGCCTGCGTGCCGACCTTGCCGACGCCCTGTCCGGCGATGCCACCGGTTTGCACGCCTTTTCAGACGAAGAAAAGCTGATGCTCAACAACATCCTGCGCCTGCGGGATGTGCGCGTGGAGGACCTGATGGTGCCGCGCGCGGATATCGAAGCCGTCGAGATCAACATCTCGCTCGGCGAATTGCTGAAGCTGTTCGAGGAATCTGGCCATTCGCGCATGCCCGTCTATGCCGACACGCTGGATGACCCGCGCGGCATGGTCCATATCCGCGACATCGTCGCCCACATCACCAAGACTGCGGCGATGTCGAAGACCGAACTCGCCGCGCGCAGGAAAGTTCCCGCCGCCAATCTCGACCTTAAGAAGGTCGGTCTCGACAAGCCGCTCGGCTCGCTCAAGCTCATCCGCAAGGTGCTGTTCGTCCCGCCCTCCATGCAGGCCGTCAGCCTGCTTGCGCGCATGCAGGCCGCGCGTACCCAGATGGCGCTGGTGATTGATGAGTATGGCGGCACCGAAGGCATCGTCTCGCTGGAAGATATCGTCGAGGTCATTGTCGGCGACATCGAGGACGAGCATGACGACGACGAGGAGCCGATGATCCTCGACAAGGGCGAAGGCGTCTTTATCGTCGACGCCAAGGCGGAACTGGAGGACGTGGCGGAGGCCGTGGGCAACGATTTCCAGATCGGCGATCACGGCGAGGACGTCGACACGATCGGCGGCCTGCTTTTCGCGCTGGTCGGCCGCGTGCCGGTGCGAGGCGAGGTAATCGAGGGCCTCGGCTACGAATTCCGCGTCATCGATGCCGATCCGCGCCGCATCAAGCGCATCGAATTGCTTCCCGCAAAACGCCGCCGCGTTCGCAAGGCGGTCTGAGGCGTCTGGACGCAAGAACCCCCGCGCCCGTGAGCCGTCATGGCCTTGACCCGCCGTCGCGACCCTCTATGCCGGGGGGAGGCGGGGTCGAGAGGTGATTCGCGGGTGAGGCTTGCGGCGGGTGTCGATCGGATAGCAGGGGAATTCATCCTGCTGTGGGGCTGGCGACGTGCGCTCGCCGCCCTGATCGCCGGTGCGCTTTCCGCGCTGGCCATGCCGCCCATCTACGCCTTTCCGGTCCTGTTTCTCACTTTCCCCGTGCTGGTCTGGCTCATGGATGCCACGGCCGCCGATCCGCCGGCCGGCTTTTTCGGCCGTTTCAGCGCGGGCTTCGTCACCGGCTTTGCCTTCGGATTCGGCTATTTCTTCGCCGGGTTGTGGTGGGTCGGCGCCGCCCTGCTGGTCGAGGCCGATCAATACGCCTGGATGCTGCCCTTCGCGCTGACTCTCCTGCCCGCCCTCCTCGCGGCCTTCTGGGGAGGGGTAACCGGGGTGGCCGTCCTCGTCTGGCGCGAGGGATGGCCCCGCATCCTGCTGCTGGCGGGCATGCTGTCGCTCGGCGAATACCTGCGCGGCACCCTGTTTACCGGCTTCCCATGGAACACGATCGGTTATGCCGCCATGCCGACGCCGCTTGCCATGCAGAGCTCGGCGCTGATTGGCCTTTACGGCGTGACGGTGTTGAGCCTGCCGGTCTTTGGTGTACTGGCGCTGCGGCCGCTTCCGGTTCGGCGCACCCGAGTGCCGGCAATGTTTGCCATGGCCGCGGCGACACTTGTGCTCTTCCACATGGGCTATGGCGCATGGCGGCTATCCGTGGTGCCGGGCGGCCTGCGGGAAGGCGTATTGCTGCGCATCGTCCAGCCCGACATCGATCAGGCCGAGAAATGGTCGCCCGACATGGAGGCGCGCCATTTCACCACATTGCTCCGATTGTCGTCGCCCGGCCTCGCAAACCCGCCGCCGGGCAGCGAGCCGGTCACCCACATCATCTGGCCCGAATCTGCCTTTCCTTTCGTGCTCACCGAACGTCCCGATGCGCTGACCGCGCTTGGCGAAATGATTCCTGACGGTGCGATGCTGATCGCCGGCGCGTTGCGCGTCGAGCCGCCCGCAACCGGAACCGGCGCGGCAGGAAGGCGTGAGCGTGTCTTCAATTCCGTTCTCGCAATAGACGACAGCGGCGAGATAGTCGGCGCCGCCGACAAGGTGCATCTCGTTCCCTTCGGCGAATATCTGCCGCTCCAGGAATGGGCCGAGGCCATCGGCATCCGCCAGCTCACCCATTTGCGCGGCGGCTTCGAACCGGGTGTCGGCGCCAAACTGCTCGCCGCCGCCGCCGCCGGCCGCTTCCTGCCGCTCGTCTGCTACGAGATCATCTTTCCCGGCGCGGCGGCGACCGGCGCGGAACGGCCGGATTTCATCGTTAACGTTACCAACGATGCCTGGTACGGCATGACGCCGGGTCCCTACCAGCACTGGCACCAGGCCGTCGTGCGTGGCGTCGAGGAAGGGTTGCCGGTCGTGCGCGCCGCCAACAATGGCATTTCGTCGGTTACCGACGCCGCCGGCCGGACAATTGCGCTACTTGGCCTGGGACGGCGCGGCGCCATCGATGCGCGCCTGCCCCTGCCCGCGCCCGCAACACTTTATTCCGAGTGGGGAAATCTCCCGTTCTTCTGCTTTTGCGTACTGTTCCTGGCGCTTGGAATCATCGCTGGCCGCGGCCGGTTCCGCCGTGACGTCTGAAGGTTTGGATGACCCGCTTCAGGATAGCCCACAGCGTGCCCATTGACACTATTCCTTGTCAGGTAGCAAAATGAGGATGGCTGGGTATCTACACAAAAATCAGCAAGAATCCGGTCCATTGAATACAGAATGCGCTCGCGTGTTCCATATGCCAAACCCACGATGGCGGATCGTCCGAGTCTGATCCCGCCGGCAATTCAATCGCCAAACCTGTTGGCGCAACAATAATAGAGAACTCCTACATGGCGGAAAAAAAGAAGCCGAACCCGATCGACATTCATGTCGGAAGCCGGGTGCGCCTCAGACGCACCATGCTTGGCATGAGTCAGGAAAAACTCGGCGAACATCTGGGCATTACGTTCCAGCAGATCCAGAAATACGAAAAAGGTGCAAACCGCGTTGGCGCCAGCCGATTGCAGGAAATTGCCCGCGTGCTGAATACGCCCATATCGTTCTTCTTCGAGGACGCACCGGGCGACGCGGAAAAGACTGGCGGTTTCAACGAAGCCGAATCCTCGAACTATGTCGTGGACTTCCTCTCGAGCTCGGAAGGTCTTCAGCTCAACCGCGCCTTCGTGAAGATCAAGGACGCCAAGGTCCGGCGCAAGATCGTCGAAATGGTCAAGGCGCTGGCCGACGAACCGGATTGATCCTCGCGTTGCGATCGAATGGCTGCGGGGCTTGCCTTGTGGCCACCGGTTCGCCCGTCTGCGCGCTCGCGCCGCATTGCCCCTGTCTTGGGCCCCTGTCCTTGGGCCCCCGTCCTTGGGCCCTTGACCTTGGGAATACGGTCTGTAAGAAACTGACCGGTTTTCGGCAGGCGGCGACGACATGCAATGTCCTCCTGCATCCTTGGAGGCACCATGGCGCGCAAGAATTATCTGTTCACCAGCGAATCGGTTTCCGAAGGGCACCCCGACAAGGTTTGCGATCGCATTTCCGACGAAATCGTCGATCTTGTTTATCGGGAAGCCCGCAAGACCGGGACCGATCCCTGGCAAGTGCGGGTCGCCTGCGAGACGCTGGCCACCACCAATCGCGTGGTCATCGCGGGCGAGGTGCGTGTGCCCGATTCGCTTCTCAAGAAGGACAAGTCCGGCGCGGTGATGATGGATGCCGCAGGCAAGCCCGTCATCAACCCGTCGCGCTTCCGTTCGGCCGCTCGCAAGGCGATCCGTTCGATCGGCTACGAACAGGATGGCTTCCACTGGAAGAAGGCCAAGGTCGACGTGCTTCTGCATCCCCAGTCGGCCGACATTGCCCAGGGCGTCGACAACGCAGCCGACAGGCAGGGAGAGGAAGGCGCGGGCGACCAGGGAATCATGTTCGGCTATGCCTGCACCGAGACGCCGGAACTGATGCCGGCGCCGCTCTACTACGCTCACAAGATTCTCGAACTCATGGCCGATGCCCGCCATGCAGGCGAGGGCGAGGCCGCCAGGCTCGGCCCTGACGCCAAGAGCCAGGTCACGGTGCGCTATGTCGACGGCAAGCCGGCGGAAGCGACTTCCATCGTGGTCTCCACCCAGCATCTCGATGCGTCCTGGGATTCCGACAAGGTCCGCAAGGTGGTGGAGCCGTATGTGCGCGAAGCGCTGGACGACCTGCCGATCGCCAGGGATTGCCAGTGGTACGTCAACCCGACCGGCAAGTTCGTCATCGGCGGCCCGGATGGCGACGCCGGCCTGACCGGCCGCAAGATCATTGTCGACACCTATGGCGGCGCTGCACCGCATGGCGGCGGCGCGTTTTCCGGCAAGGACACGACCAAGGTCGACCGCTCGGCCGCCTATGCCGCGCGCTATCTTGCCAAGAACATCGTTGCCGCCGGCCTTGCCGAGCGCTGCACCATCCAGCTTTCCTATGCCATCGGCGTCGCCCAGCCGCTGTCGGTCTATATCGACACCCACGGCACCGGGAAGGTTGACGAGGCCGTGCTGGAAAAGGCTGTGCGCGAGGTCATGGACCTGTCGCCTTCGGGCATTCGCCGCGCGCTCGATCTCAACAAGCCGATCTATGCCCGTACCGCCGCCTACGGCCATTTTGGCCGCAAGCCCGGTCGCGACGGCTCGTTCTCCTGGGAACGCACCAATCTGGTCAAGCCGCTCAAGCAGGCCGTAAAGGCACTGACCGACTGAAAAGTGCGCCGTGAGTCGGCCGGGTTTCCGGCCGGCGGGAAGCTGATGGATGAACGACGAATCCCCGCCGGCCTCCCATCCGACAAGGCGTCGCGCGGTCTTCGGCCGCCGCAAGGCCAAGCCGTTGAAGATGTCGCAGGCGGATCTCTATGATTCGCTGCTGCCGCGGCTGAAACTCCATCTCTCGGAGCAGGCGCCGGAAGACCTTGCCGGCCTGTTCGCCGGCAATCCCGGGACATTTCGCCTCGAGATCGGGTTCGGCGGCGGCGAGCATCTTGCGCGCGAGGCGGAGCGCTTCCCCGAAATCGGGTTCATCGGCGCCGAGCCTTTCGTCAACGGCGTCGCCAAGCTCCTCGTGGCGATCGAGGAAGCAGGGCTCGTCAATATCCGCATTCATGACAGCGACGCCGAAACTCTGCTCGACTGGCTCCCGGCTTCTTCGCTTGCCCGTGTCGATCTGCTCTATCCCGACCCCTGGCCGAAGAAGCGTCACTGGAAACGCCGCTTCGTCAATCCGGCCAATCTCGACCGTATCGCGCGCGTGTTGAAACCCGGTGGCGAGTTCCGCTTTGCCTCCGATATCGCCCACTACGTCAACTGGACGCTGCGCCATTGCGCCGTTCATGGCGCGTTCGAATGGACGGCAATGCGTGCCGCCGACTGGCACGAGCCCTGGGAGGGCTGGCAGCGCACGCGCTACGAGGACAAGGCCTATCGCGAGGGAAGGCGACCCGCTTATCTGATCTTCCGGCGCGTCTGACGAGCGATCTCACGCGGCTTGCCGGAAACGGACCTCGCCGGAATTGAGGAAGCACATCTTGTCGAACAGCGTCAGATCGAGCGGGTTGGGCAATCTCACATCGTCCATGTCGGGAAACGGCTTCGCGGACGGATCGTAGGAACGATCGATCTGCGAGATGAAGACGATAATGACCCCGCTTTGCCGCGCGAAATTCCTCAATGTCCGGACCTGTTCCATCAGTGGCGGGTTCTCGCGTCTGTGGTCGAGCAATTGCAGGTAGTCGACCACCGCCAACGTGCCGCGCGGCGCCGTTGCCAGCGATTGGGCGATACGTTCCGCGTTGATGGTGTCGGAACAGTCGAGGTGGAAGGCGAGTTCGTCATCTGCGGCTTTGATGCCGATGCGCGTCATGATTCTGGCGACGTCCTGCTCGCCAAATTCGAGCGTGAAGAAAGCGCCACGATGGCCGGCCTTCATCGCCTCGCCGAGCAGGGCGACGCTCAGCAGCGTCTTTCCCTCTCCGGGCCGGGCCCCGACCAGGACGAGATCGCCGGGGGCGAGCCGGGCCAAGACTTGCGTTGCGATTGCCATGGCGGCGGGTTTCGCATCGCCGGTTGCCGAGGCGATCAGATGTCCCCAATTGCGAAAGCCTTCCCCGGCGGCAATCCGGTCGAACGCGGCATGAAGCGGCAGGCCTTGCTCGCGCGACAGAAGTTTCGCCCGGCGTCTCAGTCTGTGAATGGGTGTCGTGGGTTTCATGACCGAACCTCCTGATGCGGGCAATGCCGGCAATCCCTCCGCATGCGCAATGCCCGAACAGTCGGTTTGATGGTCTCCAAGCCCTGCATGACAAATGCTTCCCGGTGGAGGGAGGAGGCGCGGGCGGCACCTTCAACATGGATAGTTGATTCCCCGCCGGGCGTACACGCTTGCATTTGCACGGTTCGCGGACTATATACCGCTCAAATTCTCCGATCGTTTCGAGAGAGTGGGTCCCACCGGTCCCGCTCTTTTTTATTGCCGAAGAAGGGCACTCGAAGCGGTCAGACCGGAACTCTCGGAAAAGCGGCCGAAGAGGCCGCCGGGCGAGCAGCCCGCCCGTCGGAGCCGTGAGCGTAGCGAACTGGCGTGAAATAAACCAAGAGGCGAGGAGGGGCTTCAGCCCCGACAGGGACTAAAACAAAAGGCGAGGAGCGCCGCAGGCGCGACAGGGAACCAGGAAGCTTGAGCGAACTGAACGAACAGCGCATCGTCGCAGAGACCGGACAGGAAGCCCGCGTCGCTCGCATCGTCGAGCCGGTGCTGGCCGATCTCGGCTTCCGCCTGGTGCGCATTCGCCTCAATTCCATGAACGGTCTCACCTTGCAGATCATGGCCGAGCGCGCCGACGGCTCGATGTCGATCGAGGATTGCGAGGCGGCCTCGAAGGCGATCTCGCCGGTTCTCGACATCGAGGACCCGATCTCCGCGCCCTACAATCTGGAAATGTCGTCGCCCGGCATCGACCGTCCCCTGGTCCGTCTTTCGGATTTCCAGAGCTGGTCCGGCCACAAGGCGAAGGTCGAGACGCGTACGCTGATCGGCGGCCGCAAGCGCTTCAAGGGCCGCATCGCCACCGTCGACGGGAACAAGCTGACGCTCGCCCGCGAGGACGCGGGCCCGGACGAGGACAAGGAATACGTCGTGCCGCTCGCAGAGATCGCCGATGCGAGACTGGTTATCGACGATGCACTCATTCGCGAGGCATTGCGCCGCGACAAGGCGCTGCGCGAAGCCAATCGCGAGCAATCGAAACAGGAATCGAACGGCTGAGAGCAATTCCGGAAAAGTGGAATCCGGTTTTTCATCCGCAATTGCTTGGAATTCCAACGCCGTTAACCGAGGAGACCTAGGAAATGGCAGTCAGTGCAAACAGGCTGGAGCTTCTGCAGATCGCCGATGCCGTGGCGCGCGAGAAGTCGATCGATCGCCAGATCGTCATCCAGGCGATGGCCGATGCGATCCAGAAGGCGGCACGCTCGCGCTATGGCCAGGAGACCGATGTTCTTGCCGACATCGACCCCAGGACCGGCGAGATCAATCTCCAGCGCCGACTGCACGTCGTCGAGAATGTCTCCGACGTAGAGGATTACGGCACGCAGATTCCGCTTGAACTGGCCCGTGACAAGGACCCCTCCATCCAGGTTGGCGATTATGTCTCCGAGCCGCTGCCGCCGATGGATT
>JAGRLL010000072.1:8945-9183 GCA_020441855.1 Nitratireductor sp.
AGGTGATCGTCCAGAAGGTGCGCGAGGCAGAGCGCGATCGCCAGTTCGACGAATACCACAACCGCGTGGGCGAGATCGTCAACGGCACCGTCAAGCGCGTCGAATACGGCAACGTCATCGTCGATCTCGGCCGTGCTGAAGGTATCATTCGCCGCGATGAGATGATCCCGCGCGAGAACGTGCGTCTCGGCGACCGCATCCGCGCCTACATCTATGATGTGCGCCGCGAGCAGCGCGG
>JAGRLL010000073.1:0-15142 GCA_020441855.1 Nitratireductor sp.
GCAGAGAGGCATAGCGCGGCTCGTTGAGACGCAGGTCGGTAGTGACGATGATCGGCATCTTCAGTTCGATCGTCTGCAGGCCGCCATCGACCTCGCGAGTGACTGTGGCCTTGTCGCCGTCGATCTCGACCTTGGAGGCGAAGGTCGCCTGGCCCCAGCCGAGCAGCGCGGCCAGCATCTGGCCGGTCTGGTTGGAATCGTCATCGATGGCCTGCTTGCCGAGGATGACCATACCGGGTTGTTCGGCCTCGACCACGCCCTTGAGGATCTTGGCGACGGCCAGCGGCTCGACCGCCTCGTCGACCTTGACCAGAATGCCGCGGTCGGCGCCCATGGCGAGCGCGGTGCGGATCGTTTCCTGCGCCTGCGCCGGTCCGATCGAAACCGCGATGACCTCGTCGGCCTTGCCGGCTTCCTTCAGGCGCAGCGCCTCTTCGATGCCGATCTCGCAGAACGGGTTCATGCTCATCTTGACGTTGGCAAGCTCGACACCCGAGCCGTCCGCCTTGACGCGAGGCTTCACGTTGGCATCGATCACCCGCTTCACGGGCACCAGGATTTTCATGGCTTTTCCTCTCCAAATTCCGTCAGGCGCGGTCCCTAGCTCGCAAGGTCGGGCAGGGACGTCGAAATCCGATCCGGCTGCCGCAAGGCGCCTTCGCGGAGGCGATAAACGCTTATCGGTCAGGCGTCAACATGGCGATGCCGCATTGCAGTAACTTGCCGCGCCGCAGTGCGATACGGGACCATCCGGCGTCGTTTTGAGGCAATCGGGGCGGATCGGGGTCTGGCTCAGCGGGGCTGGCGGCCCCAGGGCATGGGCTTGCCACGGTCGGCGGGCTGGTCCTGCGAAGCGGGAATTGCCGCATCGTCGTCTCCGACCGGATCGGTGGATGCGCGATGTTCCTCTTCGCTAACCGAAGGCGGCGCGACTGGCGGGATGGTTTCTTCGACCGGACTTGTGTCGAACAGGGGAACATCGCGCCGCTTGAGCAGCGGCAGCAGGATCACGCCGGCAATGATGCCGCCGACATGGGCGCCCCACGAGACCTGATCGTCCCCGGCGATGAGCAGGTTGATAACCTGGAAGGCGATCCATGCGCTGATGACCCACATGGCGGAAAGGCGCAGCGGGATGCGCCCCAGCGCAAGCACCCAGACCTTCACGCGCGGATGCAGCATCAGATAGGCGGCGATGATGCCGGCGGCCGCGCCCGACGCGCCGATCAGCGGAGAGGTCGATTGCGGCTGGATCAGCGAATGCATCAGGGCGCCGGCGACGGCGCAGGCAAGGAAGAAGATGACGAAGCGGACATGGCCGGTCGCGTCCTCGACATTGTCGCCAAAGACCCAGATGAAGAGCATGTTGCCGGCAAGGTGCATGAAATTGCCGTGCAGGAAGGCATAGGTCACATAGGTCGCCGGTTCCGGAAGCACGCTCAGATCGGGACCGAGGTTCTCGTATCCGTTGGCGACGGCAGGAATGAAGCCGTAGGAAAAGAAGGTGGCCTGAGACGCGGGATTGTCCGCGGCGCCAACGCCGGAAGCCGCCATTACCAGCCAGATCGCGCAATTGGCCACGATGACGGCGAGGGTCACATATTGCAGGCGGATGTGGCGCAGATAATTGGCGTCGTGCAGGGGAATGAACATGAGCGCGCCTCCGTCTAGCCAGCTGCCGTTTCGGCGCGACGGGAAACCGGGCGTGTCACTGGGTGAAGCGCGGTAGCGGCTATCTCGGTTCTCGCCTGTTCATGTCAACGGTTCTTGCCGGGCACCCATAACACGTCCGCCGCACCCTTGTCATTGGCGTGGCGGGAGGCGACGAAGAGCCAGTCCGACAGGCGATTGATGTAACGAATGGCGGCGGGATTGACCGTTTCGCGCGCTGCGAGTTCGACGATCAGCCGCTCGGCGCGGCGCGCCACGGTGCGCGCGAGATGCAGATGGGCCGCGACCGGCGCGCCGCCGGGCAGGACGAAGGAGCGCAGTGGCTGGAGCTCGCCGTTCATCAGGTCGATCTCGGTTTCCAGGCGGGCAATCTGCGTGTCGTTGATGCGCAGCGCCTCTCTCCCGTCGTCGCTTGCTGGCGTGGCGAGATCGGCGCCCAGATCGAAAAGATCGTTCTGGATGGCGGCAAGCGCGGTGGCGAGAATGTCGCCGGCATGCAGCTGGCACAGGCCGATCACGGCATTGGTCTCGTCCACCGTGCCATAGGCGGCGATGCGCAAATCGTGTTTCGCCCGGCGCTCGCCGCTCGCCAGCGCAGTGGAACCGTCATCGCCGGTCTTCGTGTAAATCTTGTTCAGGACAACCAATGACCCAGCCTCGTCGCATGGCGGCGAACTGGCACATATCCGTGAATCACCGAATCGCAGATGTGTGCCAACTCCTTGTTTTGACGCAATTCCGGACGGAGAACCGGTACCCACTTCTCCTGGAATTGCCTTAACCGCGACCGCCAATATAAAGCGCCGCGACGACCAAGACCACGGCAATGAACTGGAACAGGATCCTCAGTCGCATCAGGCGCTGGGAGCGATTGGGGTTGCCTCCGCGCATCAGATTGTAAAGGCCAAGGCCGAGTACGATCACTACGGCGGCCAGCGCCAGCGGGACGAGAATGTTGAGGGCAAGCATCGAATGGACTCCGATTGGCGGGCAAGGGCCATGGCGGGGCCGGCCACGCGGGCGAGAATTGTCGGCTTTCTACAACAGATGGTTCAATCCGAGCCAAGCAAAAGCCTGTCCATGAGGAATTGCGGCGTGATGCCGCGTATCCTCGCCATCAAACGGGAGGGCAGGGTCACGGGATATTGCGCGCGCGGACGCGGCGCGTTCAATGCGTGCTCGAGCTTGGCGTAGACGGCTTCGGGGCCGAGACGAAAGCGGTTCACGCCACCGCTCGCTTTCAGGCGGGCCAGTTCCTTCGCATAGCGTTCGGCATGGACCGAACCCTCGATGTCGATATTGTCGAGGAATTTCCGGAGCCCGTTCTCGGTGAAGCGCGAGACGATGGGGCCGGGCTCGATGAGACTCATGTGAATTCCGGCGTCCATCAGTTCCATGCGCTGGGTCAGGAAGAGGCCTTCGAGCGCGAATTTGGACGCGTTGTAGGCACCACGCCAGCGATAGGGGACGAAGCCCAGGATCGACGAGCAATGCACGATGCGCCCGCGTCCCCATCCGGGTTCGGCGTTTTGGCGGCGCATCACCGGTACGGCGAGACGGGTCAGTTCGTGCCAGCCGAAGAAATTGGCCTCGAACTGGGCGCGCAGCACCTCGCCGGTCAAGTCCTCGACCGCGCCCGGCTGTCCGTAGGCGCCATTGTTGAACAATGCGTCGAGGCGTCCGCCGGTCGCCTGCATCGTTTCGGCGAAAGCGGCATGGATCGAGGGCGTGTCGGCATAGTCGAGGCGGAGCGCCTCGAGGCCTTCGCCTTTCAGCGCTTCGATATCGGCATCGTTTCGGGCAGTTGCGAAGACGCGCCAGCCCGCGTCCCGCAGCCGCAGGGCGCAATGGCGGCCGATACCCGACGAACAGCCGGTGACGAGAATCGTTCTTTGTCTGGACATCGTTGCGTGCAGGCCCCAATCTTGCGCAAGATCATGTCTTCAGCCGCAAATGCCGCATAGCGCCGAATGAACTGGACCGCAAGGATAGGTGCTGCCCTTCGCCGCCATGGCCGGGCGGCGGCCAAGGCACTCTGGCGGTTCAACCGCGACGACGGCTGGGCGGTCGCAAGCCACATTACCCTGTCAGGCGTGCTGGCGCTGTTTCCCTTTCTGATCTTCTGCGCCTCGCTGGTCGCCTTCTTCGACCTCGGCGATTTTCCCGACACCGTCATCCATCTCGTCTTCGATGCCTGGCCGGCTTCCGTAGCCGAACCGATCGCGCGCGAGGTGCGCGCGGTGCTGACCGAGCCGCGCGGCGACGTGCTGACCCTGGGCGCTGCGGTGGCGATGTATTTCGCTTCCGGCGGGGTCGAGGCCCTGCGGCTCGGACTCAATCGCGCCTATCGGGTGGCTGAGACCCGCAATATTGCCGTGCGGCGCATCCAGAGCATCGCCTTCGTGCTTGGGGCGTCTGTGGTAATTGCAACGATCGCCTTCATGGTGGTGCTGACGCCGCTGACGCTCGCCATCGCGCGCAAATTCTCGCCCGAGATCGTGGCCCAGTTCCCGCAAATCGTTTCCTGGCGGCTGGTCGTTTCCGGGGCTGTGCTCACTGTCGGGCTTTTCGCCGCACACAGATGGCTGCCTTCGGGCAAGCGCGGATTTGGCGACGTGGTGCCAGGTATCCTGCTGACACTCGCCGCGTGGCTGGCGGCATCCTACGCGTTCTCGATCTACCTGGAAGGATTCGCCAATTATGTCGGCACCTATGCCGGGCTAGCGGGCGTGATGATCGCGCTGATCTTCGTCTACATCATGTCGGCGATCTTCCTGATCGGTGCGGAATACAACGCCGCCCTGAGCCGCGTGGCGGTGCCGAGGAAAGCGGACCCGGTGACCAATCCGGACCCCTAAAACTTTACGGATCGGGTTCATATCCGGGCAAGTTGCCTAAACTAACCTAAAAAGCGCGTTGCCGGTGAAATCCGCTGGTACGCCCTTGCATTCCGGTCGCGCCTCTGGCCGACGCGGACCCGGAATGCAGGGCTCCGGCCCCGCCACGCGTCCTCGCTCGCATCCTTGCGCCGGAGAACGGCTGGAGAGTGCCATGCTGTGGGAAATGTCGACCAATTTCTGGATCGTATCCTTCACGTTTGCCTGCGTGATGTGCTTCCTGTGCGGCTGGATCGCGGACCGGATCATGGGTCATGCCGGCTTCGGTGTGATCGGCAATTGGCTGTTGCTGCTTTTCGGCTGCTATGGCGCGCTGTTTGTTTGCAACAAGCTCGGGCTCCGCTTCGACGGCGAGTTGCAGTTCGCCATCCTCATCGCCTTCGGCGGAGCGACGGTCCTGCTCGTCGCGCTTTCGGCGGCCAAGGCGATCACCCACACCTGAGGCGCGTTATTCTTCCAGGGCGACCATGCGGCGGATGTCGGCGGGCGTCGCGCCTGCCACGCGCAAATGGCGCAAGGCGGTGGAGCCGACGCTCTTCGACAGCTTGCGTCCCGTCTCGTCGAGAATGAGATCGTGGTGGAAATAGACCGGCGCCGGCAGGCCGAACAATTGCTGCAGCGCGCGGTGAACCGAGGTCGAGTGGAACAGGTCGCGGCCGCGCACGACATGGCTAATGCCCTCGATCGCGTCGTCGATGACGACGGCCAGATGGTAGCTTGCCGGCGTATCCTTCCGCGCCAGTACGACGTCGCCCCATTGGGCAAGGTCGGTGTCGACCCATCCGGTTTCGCCATTCGGACCGGCGCCTTCCTCGAACCAGTTCAGCGGCGTTTCCAGTCTTGCGCGCGTGGCGGCATTGTCGAGGCGCAGCGCATAGTCCGACGCGCCGGCCAAGATGGCGCGGCGTGCGTGATAATCGAGTTCGCGTTCGTCGCCGGGATAAAGCGGCGCACCGTCCGGGTCGCAGGGCCACGAACCGCCGTCGTCCACTGCACGCTCCACGGTGCGGCGGATATCGGCGCGGCTCATCGTGGACGGATAGACCAGATCCTCGGACGCCAGTTCATCGATCGCGGCGCGGTAGTCGTCGAAATGCTCCGACTGCCGCCGCGGCGCGGCGTCCCATTCGAACCCGAGCCATTCGAGGTCTTCGAGCATCATACGCTCGTTTTCGGGTGTGCATCTGGCGGTATCGATGTCTTCGATGCGCAACAGCATGGTAGCGCCGGCGGCGCGCGCGCGGCGCAGATTGAGGAGCGCGGAAAAGGCGTGGCCCAGATGCAGCAGGCCATTGGGGCTTGGCGCGAAGCGATAGACGGGTCTAGTCATGTCGGGTGAACCGTTAGCAGGAACCGCGGGGCAAGGCGATGCAGGTAATCCGTACCCTGTCAGACGTGGAGGCCGGGCTTTCGGCGCTGCTTGAAGCCGATCCGCAATTGCGCAGGGTGGCAGCGGCCGCCGGCGAATTGCCACTGCGGCTGTCGACGCCCGACTTTGCCGGGCTGGCGGGCATCGTCATATCGCAGCAGGTTTCGACGTCGAGCGCTTCCGCGATCCGGGGCCGGCTTGTCGCGCTGGTCGATCCGCTCGATGCCGAAACCCTGCTTGCAGTCGGGGAGGAAGTGTTTCGCGAGGCCGGGCTTTCACGGCCAAAACAGCGCACGCTCGTCAATGTCGCCGAGGCGATAACAAGCGGCATGCTCGACCTGCCGGCGCTTGCGACCATGCCCGCCGGGGAAGCCATGGCGGCGATGACGGCGATCAAGGGCATCGGGCCGTGGACGGCGGAAATCTATCTGCTGTTTTGCGGCGGCCACGCCGACATTTTTCCCGCGGGCGATCTGGCGCTGGCGGAAGCCGTGCGCGTGGCGCTCGAACTCGACGAGCGGCCGGGCGACAAGGCATTGCGGGAGATTGCCGCGCGATGGTCGCCCTGGCGCGGCGTCGCCGCACGGCTGTTCTGGGCCTATTACCGAGCGATCAAGGATGGGCGCGAGGCGCTGCCCGTGTAACCCCTCATGCACCCGATTCCGCTACCGGAATGGAAGCGGGTCGCGCAAAATTGCGAAAGGGGCGGTCTTCACAAGGCTGACATAGTGGATTTAGATAGTAACGCCGACGAAACGGTGTGATTCTGGACATGCCGCCCACGAAGCGGAGTCCGTGGCAAGGAGGTCGGTTTGACGATCGCTGTATCACCGGGCGCAATATCTTCGGGCTCGCCGCCCTCGGGCCCGGTGTCGAACGGCCCGATGTCATCGGGTTCCCTTTCGCCGGGTGCGCATCCGGCGCTGGTGCTGAACGCGGACTATCGTCCACTGAGTTATTACCCGCTTTCGCTCTGGTCCTGGCAGGACGCGATCAAGGCGGTCTTCCTGGACCGGGTAAACATCGTCGCCGAATACGATTCGGCCGTACGCAGCCCCTCCTTCGCGATGAAGCTGCCAAGCGTTGTGAGCCTGAAGACCTTCGTGCGGCCGAACCGCCATCCGGCTTTCACCCGCTTCAACGTTTTCCTGCGCGACCGGTTCTCGTGCCAGTATTGCGGCACCGACAACGATCTGACCTTCGACCATGTTGTGCCGCGCTCCAAGGGCGGGCAGACGACCTGGGAGAATGTCTGTGCGGCGTGTTCGACCTGCAATCTTCGCAAGGGGAACAAGCTGCCGCGCGAGGCGGAGATGTGGCCGATGCAGCGGCCCTACGTGCCGACGATCGAGGATCTGCATCGCAACGGGCGGAAATTCCCGCCCAATTACCTGCACGACAGCTGGATGGACTTCCTTACTGGGACACCGAGCTGGAGCCGTGATCCCGGACCTCGGGGCTACTTCTTCAGCGCGCCACGAAAGGCGATCAGCGCCAGCGCGGCGGACGCGAGCACGTTCCAGCCGGCGAATGACAGGCCCAGGAAACGGCCCGCCGCCTCGGTGCAGGAGGGTGGCCGCTTGGCGGTGAGATCGCCGAGCAGATCGCCGACATTGGTGGAAATGCCGCCGGCGACGGCACCGCAATCGCCCGGTCCCTGCCACCAGCCCCATTCGACTCCGGAATGATAGATGCCGAGCCCGAAGGTCCAAAGCAGCAATGCCCCGGTGACGAGGAGCGCGCCGCGGGTCAGCACGGGCGACCAGCCTCGCCAGGCCGACAGGATGGCGATGAGCGAGACCGGGAATGCGTAATAATAGGGCTGGCGCTGGGCGAGGCAGAGCTTGCAGGGGATGTAGCCGCCGATGTGCTCGAAGCCCTGGACGGAAGCGATCACCGCGACCATGCCGAAGAAGACCAGGACCGCCGCGACAAGGGCGGGATTTCGCGTGGATTGACTGGATCGGGACATGAGCGGTCTCAAAACACGTATTTGATGGCGAGGAACCCGCCTAACAGCAGGGCCAGCGCCAGGAAGAACATCAGGCCCAGCCGTTTCTCGATGAAGATACGGACCGGTTCACCATACAGATAGAGCAATCCGGAGACGATAACGAACCTCATGCCGCGCCCGACGATGGAAACGACGGTGAAGATCAGAAAATTCAGGCCTGTCGCACCGGAAAAAATGGTGAGCACCTTGTAGGGGAAGGGGGTCACGGCGGCAAACAGCACACCCCATCCGCCCCACTTGTTGTACCAGTTGGCGATGTCGTCGAAGCGGTCGCCCATCTGGTAGAATTCGAGAATCGGTTTGCCGATCGTCTCGTAGAGCGCATAGCCGATGAAATAGCCAAGAAATGCGCCAAAAACCGAGGCGACCGTGCACAGCGCGGCATAAAAAAGCCATTTGCGCCGCTCGGCGAGTACCATCGGGATCAGCAGGACATCGGGAGGAATCGGGAAGACCGAGCTTTCGACAAACGAAATCCCGGCGAGCGCCCAGCTTGCTCGTTTGTGGCGCGCAAGCGAAAAGACCCAGTCGTAAAGCCATCTGATCATGCGGGGAGGCCGATTGTCGGATTCGCTGGTTGTTGGCGCCGGCGCACCGGCATGGCTGGTTTAGACAGGTTTGGGCGTCGCGGCAATCCGGGTTCGTTGAACTCATCGTCCAGGGCGATTGACCAATGCCGACGAAAGCGATAGTCCGCTTTGCGATGCCCCTTTGGCGGAATTGGTAGACGCGCTGGACTCAAAATCCAGTTCCCGTGAGGGAGTTCCGGTTCGACCCCGGAAGGGGGCACCATTTTTTTCCCCGTCGGGCCAGGGCCCTCCACGCCTCTTGTTTTCTCTCCTTGTCGGGCCGGGGCCCTCCATGCCTCCTGTTTTCTTTCCCTGTCGGGCCAAGGCCCGACGCGACTCTTGTGGTTTCTCGGTCACCAATCCGGTCCGGCACCGGATTTCTCAAATGCATCAGCTCTTGTTGCGAATCTTTTCCAGCAGATTTTCAATCACCAGACGCCGCTTGCGATCCCAGTTCGGCCGGCTTGTATCCTGCGGAATCGCCAGCGCCCTCTGGAGAACGGCCCGGGCTTGCGGCAGCTGATTGTTGGTGATGAGGAAGTCCGCGTAGTAATAAATCGTGTCCAGGCTGTCTGGCGCGATCCTGACGGCTTCCTCCAGTAGCGCTCGCGCCTTTTCCATGTTGCCGAACCCGACCGGGAAAGCCGGTACGCGGTAGTAGAGGGTGCCCAATGTCGTGGCGGCGGCTGCACCCAACGCAGTCGGGTCGATCTCGTAGGACCTCTCCAGAACGGATTTCGCCTGTTTGGCGAGACCCAACGCCTTGATCCCGCCGGTGACGGGCTTGCTTTCGATGATCAGGGATGCACGTTCGCTGAGGACGATGCCGGCCCAGGTCAGCGCGGCGGGCTGATCGGGATATCGCTCGGCCAGGGCATCCGCCTGTTTGCCGAGTTCATCCATCTGGCGGAGCTGCTGGCCGCTTCCCTGCTTCATATCGAACTTGATCCGCCCCCATTCGTCTTCGATGTACTGAACCTCGGCCGAGAGCGCGGGTTCTGCGCCGGCGACGGCTTGCGCGCCGAAGACGGTTTGTGCGCCGAGTACAGGGAAGGCCGTTGAAAGGATAACAGCCGCCGCGCCGACAGCGAGCATTCTTTTGGTCGTTTCAAGCATTCTGACATTCTCCCGAGACCGGGCCAGGATGGATCGGACCCGTGGCCGGCCATCTCTGTTCACGGTGCGATCGTGCCGTTGCGCACATGGGTCTCGTCATATTCGAAGATTACCTGCGGGTCGGTTCTGAGCACGTTCAGATTCTTTCCGTCATAACTTAGCCGCGTGAGGATGTCGCGGATCACGTTGAGCCGCGTGATCCGCTTGTTGTCGGCGCGCACGACCGTCCATGGCGTCGCGGGATTGTGTGTGCGCGACAGCATTTCGTTGCGTGCTGCCGAATATTCGTCCCACAGCTTCGTCGCCTGCGCGTCGATGGGGGAGATCTTCCATTGCTTGAGCGGATCGGTTTCGCGGTCCTTCAGGCGTTTCGCCTGCTCCTCCCTGGAGACGTCGAGATAGTATTTGAGGAGCTTGACGCCGGAGCGCACGAGCATGTGTTCGAATTCGAGCACCGTCTCCATGAATTCCTTGTATTCGGCCTCGGTGCAGAAATTCATTACCAGTTCGACGCCGGCACGATTGTACCAGGAGCGGTTGAACAGCACGAATTCCTGCGCCGTCGGCAAATGCGGTACGTATCGCTGGAAATACCAGGCCGACTTGTCGCGGTCGGACGGTTTGCCAAGCGCGACGACACGTGTCTCGCGCGGGCTCAGATGTTCGACGATGCGCTTGATGGTGCCGTCCTTGCCGGCGGCGTCCCGTCCCTCGAAGATGACGAGGATCTTCTCGTTCGATGCGATGAAATGCTTCTGAAGCTTGACGAGTTCGATCTGGAGCCCGTGCAATTGTTCGCGATATTCGGACTTGTCGATATGGGGCCGTGACGGGGCGCCGTCGGCTTGCTTCCTGTCTTTGCTCATCTGTCACTCCGGCTTGTGCGAATACGTATCGGTTCGGTCGGACGAGGCCGTCGCATCATTGCGACAATCCCGGGCAATGGTGTGGCGGTTGGCGCAGGGCTTGGCATCCCGCCATTGATCGTGCATGTCAAACTTGCTTTTTGCCATTTGTCTCGCCACGATCGCGAGGATTCGAGAGAGGATGAACCCAATCCCGTGATGCCGAATCGGTTGCCCAAACTCCTTATCGCCCTGTTCTGCCTGCTTGCGGCGGCTTTCTCGTCGCTATGTGCCCATCCGGCGTATGCGCAAAGCGAGCCATCTGCGCCGGGCGCAACAATCGCAACCCCGCAGGTCACGGCGCCGAACCCCGGTACCACGCCGGCTGCCGAAAGCGCCAATAGCGACGCGGCCACGCAGATCGCAGGGTGGAACCGGGTTCTCGACAGTATTCAGCAGGGACTCGATCGCGAAGGCGTCACCAACGAGCAATTGGGCCAGTTCTCCGACGACGCCACGGATATCAGCCGGCAGGCCGCCGCCTTGATCGGTACGCTTACGCCGAAGGTCGCGGAATTGCGCAAGCAGGTCGACCAGCTTGGCCAGGCGCCAGCCGAAGGAGAGGCGACGGAGGGCGCCGCGCTGGCGGCCAAGCGCGCGACCCTGCAGGAAGCGCTGACCGGGGTGGACGGGCCACTGCGCGAAGCGAGGCTTATCGTCGTGCGCGCGGATCAGATCAACGCCGCCGCGTTGAGCAAACGGCGCGACCGTTTCCTGCGCCAGTTGATGGAGCATTCCTATTCGGTCCTCGATCCGGATCTGTGGCGTGAAACCGCGGCGGGCGTGCCGTCCAGCATGCGCAGCCTGGTGCTGCATGTTCGTGAATCCATGTCGGCGACGTTCAAGCGCTCCGGTGAAAGGCCGGGCGACTTGCTGGCGCTGGTTCTCCAGATCGCGGCTGGCGCCATTATTCTGTGGTATCTGCGCCGCTACATCAGGCGCCACCTCGGCGCATTGCCCACCCCGTCCGAGCGGCAGAACGACGCGAAGCAATCGCTGACACAATTGGCCGGCCGCCATCTGAGCGATTTCCTGCGCAATGGAATCCTGCCGGCAATCCTGCTGGTTTTCCTGGCTCGTCTGCTCAGCGGCAGCGAGCTGGTCGCCGACCGATTCGATCACCTTGTTCGCAATACGCTGCTGGCCGTCGGTGTCGTCGTCGTCGCTTTCGCGCTCTTGCGGGTTTTTCTCCGGCCGGCCTTGCCGCAATTGCGCATCGCCGACCTTTCGGACGAGGCGGCGCGCGGTGTGTTTGCCGTTGCCACGCTTGGGCTGGCGGTGGCGGCAACCTTGCATACGCTCAACGTCGCCGCGGCGCTGCTGCTTGCGCCGTTCGAGATTTCGCTGGCACTGAGCGCGCTGTTTGCGCTCGTGACCATCGTTTCGACGGCCTGGTCGCTGGTGATCATAAGCCAGGACGATCCGGAACGTCCGCGTTCCGGTTCCGATGCGGTGCTGCTACGCTGGTCGAATATACGGGCCTTGCTGTGGTTGGCGGTCGCGATCGGTACGGGCGGGCTATTGTTCGGCTATATCGGACTCGCGGAATTCGTTGCCTACCAGATCATCATGGCGCTGATCGTGATCGCCGTGATCTGGCTGACGATGACCTGGATCGACGAGGCTCGGCAGGCGGTGACCGCGCCCGCACCCGTCGCTCGCGGCGCGTCCAGACGATCGCTGCGGATTTCGAAAACCGGACGCCAGGTGGCGATTGTCGGCTTCGGCGTTCTGCGCCTGGCGATCTTCGCCCTCGCGGTTGTAGCGCTGCTGGCGCCCTGGGGGGTGCGTACCGCCGACTGGCTGGTGCTTCTCAATCGCGCCTTCTTCGGGTTCGAGGTAGGCGATCTGACCATATCCTTCTCGTCGATCCTTCTGGCGCTCATCCTGTTCGTCACGGGCGCGGCGATCACCCGCGCCATCCAACACTGGATCGCGACGCAATTGCTGCCGACGACCAAGCTCGATACCGGCCTGCGCAATTCGATCACGACGGTGCTCGGCTATATCGGCTTCGTGCTGGCGGGCGTGCTGGCGGTCGGTGCAACGGGCCTCGATCTTTCCAGCATCGCCATCGTCGTGGGAGCGCTGTCGGTTGGTATCGGTCTCGGCCTGCAGGGGATCGTGAACAATTTCGTGTCGGGACTGATCCTGCTCGCGGAAAGACCGATCAAGGTCGGCGACTGGGTGGTAACCGGCGGCGGAGAAGGCATGGTTCGGCGCATCTCGGTGCGTTCCACCGAGATCGAGACCTTCGACCAGGCGACGGTGATCGTGCCCAATTCGACGCTAATCAGCGAATCGCTGACCAACTGGACGCATCGCAGCAAGCTCGGCCGTGTAATCATCACGGTCGGGGTGGGCTATTCGAGCGATCCCGAACGGGTGCGCGACATTCTGCTGCAATGCGCGGCCGAACACCCCCTGATCCTCAACAACCCCGAGCCGATGGTGTTCTTCATGGATTTCGGGTCGGACGCGCTGATCTTCGATCTGCGCGTGTGGGTGGCCGACATCCTGACCGGTTTCGGGGCAAAGAGCGATCTGCGGTACGCGATCCTCAAATCGCTGCGCGAGGCCGGAATCGAAATTCCCTTCCCGCAGCGCGACCTGCACATTAAAAGCGGGTTGGAGGCGCTGGGTGCGCCGATGCAGGAAATGGCGGCCAAACCGGCGGCGAAAAGAACCGCCGGGCGGCGCGCGCCAGGGAAACCATGACGGGACATACGTGCTGAAACCGGCCCATACGCTGGAAGAGGTAACGGCGGCATTCCGCTGGGACATTCCGGACAATTTCAACATGGGTGTCGCGGTTAGCGATGCCCGCGCCGCAAGGGAACCGGAACGCGTGGCGCTGCTGCGCTGGCGCGAGGGCGAAGCCCCCGTCGTCGCCAGTTTCGGCGAACTGTCCGAGCGCTCCAACCGGCTCGCCAATCTGCTTGTCTCCATGGGACTGAAGGCGGGCGACCGTGTCGCAATCATCCTGCCGCAGAGCGACTGGGCGGCGATCGCCCATATCGCGATCTACAAGGCCGGGATGATCGCCGTGCCGCTGGCGCGCCTCTTCGCGCCCGACGCGATCGAATTCCGGCTGAAGCGCGCGGGCGTCAAGGCGCTGATCACCAATCGCGACGGCGCCGACAAGGTTGCCGGCATTCGCGGGTGCCTCGACGAACTGGAACATGTGCTGGTGGCCGGCGAAGCCGGCGGGGAGGCGCGGGAAGACGAGGTCGCGCTGGAGCCGGCAGTGGCTGCCGCCGATGCCGCGTTCGTTCCTGTCGCGACCGGTCCCGATACGCCGGCCTTGATCATCTTTACTTCGGGCACGACCGGGCCTCCGAAGGGTGCGCTGCACGGCCATCGCGTGCTGCTCGGTCATCTGCCCGGCGTGCAGATTCATCACGAGTTCATGCCGCAACCGGGAGACGTCGCCTGGACCCCTGCCGACTGGGCCTGGGCGGGCGGTCTGCTCAACATCCTGCTGCCCTGCCTCCATTACGGCGTGCCGGTCGTTCATGGCGGACTGGAGCGCTTCGAAGCGGAAAAGGCCTTTACCCTGATGGCGCAGATGGGCGTCGCCAATGCCTTCATCCCGCCGACCGCGCTTCGCCTGATGAAGACGGTGGACAGGCCGCGCGAGCGCTTCGACCTGAAGATCAGAACCATCGGCTCGGGTGGCGAAAGCCTGGGGCGCGACACCTTCGAATGGGCGGAACGCGAACTCGGCATTACCGTCAACGAGTTCTATGGCCAGACGGAATGCAATCTGGTGCTGAGTTCCTGCGCAAAGCTCGGTGTTTCGCGGGCGGGGGCGATCGGCAAGCCTGTGCCGGGCCACAAGGTGGCAGTCGTGCACGAGGACGGCTCGCCCTGTGGCGTTGGCGAGCGCGGGCAGGTGGCGGTGGCGCGGCCCGATCCGGTGATGTTCCTGGAATACTGGCAGGATCCGGAAGCGACGGCGGCGAAGTTCGTCGGCGACTGGATGCTGACCGGCGATCAGTGCATGGTCGACGAGGACGGCTATTTCCACTTCGTCGGCCGCGACGACGACATCATCAACTCGGCCGGCTACCGCGTCGGTCCCGGAGAAATCGAGGACTGTCTCGTCTCGCATCCGGCTGTGCAATTGGCGGCGGCGGTGGGCAAGCCAGATTCGCTCAGGACCGAGATCGTCAAGGCCTATGTGGTGCTGGTGCCGGGCCATGAGCGCTCCGAGGCGCTCGCCGAGGAGATCAAGGCGCATGTGAAGGCGCGGCTTGCGGCCAACATCTATCCGCGCGAGATCGAATTCGTCGATGAAGTGCCGCTAACGACGACCGGCAAGGTCATTCGACGCGTGTTTCGGGATCGGGCGATTGCCGAGGCCGAGCGGGATCGGCAGCCTTAGCCGATTGCGGCGGATTGTGTCCAAGCAGGCTTCGCGCCAGCCGCCGCAATCGCAGTTCACGCGCCACGGCCCTGGCGGCAATCGGCGCCTGGCGTGCGGCGGGAGTCGAGGGCGGCGCGATCACCAGCGTTTCGAGCGCAAGGCGGGCGGGCCATAACCTGTCGATCCACGAACGCTCGGTCGCGAGCGAATCCGCACCGGCGAAACCTTCGGT
>JAGRLL010000073.1:15190-18810 GCA_020441855.1 Nitratireductor sp.
GTGATGGGCCGCCTCGAAAGCGATCTTCCAGGGAAAATAGCGGTTTCCGGCGCGTAGCATGATCAGCGAGGCGATCGCGCTGTTATCGAGGCGCAGCGAGTAGATCGCGACCCGGCCGCGGTCGCCAAGCGCGGCGACGGCCTGACGGGCAAAGGACGCCGTCTTGCGCAGGACATGGATCGAGGTGCCCTTGCGACCCTTCCATCCCCTCGTCTCCAGCAGCAGGAATTCCTCGAAGCGCACGAGAATGTGCTCGAAATCCTCGACCTTCTCGAACTCGACCTTGCCGAGCGCCTCCAGCTTCCTCAGCTGGCGTCTGAGTTCCTTGCGCCGTTTCGAGCTGGCGAGGATCGGCAGGTGGGCCGTGGCCGCAAGCCCGTCGGCAGGCGGCAGATAGCCACGTGTGACCGGTGCCGTCGAAACGGTGACGAAACCCGCCTCGGCAAGCGCGCCAGCGAGTGCCGCGGCGGCGGGCTCGCTGGCCGGGAAGTCGGCAAACACCAGCGGCAGCCGCATGGCGGGGCCGAGCCTTGCGAGCATTCGGGCAAAGCGCTGGCAGGTCTCGTCGACGTCGCGCATGTCGATCAAAGGTGTCGAGAGCGGCGCATAGGGATGGCTCCAGGCGCGCAGCACGGTCTGCCCGGGCAACCCGACCTTGTCCTCGACGACGGGGAAAGCAAGGCGAAGAACAGCATTGTCGCCAATGCGTTCCCATAGCGCGAAGAGGTATTTGACCTGTTCGCCGATACGGTCGACGGAGGCTGACAGGAATTCCGCCTCGAAGAAGGGATTGGCGCCTTCGGCATGCGATGCCAGTTCGTCCAGCGCGGCAATCAGGGGCGCGCGATGGGCGTAGGGCGCCAGTTCGAGCGTCCACTGGCTCGAACCCATGGTTTCCTCGACGACGCTTGCCACGGGTTGTCCGGCCGCGTTGCCGTTCGGGCGGATTGGGGGCTGCACTGTTGAGGTCATATCGATCATGCGGCACCAGCCTTGCCGTTGCCGGCCGTGCCGGCATGGCCCAATGGAATGATGAAGATGTGGATGCCGAGGCGGCGGCGCGCGGCGGCATAAAGCGCGAGCGCCTCGAAGAACAGGGCGAAGGTCGTGGACCATGCCGCGCCCTGCAGCCCATAGGCCGGAATGAGCGCGAAGTTGAGTGTCACATTGATGAAGAAGCTCGCGCCATAGACGGCAGCGCAGGTGGTCTGCTCGCCCGACATGGTGAGCACGCTCTCGGCGGCGCCGACCGTGGAGCGCACGACCACGCCGATGGCGAGGATCCACAGCAAGCTCTCGCCCGACAGGAAGCTCGGTCCGAACAGCATCAGGAAATAACGTCCGAGCAGGACCATGAGTATCGCCAGCGCGAGCGATGGCCAGAAGGTCCAGTTCACCGTTTCTTGGATGAACTCCTCGTAGCGGCGAATGTCGCCGGCCTGGCGATAGGCGGCAAAGCGGTGCGCCGCACCGGCCTTGACAGCGAAGTAGACGAAGTGGACCAGCGCCAGCGTCTTGACCGCCGCGAAATAGACCGCGACCTGGTCGGGCGGCATGTAATAGCCGACGAACAGGATGTCGGTGTTGGTGAGCAGGTTGTAGAAACCCTCGACCAGGAAGATCGGCATGGCGATGGCGATCCATTCGCGCGGACGATAGGCGCGTGGTCCGGAAGGTACGGCGTCGCGCAGCTTGAGCCGAAGCGAGACGAACTGGCCGATGCTGGCAAGCCAGGTGGCGACGATTGCGGCAAGCATGGCGGTCGGCGCATCGGCATTCATGCCGGAAGTGATGAAGATCGCCATGACCGCGAGGATGATCAGCGGGCGCGCGATGAACGTGGGCCCAAGCGCGGTACCGGGCCAGTTGAAGGCGCGCGCAACACCGTCCTGGGTTTCCTGCAGGGCCATCATCGGCAGGCAGATCGCAGCCAGATAGATCGGAATGACGTAATAGTCGGTCACATGATCGGCGAGGAAGTACAGCACGGCGCTGCCGATGACCGCCAGCAAGGTGGAAGCGGCGAGCGACCACATCAGCGCACCGCGAATGGCGCCGCGCAGATGGTCGAGATCGTTGGCCGTGCGGTATTCGGAGATGAAGCGGATGACGCCGGTCTGGAAGCCGAAACAGGCGATCCCGCCCAGGATTACCGCGGCGACCCATACGGCGACATAGATGCCGTATTCGAAATCGCCCATCCAGCGCGCCATGAAGACCTGGCTGAGATAGGCAATCGCGGCACTTGCGACGCGAATGGCAAAGGCGAAAATGGCCGTACGCTGCGATACCGCACTGTCGTCGCTGCCGCTCAGAACGGCATCGAGACGGTTTAGATGCGGCATGAGCCGATCACCGACAGGGCCGGGTAATAGCCGGCCGAGGGGTTGGGCGAGTCGCAGGCGCAAAGGTTCGGGCTCCGATCTTTTCGGTCCCGAGGATGGCATAAAGCTTTTAAGAAATGGTTCGGTGAGCCCCCGAAAAAGGATTAAGCAATCCTTACTTCCTGCCGAAATTGGGCCCCCCGAAGCCCCCCGCATCGAGGAAGGCCTGCTCGGCGTGGGTGGTATGGCGGTCGACCATGGGGTTGCGGTGCGGAAAGCGGCCGAAGCGCACGATCACATCATGGTGGATATGCGCGAATTTCAGCGATTCCTGTGATCCGGCTGCATGAAACAGAGCGATGCAGCGGCGCTGGTCCAAAATGCTCTCCGAATGCATGAACGGCATGTAGAAGAAATGATTCAGTTCGGGATCGACCTTCGCATCGAATCCGCCGGACAAGGCCTGTCGGGCGATTTCGGTGGCATAGCCGTCATGGGCGAAGGCGCGGCCGTCCTCGCGGAAAAGGTTGCGCGAGAACTGGTCGAGCAGCAGGACGAGGGCCAGGGCGGCGCGGGGCTCGGCGCGCCAGGTTTCGAGCTCGCCGGCAATGGCGGCTTCGTAGGTTGTGCCAAATTTGCCGGCGATTTCGGCGTCGATCTTGTCGTCGCGCGTGAACCAGCCTTTCGGTCCGATCGACTTCCAGTAATCGATAATCTGCTGCGGCGTTGCCGTCATGAGGCTGCCTTTCGCTGTTTTGCGTGCTTGGCGGAACTTGACACCGATCCCGTCGCGATGAAAGTGCGAAGCCGCATGGAAGACAAGGTGCTCGATCTCAAGGGGCTGAAATGCCCGCTGCCGGTTCTCAAGACCCGAAAGGCGATGCGCGGGCTTGCCCGTGGCGCACGATTGCGGGTCGAGACGACCGACCCGGTCTCGGTGATCGATCTGCCCCATTATTGCCGGGAGGACGGCCATGTTCTGGTCGAAAGCGTTGCCGGCGAGGGCTGTCACCACTTCCTGATCGAGCGCGGCTAGCGCCGCGGGCGAAATGATCCACCCGCGTCCGGGCCAAAACCGGGAATGGCGAGCGGGTTGTCGGTCAGCGCCTGGCGGTCGGGCGTATCCGGGCGTGCGATGCCGGCGAAACCCGCGAACAGACGCTGGATGAAATCGGGCTCCATGTCGCGCAGGATCGCGACGAGGCGGGTGGTGCGGTCCGCGTCGGGCCATGCCCCCAGAGGTTCCGGTTCGTGGAAGACGCCCTGTACGCCATGAACGGCATAGGGCAATTCGCT
>JAGRLL010000073.1:18901-20624 GCA_020441855.1 Nitratireductor sp.
CGGTCGTGGCGCAATAGCGTCGCCGTGATGCGCTCGCCATGCCGGTTGACGTCGTGGTGGTGGTGATGATCATGCGTCCGTGCCGGCTCGATCTTGCCGCTTGCCGCCTTCGAAAGACCGCCGGTGAAAAGCCGCACGAGCTCATTTTCGTTATCGCGCATGATGACGGGCGCAAGGGGATTGAGTTCGCGCAATCTCGCCGTCAGCTTGGCAATCGCCTCCTCGCGCACGCCCTGCTGCAGGATGTCGGCCTTGGTCAGCACCAGCGCGTCGGCGAGGCTGACCTGCGAGCGCGCCTCGGCGTGTGCATCGAGCGTGGCCGGCGCATTGATGACGTCGACTAGGGTGATCAGGCCGGCCAGTTCGAAACGCTCTCCGACCTCGCGGTCGGAGAGGATCGCCTGCAGGACTGGAACCGGATCGGCCAGACCGGTGGTCTCGATGACAATGCGGTCGATGTCTAGTGGAGCCAGATCGATGAGGGTGGCGGCCAGTTCGCCCCGAATGGTGCAGCACAGGCAGCCGGCCGACATTTCGATGATGTTGTCGCCCTTCTTTCCAAGAAAAAGGTGGTCCAGGCCGATCTCGCCGAACTCGTTGACGATGACGGCGGTGCGGGCGAGCGCACCCTCGCGCAGGAGGGCATTGAGCAGCGAGGTCTTGCCGGCGCCCAGAAAGCCCGAAAGGACGATCACGGGGCGCCTGTCCGGGCGGGTTTTCGGCCCGTTCATTGCAGTGGCCGGGGCGTCGGTACGGGAATGGTTGCGGCCGAATGGCTGGGTCCGGTTACCGGCTCGCCATCGACATCGACCACGGTGAAGTCTGGCCTGGCGGTCGGCACGGGAATTTCGCCCTTCGGTACCAGGCGGGCGGTGAGGAAGGCTTCGCTTGGTTCTGCGTCGATGCCGTCCAGCGTTACGGTCAGCGGCTCCCGGGTGACCTGCCTGGGCTGAAGCAATGGCGAATCGATTACCGCAGCGCCGGCACCGGGATCGTAGCGCTCGGCGTAGGCACGCTCCGAACACATGCGGGGGCGCTGGCTGGCGGGCGGAACCGGTGCGCCGGTCCGCGTGTATCGGTCGAGCACCGGCCCGCCCGAACGGCCGAAACCGTCGAGCAGCAGGCGTGCGCCTTCGACGGCGCGTTCCGTCTGGGAGAAGGCGCCGAGCAGGACGGCGATCAGACCATGATCGGCGCGCTTCGCGGTGACGACGAAATTGTAGCCTGACGCGCAGACGAAGCCGGTCTTCATGCCGTCGGTGCCGGGAAAGCGTTCGAGGAGCAGATTGTAGGAATAATCGACCTCGTCGCGATATCGGATCGCGGGCACAGCGAACATCGCCGCATATTGCGGAAAGTCGGTGAAGATGCGCCGGGCCAGCACCGCGATGTCGCGCGCGCTCATGTACTGGCTGGGTGAATGCAGGCCGTTGGGATTGACGAAATGGCTGTCGGTGAGGCCGATGCGGGCGGCTTCCTGGTTCATGCGTTCGGCAAAAAGCGGCACCGAGCCGGCGACGGATTCTGCGATGGCTACGGCGAGATCGTTGGCGCTCTTGACGACCAGAATCTGCAAGGCGGTATCGACCCGCAATTTCGCGCCGACGGGCAATCCCATTTTCGAGGGCGGCTGCCGGACGGCTTCCGCCGACATGACGACGGGCGAACCCGGAGACAGTTCGCCGTTCTGGATCGCGCGCAGCGTTACATAGAAGGTCATCAG
>JAGRLL010000074.1:0-146 GCA_020441855.1 Nitratireductor sp.
ACGGTCGAGAAGCATCTGGCCGACACGCTTGCTGCCGGCGACGGCATCGTCGACGAGAAGATCGCGCGGCTGATGGCCTCGGAAGCCGCCGACCGCGTCCACGACCTGCTCGAATATGGCGTGCCTTTCGACCGCGATCTTGAGGG
>JAGRLL010000074.1:188-4397 GCA_020441855.1 Nitratireductor sp.
GTCAAGGGCGACATGGCCGGACGCGCCATCATGGAGGCGCTCGTCGCTGCCGTGCGCGCGACGCCGTCGATCCGCCTGATGGAAGGCTATGTCGCCGAAGAGGTGGTCACCTCCGGTCGCTTCGTCGCCGGTATCATCGCCCGCCCCGATGGTGGCGTGTCGCCGCGCCGCATCCAGTTTCCGGCCCGCGCCGTCGTCATGGCCTCGGGCGGGATAGGTTCCATCTTCGCCGTCACCACCAACCCGCGCGAGGCGAGGGGTGGCGGCTGCGGCATGGCCGCGCGCGCCGGCGCCGTCATCGCCGACCCGGAATTCGTCCAGTTCCACCCGACGGCCATCGATGTCGGCAAGGACCCTGCGCCGCTCGCCACCGAGGCATTGCGCGGCGAGGGCTGCACGCTCCTCAATTCGGCCGGCGAACGTTTCATGCTTCAGATCAGCCCGATGGGCGAACTCGCCCCGCGCGACATCGTTGCCCGTGGCATCTTCCGCGAAGTGCAGGCGGGCCGTGGCGCATTCCTCGATTGCCGCTCTGCGGTCGGCAGCCATTTCAAGGACGAGTTCCCGACCGTCTACGGCTATTGCATGGCCGCCGGCATCGACCCCGAAAAGGACCTGATCCCCGTCGTGCCGGCCGCGCACTACCACATGGGCGGCATTCTGACCGATGCCGACGGCCGCACCACGCTCGACGGGCTGTGGGCCTGTGGCGAGGTCACCTCGACCGGCGCGCACGGCGCCAACCGGCTCGCCTCCAATTCGCTGCTTGAGGCCGTGGTCTTCGCAGGCCGCATCGCCGCCGATATCGGCGGCCTGCTGCCGGCGGCCAAGACCAATCCATGGATCGACCGCTCCGGTGAGCGCGACGCCGTTGAGGGCGTCGTCGACACCGAGGCGATGACGAAACTGCGCAAGCTGATGAGCGCCCATGTCGGCGTCATCCGCAATGGCGAGGGATTGAAGCAAGCGATACGCGAGATCGATGTGCTCGAAAGCGCCAATCGCTCGACCCGTTTCCGCAACACGCTGACAACCGCCAAGCTTATCGCCACCGCTGCCTTGAAGCGCGAGGAGAGCAGGGGCGGCCATTTCCGCGACGACTTCCCGCACGAACGCGAGGAATGGCATCACCGTACCTATACGACGCTGGCCGAGGCCAACGAGACCGTCGCCGAGGTGACGGAACGGGAACCGGCGTGATGGCCCGCAAGTCCGAAATGCCGCAAGTGCTTCCGCCGCAATTGCCGAACCTTCTGGCCGAGGACGCGGTGCGCGCCGCGCTGATAGAGGATCTGGGCCGTGCCGGCGATATCACCTCGAACGCCACGATCCCGCCCGATGCGACCGCCACCGCTCTGCTCGCAACGCGCGAGGAAGGCTTCCTGAGCGGATTGCCGCTCGCCCGCATGGCCTTTGCCCTGATGGACACCTCTGTCCGCTTCGAGGCCAGGGCAGGCGATGGCGACGCCATCGAGGCCGGCAGCGCGGTCGCCAGCATTTCCGGCAATGCCCGCGCCATTCTCGCGGCCGAGCGCGTCGCGCTCAATTACCTGATGCGCATGTCGGGCATCGCCACGCACACCGCGCGCTTCCAGTCGAGAATATCGCACACACACGCCAGGATCTGCTGCACGCGCAAGACGGTGCCGGGTCACCGCGCCTTCGACAAATACGCGGTCAAGTGTGGTGGCGGCTCGAACCATCGCTTCGGTCTGGACGACGCCATCCTGATCAAGGACAACCACATCGCCGTCTGCGGCGGGGTGAAGCTGGCCATCGACCGCGCCCGCGCCTATGCCGGCCACCTCGTTGCCATCGAGGTCGAGGTCGACAATCTCGACCAGTTCCGCGAGGCGCTCACGGCATCGCCGGATGCGGTCCTGCTCGACAATATGGGCCCGGAAAAGCTTGCCGAGGCCGTCGCGATCAACACGGACGACAATGGCGGCAAGGTGAAGCTGGAAGCATCCGGCAATGTCGATCTCGACACCGTCAAGGCGATTGCCGAAAGCGGTGTCGACTACATCTCGTCATCGAAGATCACCATGGCCGCGCCGACGCTCGATCTCGGCCTCGACATCGTCGTCGACTGAAATCCGCGCATTGCCCGCCTCACGATATCTGTTGCGCTGCACAGATTCGTGATTTGCCGGAATCCGGCACCTGCCTGACACTTCTCACCTTGTTTGCAGGGGAGGACGGGCAAAAGGGAGTCATGCGATGGAAAAGATTCGCGAAATGGCAATGTTCTGCGTCGGAAGGGCAGTCATGTTCTCCGCCCTCGCCATATCGCTGGTGACCCTGTCATTCGCCTTCGATCCGGCCGCGGCGCTCAAGGCGGGTGGTACACTGGGCCTCGTTCTCGCCGCCATCCTGCTCTGGTTCGCCCAGACCGCACGCGGCCGCAAGCCGAAGGACACCGAAACCTGGCTGCTGCTCAAGAACGATTCCCGTCCGTCGGGCGAACATGGCGCGAAACTTTTCGCCTCCGTGATGGAGGAGGTCTATCTTTTCTTTGCCGTGCGCGTCTTCGCGGTGGCGATCACCTTCGTGGTGGGAGGGCTGCTGCTCGCGGCGCTTGGCATCAGGTCGTCCCTAATCTGAGGCGACAGGTCTCCCAGGCGACAGGTATCCAGGGCGATTGGCTGCCGGCGATCTTCGGGATCATCCGCGCCGCCCGACGCGCAGACCGGGCGCAGGACGCTCGGCCAGTACCTCGCGGCGGAACCTGAACAGGGCGGCGGGCCGCCCGCCCGTCTCCGTCGAGGTCGCACCGGTCGGTTCGACAAGCTCGGCCTTTTCCACCAGCCGCCGGAAATTCTGCTTGTGGACGGAGCGGCCGAATATGCTTTCGACCGTCTGCTGCAATTCGGTCAGCGTGAATTCGTCCGGCAGCAACTCGAACACAACCGGTCGGTATTTCAGCTTGGCCCGCAGCCGCGACATGGCGGTCGCCAGGATTCGGCGGTGGTCGTGATCCATGCCGCGCCCGGTGGGCCCATGCGCCTGGATCGCATCGTAGCGTCCATCGCGCACGCTCTCGGCCAGAAGCCCCGCCGAATACATCAACTCGTAGCGGTCGAGCACATGCTCCTCGTCCCATTGGCTGCCCAGACCGAAGGCGATCCGCACGCGCGCCGAAGGTTTGAGGCCACGGCTGGCATAATCGGTCTCGTCGGTCCGCGACAGCCATTGCCGGATTGCCGGCAGGATGACCTCGTCCAGAATCGCGGGACGGCCCGCGCGCCAATCCTCCCACGGCAGGAAGGCATACCAGCTCCTGAAGTCGGCGCCGGCCAGCCGGATGGCCGGCATCTGTTCGGGCTGCACGCGGGTCAGCGCCAGATAGCCGACCGAGACGACATGCGGCCCGTGATCGTCGCGCGGGCGCTGCCGGCCGCGGTCGCCGAATGTGTAGAGCTGTTCGACATGGCCGAGGCTGAGCGCAGTCTGCTCGGCGACCCAGCCGCGCAGGCCGATCTCCATCGTTCGGTGCTTGCGCGGATCGAACGGCCCCATGGGCAGAGCGTCGGCAAACAGTTCGTCCTGTCCGGGCACGCGCAGGATGCACGGATCGTTGTCGACCATGGCGACGATCGCCGCGTTGAGACCGATTTCGATGGGTTCCTTGCCTTCCCGCATGGATTAGCCGGCTTCTGAGCGAGCCTGTTCGATACGCTCGAAGGCGTCAAGGAAAAGCCGCTGAGCCTCGCCGGCCGGCAGGGGATCGAGCGCGCCCTCAACCGGTACGAAATTGCGCGGATTGCCGAAAATGCGCTTCGCCTCGGCGGACTCGAAACCGGCCAGATGCGTCGCCTCGAAGAAGGCGGCGATGGTGTCGGCCCGCTTGATCGCCTTTTTCCACGTCTGCGGCGTTTCGGCGGGCAGGCCGAAGCGCAGATGGATCGCGCGCAGCAGTCGCTCCTCCAGTGCCTTGTAGTGCGTACCGACCATTGCCTTGAAGGGTGAGATCAGGTCGCCGACGACATATTCCGGCGCGTCGTGCAACAGCGCCATCTGCCGTTGCGCCGGTTTGGCATTGGGATTGAGCCGGTCGACGATGTCGAGCACCAGGCAGGAATGCTGGGCGACCGAGAAGGCGTGATCGCCGAGCGTCTGGCCGTTCCAGCGCGCGACACGCGCCAGTCCGTGCGCGATGTCGCCGATCTCGACATCAACGGGGGAGGGGTCGGCGAGATCGAGCCTGCG
>JAGRLL010000408.1 GCA_020441855.1 Nitratireductor sp.
AGCGCCTCGAACTTGTTCGGCGCGGAGGTGAAGGCGAGGCCGGTAATGGCGGCGATCTTTTCGGCCACCAGATCGGCGAAGCCGACCGGCGAGGCGAGGCCCGTGCCGACGGCGGTGCCGCCCTGCGCCAGTTGCATCAGCAGCGGCAGGGTCTGTTCGATGCGTTGAATGCCGTTTTCGACCTGCTTGGCGTAGCCGGAGAACTCCTGGCCGAGTGTCACCGGCGTCGCGTCCTGGGTGTGGGTGCGTCCGATCTTGATGATGTCCATCCAGGCTTCGGCCTTGTCGGCGAGCGCCTTTTGCAGCTTGGCAAGGGCGGGCACCAGCCGGTGTGTCACCTCCTCGGCGGCCGCGATATGCATGGCGGTCGGAAAGCAATCGTTCGACGACTGGCTCATGTTGACATGGTCGTTGGGGTGGACGGGTTTCTTCGAACCCATCTCGCCGCCGAGGATCTCGATCGCGCGGTTGGAGATCACCTCGTTGGCATTCATGTTCGACTGCGTGCCGGATCCCGTCTGCCACACGACCAGCGGGAAGTGCTCGTTGAGCTTGCCCTCGATCACCTCGTTGGCGGCCTGGACGATTACCTTGCCAAGCCTTTCGTCGAGCTTGCCCAGTTCCATGTTGGCTTCCGCCGCTGCGCGCTTGACGATACCGAGCGCGCGCACGACCGGCTCGGGCTGCTTTTCCCAGCCGATCTTGAAATTGCCCAGCGAACGCTGCGCCTGCGCGCCCCAATAACGGTCTGCCGTGACCTCGATGGCCCCGAAAGTGTCGGTTTCGCTTCGTGTGGATGTCATGACGGTCTTCCCTGATGGTCGCGCCCTTTGCCGGGTTCCCGGACCGGGCTTTTCAGCGTGGCGGTATTGGCCATGCCTGGGCCGGCCTCGTCAAGCACGCCTCCCGTGCGAATCGTTTCAGTGCGCAAAGAAAAGGCATGGCGGCATCGCCGCCATGCCTTCGTGACCGTCAACCCCGGGTTTGCGCAGGATCCGAATGGCGGAACAGGCCCCATCGATGACCCTTGGCGAGGCGGGTCTGCGCGAGCAGAACCGCCGCGAGCGCGATCATCGCCAGTTCCGCGGCGGGCCCCGCATACCAGATGCCCGTTTCACCGAAGACGAAAGGCAGGGTGAACGTCAGCGGGATCGCGAACACATAGGTACGCGTCAGGCTGATGATCGCCGAGCGTCCGGCATCGCCGACCGCCTGGAAATAGGCGCTGAGCATCAGGATCGGCCCGGCGGCGAAATACATCGCCGTCATCATCGGCATGATGCGCGCCACCTCCGCCGCCGAGGACGCATCGTCCACGAAGATGAAACCCAGTTGGCGCCGGAACAGCAGGACGATGATCTGGATCGCGGCGCCATAGATGAGCGAGACGACCAGCGCCAGGCGCAAGCCGGCATTCGAGCGATGCCACAATTGCGCACCGTAATTGTTGCCGACCAGCGTCTGCATGCTCATCGACAGGCCGAGCAGCGGCAGATAGGCGAAAGTCAGCATTCTCAGCACGATGCCGTAGGCTGCGACCGTTGCGGCGTAATTGTCCGGGTTCCAGATCTGCACGGCAAGGATGATCGCCGTGGTGCCGAGCGAAATGCCGACGAAGCTGAGGCTTTGCGGCGCGCCAAGGGCCAGATAGCTGCCCCAGCCGCCAGTCCAGCCCCCAGTCCAGCCCCTTGTCCAGCCGCCCGGCGATGACGACCATCCCATGCCGAGCCGCGATTTGCCCATGCCCCGGTAGACGAACACGGTCGCAAGCGCGGCCAGTTGCGCAAGCACCGTACCTTCGGCCGAACCCGCCACGCCCCGATCCAGAACAACGATCAGCAGATAGTTGAAGCAGATATTGGCAAGCGACACCGACAGGCTGGAGAGCGCCATGAAGCCGACGCGCCCCTCGCTGCGCAGCGCATCGCCGTGGATGCTCATGAGGAAGGACGAAGGCGAACACCAGATCAGGATCGAGATATAGGTGTAACCCAGTCGCGCCAGCGCGTCGGAGCCGTTGGCGAGCCGGTCCACCAGCGCATGACCGCCAAAGGCGAAGCCGCCGATCAGCGCGCCGCACACGACCAGCGCCAGAACCTGCGCGCTGGTCAAGGTCTGGCGTGCCTGCGCCAGTTCGTTCGCGCCGAGCTGGCGGGCGAGCACGCTTGTCATGCCATTGGCGACGAGCGTGGAAAGCGCGATCATCAGCATGAAGACCGGGAACATCAGCGTGACGGCGGCGAGCGCCTGCGAGCCGACGAATTCGCCCACGAAATAGGCGTCGATCACGGTCTGAAGACCGTTCATGCCCATGACGAAGATGATGGGGATGGCCGTGCGCGCGAACAACGCGCCGAGCGGTCCCGAAAGGAAGATGTTGTCGGCCTGTGCGGCCTGGGGGGGCTGTTGTGCCATGACGTCGTCTCCGAATCCGCATCGAATTGGAGATCGTTGGATGCCCGCATTACCAATGACCCGATGCGCCGGTTACGACGAAGGGTTCTTCGAAGTCGAGGAGGCTTCACCAGGCTTTCGCTGCGGGCGGCCGGCGCCTCTGGCCGTGAGGCGCGGGAATAGGCGCGGTTCAGTGTGAAGTCAATCTGCGAGCAAGCAAAAAGCGGCCCGAGGACTGCCCTTTCGCAAAGGTGTGATGAAGCCGAAGCCTTGCATCATGCCGCCAACCCGTCCTCGCTTGCGAGGCCGGGCAG
>JAGRLL010000409.1 GCA_020441855.1 Nitratireductor sp.
AGTGGAAGTTCCGCGACGAGGTGCGGCCGCGCTTCGGCGTGATGCGCTCCCGCGAATTCCTGATGAAGGACGCCTATTCCTTCGACCTCGACCAGGAAGGTGCGCGGCGGGCCTATCACCGCATGTTCGTTGCCTATCTGAGAACGTTTACGCGCATGGGCTTGAAGGCGATCCCGATGCGCGCCGATACCGGGCCGATCGGCGGCGACCTGAGCCACGAATTCATCATCCTGGCCGATACCGGGGAGAGCCAGGTCTATTGCGACAAGGCCTATCTCGACATCGCGGTGCCGGGACCCGAAACCGATTTCGGCGATGATGACGCGCTTGCCAGGATCGTCGATACATGGTCGACGCCCTATGCGGCGACCGACGAAATGCACGACGAGGAAGCGTGGGCGAAGCTTGCGGACGGCGAAAGACTGTCGGCGCGCGGCATCGAGGTCGGCCACATCTTCTATTTCGGCACCAAATATTCCAAGCCGATGCGTGCGACCGTCACCGGTCCGGACGGGCACGATGTGCCGGTCCACATGGGTTCCTATGGCATCGGTCCGTCGCGCCTTGTTGCAGCCATCATCGAAGCGTTCCATGACGAGGATGGAATCAAGTGGCCCGCAGCCGTGGCGCCGTTCGATGCGGGGATCATCAACATGAAACCGGGCGACGCGAAGGTCGACGGCATTTGCGAGACGCTGTACGAGCAGCTCGGCAATGCAGGTTTCGACGTGCTCTACGACGACCGCGACGAACGCGCCGGCGCAAAGTTCGCGGCCTTCGACCTGATCGGCCTGCCGTACCAGATCATCGTGGGCCCTCGCGGCGCGGCCGACGGAACCGTCGAGATCAAGCACCGCGCCGACGGCACGCGTGAAACGCTGCCGCCCGAAGCGGTCGTCGCCCGTCTGGAAAGCGGGGCGCGTGCAACAGGCGTTTGATCCTTCTTCCGCGATTGCGGTTCCAGCCGCTTCCCCCGCGGGGGCAAGGCGGTTCGCGACGCGACCGTTCGCGGCCTTCGAGTGGATGCTGGCGCGACGCTATCTCCGCGCCAGGCGCAAGGAAGCCTTCATATCGGTCATTGCCGGCTTCTCCTTCATCGGCATCATGCTTGGGGTTGCGACCCTGATCATCGTCATGGCGGTGATGAACGGTTTCAGGGCCGAACTCCTGAACCGTATCCTCGGCATGAACGGGCACATGATCGTGCAACCGGTCGAGTACGATCTGCGCGACTACGCCGCCGTCGCGAACCGCATTTCCGGTGTCGCGGGCGTGCGGCTCGCCGTGCCGCTGGTCGAGGGGCAGGCGCTGGTCTCGGGTGCGGCCGCAGGTACCGGCGCGCTGGTGCGCGGGGTGCGTGAAGCCGATCTGAAGCGCATTACCGGCATCTCGCAACACATCGTCCAGGGAACACTGGAAGGTTTCGACGCGTCAGAAGGTGTCGCCATCGGCATTCGAATGGCGCAAAATCTGGGGCTGACGCTTGGCTCGATGATGACCATCGTTTCCCCAAACGGAGACGTCACTCCGTTCGGGACGACACCGCGCGTCAAGGCCTATCCGGTCGTCGCCGTCTTCGAAGTCGGCATGAGCGAATACGATTCGTCCATCGCGTACCTGCCGATGCCGGAAGCGCAATTGTTCTTCAATTCCGAGGGCAGGGTGTCGACCATCGAGGTCTATGTCGATGAGCCGGACCGCATCGGGGCGATGCGCACCGCTGTCGACAATGCGATTGAGCGACCGCATTTTCTTGTCGATTGGCGCCAGCGCAATCAGAGTTTCTTCACCGCATTGCAGGTGGAGCGCAATGTGATGTTCA
>JAGRLL010000075.1:0-4594 GCA_020441855.1 Nitratireductor sp.
TCGTTCCAGGAGACCACCCGCGTCCTCACGGAAGCAGCCGTCTCCGGCAAGGTCGATCCGCTGGAAGGTCTGAAGGAAAACATCATCGTCGGCCGCCTTATCCCGGTCGGCACCGGTGGTGTGATCTCCAACATCCGCAGCCTTGCCACGCAGCGCGACGACCTGATCCTCGAAGAGCGCCGCAAGGAAGCCGGTTCCGTGCCGCTGATCGAAGGCTCGACAGCCGCCGCGGAATAATCAGGCAGGAAAACCCGGCTCTTTCCGGGTTTCGATAATCAGCCCCGCGTCCAATCGGACGCGGGGCTTTTCTTTTTGCGAATGAGGCCGGCCCCACACAAACGGACGATTGCGATATCTGTTTGAAATAGGGCCGTCAGGCCATCACGGAGTTCATGGCGCGGGAGAGGGCGACGGGAACGCTTGTGTCTCTGCTGGGAGGGAGGCCGAATTTCCTCGCGTAGTCGCGGCTGAAATGGGTGGGGCTTTCGTAGCCCACGGCATAGGCGGCCTCGGAAACCGAATGGCTTTTGCCCACCAGCAAGGTTTTCGCCTCGATGAGACGGAGATCCTTTTGATATTGCAGCGGCGTTGTGCCCGTGACCGACTTGAAGTGCTCGTGAAAGGATGACGGGCTCATGCCCGCGGTTTTTGCAAGATCGGGAACGCTGAGCGGCGAACGAAATCCGGTTCTTACCTTCTGGATGGCGCGCGCGATCCGGCTGGCATGGCTGTCGGCGAGAAGGAGATTGCGCAGCATCCCGCCAATCGGCGAAAGCAGAAGGCGATAGTGAATTTCGCGCCGGATGGATGGTCCAAGGACTTTTGCGTCCATCGTGTTGTCCATTAATTCGAAATACCGGATCAACGGTGCCAGCCAGGCAGGGTCTGCCGGTCCGGCGGACAAGGGGCGCGCCATGACATCGTGCGCAGGCGCATCGGCAAGCTGTTCGTGGAGGCTTCGCACCAGGCCGAGGTCCAGCGAGAAGATTGCCGCGAGATAGGGCTCGCCGGGACTTGCCCTGGTGATGCGGGAAATGACGGGGAGATCGTGGCTGACAAGCAGCGCATCGCCCGGCGCAAGTTCCACGATCTGGTCACCTACGGATGTTTCTTTGCTGCCTTGCAGGATCAGGCACATGACGGGCTCGTAGATGAATGCCTCGATGTTGCTTGTCGCTTCCCTGTGAAACATGGACAAGCCGGGCAACTCCTGAAAATCCTTATCGATTCCAGAAACATAGCGGGTGGCAAGTTCGATGAGCCGCGAAAGATCGGTCTGGCTGTCCATCTTCCGATCCTAGCAGGTGTTGATTCTGGCGCAGCTGATAATTCGTTCATTTGGAGGAATTGGCACAAATTGCGGAATATGGGACAGGCAAGGGCCAAGGATGCCGCCTATCTGACTTCCAAGCAGGATTTGCCGGATGCCGGGAGGATTCGATGTCGTCCATTCAAAGCCAGTTCCTCGACCTCAAGACCCATCACGCCAGGTATGAAGCGATCGATCCGAAGTCCACGTTGAAAAACAGCGCGTCGGGCAAGGTCGTGTTCATCGCCGGCGCATCGCGGGGAATCGGTCAGGCCACCGCGGTCGCCTTTGCCGAGGCCGGCGCCGGCGCGGTCTATCTGACGGCGCGATCGGAGGATGCACTCAAGCAGACGCAAGAACTGGTCAGGCGTGCAAACCCGCAAGCGCAGTGCGCCTATTCGGTTTGCGATGTCACCAGCGCGGAACAGGTCGAGGCGGCGGTGAAGGATTGTGTCGCGCAATTCGGCGGTATCGACGCGGCGGACGCGAACGCAGGTTATCTCGGCCCCTGGAAGAAGATCGCCGAATCAGACCCGGCCTGCTGGTGGCAAAGCTTCGAGGTGAATGTGAAGGGCGCATACAACGTGATCCGCTTCACGCTGCCGTTTCTCATCGAATCGGCGAAACAGCACGCGGCGCGCGGGACGAGTGCCGGCCATCTGGTCCTGCTGTCGTCCGTCGGCGCACAATTGCTGATGAAGGGGGCTTCCGACTATCAGACCTCGAAACACGCCATCAACCGTCTTTGCGAATTCGTTCAGAGCGATCATGGCGAAGACGGCATCAAGTGCTTCGCCATCCATCCCGGCGGTGTGGCGACCGAACTGGGCATGAACATGCCGGAAGCACTGCACCCCTATCTCGACGACGAGCCCGGTCTGGCCGCCAGCTTCCTCGTCTGGCTGTGTTCGGGCAAGGCGGACTGGGCCAAAGGACGCTATCTGAGCGCGACCTGGGATGTCGAGGAACTGGCGGCGATGAAGGACGAGATCCTGGGCGATGATCTGCTGGTGAACCGTCTTCGCGCCAAGGCGTGATGTCTCGCCTTCGAAGCGGGCGAGGACTATTTCGTCGGATCGTCAGCGACCTGAACAAGCACCTTGCCGGTATACTTTCCGGTCAACAGGCCCTGAAAGGCTTCGACCGTATTGTCGAAGCCCTGGACGACATCCTCGACGTACTTGATGGCGCCGTTGCGGACCAGCGGCGGTATCTCGTTCAGGAAGTCGTCCATGCATTCCATATGATCGTAATTGATGAAGCCGTGCACGCGCAGCTTTCTGGTCAGAATCGAACGCATGATCAGCGGTGAGAAGTCCGGGCCTTCGCGCTGCAATTTTTCGAGATTGTAATAGGCGATGACCCCGCAGACGGGAATGCGGCCGAATTCGTTCATGAGCGGCAATATTGCCATCAACACATCGCCTGCGACGTTGTCGAAATAGACGTCGATGCCGTCCGGGCAAGCCCTGGCGAGCGAATCGGAAAAATCCTTTGCCTTGTAATCGACGCAGGCGTCGAAGCCGAATGTGTCCGTCACCAGGGAGCACTTGTCGGGGCCACCGGCGATGCCGACCGCACGGCAGCCCCATAGCTTCGCCAATTGCCCGACGATCTGGCCAACAGCGCCGGCAGCGGCGGAGACGGCGACCGTCTCGCCCGGGGTCGGGGTGCCATGCACTTTCAGCCCGACATAGGCTGTAAAGCCCGGCATGCCGAGAACGCCGAGGGCGGTGGAGACCGGCGCCAATGCAGGATCGAGCTTTCGCAATTCGGCGCCCGCGAGCACGGAATGGGTCTGCCAATTGCTTCTGCCAAGCACGATATCGCCCGGCATGAAAGCGGGATGATTGCTCTCGATGACTTCGGACACGCATTCGGCGGTGATGGAATCGCCAATCTTCACACCGGCCGCGTAGGATTTGGCCGGGCTCATCCTGCCGCGCATATAAGGGTCGAGCGACAGGTAGATCGTGCGCAGCGAAACCTCGCCGGCGCCGGGCGAGGGGAGTTTGAAATGCTCCAGCCTGAGATCGTCGTGCCCCGGCATGCCGGTCGGATGTTGCGCCAGCACGATGCGTTCCGCCTTCATGTGCATCTTTCTCCCGTCATTTGTATCGAGCTTAGAAGAGCGCCCCGACGCGATCAATCGGGTGAAATGCCCGAACCATAGACGAGCAGGGCGACATGGCCTTCAAGCGCGGCGCAATAGGGGTCGTAGAAGGCATCGTCCTCGTCGGGCTCTTCGATGTTACCGATCTGGGTGAGGTCGGCCTCCTCGTAACCTTCGGAGGCGAGCGCCTCCAGGCAACGTCTTACGGCGCTGTCATCGTCTGCGGCCGACAGCAGCGCGTGGAAGTCGGACATCCGGCTTTCGTCGGCGCGGCGTACGCCGCCGACGATGATGAAGACAATGGGTTCTTCTTCCGCTGTCGAATCGTCAGTCATGGCAAGACGCTTTCTTTGATCGCCGCATCGCTGGATTCGGTCGAGCCTAGAAGATTCACAGGCGAAAAGGAAATCGAAGGGGCCGGGCGTTGCCAGCCGGCGAATCGTGCGTCATCATCCCGGCGTTGACCGGTGAATCGCTTCCTGGGGGGAGGGGTTTGTCGGGCAACGGACCTTTTTTTGGCCGATTGCCGGCGATTTCCGGCCTTGCAAGGCTTGACGTTGGCCGGCCAAATCACTATTACCCCCGCAACCTGACCGATGTGAGCGCCAATTCAGCTCGCCCGCGCCTAGCTGGTGAACGATGCCGCTCAAACAAGGTTGGAACAGCAGAACGTTTTTAAATCGATGCTGCATGACCGGGCGACCGGTCCTCTGGTTGTGAAAAGGTTCCTCCGCACTGGCGTATGACGCCGCAGCGGGTGCGAGCCTTTCTTGCATGTGGACATGGCGGTCACATAAGGCCGGTCCGCATGCAGCCGCATCGATTGCGAATGAAAGAAACGGCCCGGTTGAACGGGCCATGCGCCGGGCCCGAAAATGTCCAATGCGCGAAACGAAGCGAGTTAAGAGGTCAGGTTTTCATGCCAACCATCAACCAGTTGATCCGCAATCCGCGCCAGCCGGCGGTGAAGCGCAACAAGGTTCCGGCGATGGAGGAGTGCCCGCAGAAGCGTGGCGTGTGCACCCGCGTCTACACGACGACGCCGAAAAAGCCGAACTCGGCACTGCGCAAGGTCGCCAAGGTGCGCCTGACCAACGGGTTCGAGGTGATCGGCTATATCCCGGGTGAGGGCCACAACCTGCAGGAACACTCCGTGGTGATGATCCGCGGCG
>JAGRLL010000075.1:4612-5086 GCA_020441855.1 Nitratireductor sp.
CTTCCGGGCGTGCGCTACCACATCATTCGCGGCGTGCTCGACACGCAGGGCGTCAAGAACCGCAAGCAGCGCCGTTCGAAGTACGGCGCGAAGCGTCCGAAGTAATCGCGGTCGAAGGAGAGCAAGAACATGTCCCGTCGCCACCGTGCAGAAAAACGCGAGATCAACCCGGATCCGAAATACGGCGATCTCGTCATCACCAAATTCATGAACGCGCTGATGCTGGACGGCAAGAAGTCCGTCGCAGAGCGTATCGTGTATGGCGCGCTCGACACCATCGAGCAGAAGACGCGCAAGAACCCGGTCGAGAGCTTCCACGAGGCGCTCGGCAACGTCGCGCCGCATGTAGAAGTCCGTTCGCGGCGCGTCGGCGGCGCCACCTACCAGGTACCGCTCGACGTCCGTCCGGAGCGCCGCCAGGCGCTTGCGATCCTCTGGCTGATCACCGCCGCGCGCAACCGCAACGAGACCACG
>JAGRLL010000410.1 GCA_020441855.1 Nitratireductor sp.
CGACATAATAGGTGTTGCCGAGCGCCAGGTCGCATTGGCCGGCATAAATCGCCTGGGCCTGTGCCCGGTCGTTGCCGGCCGGCTTGCGCGCCAGATTGGCCTTCAGGCCCTTCAGCCAGTTCTCGGTGTATTCAACGCCGTGATGGGCGATCATCGAGGCGAACAGGCCGAGATTGTAGAAATGCTGGCCGTCGCGCGTGCAGATCTTGCCCTTCCATTTCGGGTCGACGAGTTCCTCATAGGTGATCTTGTCCTGGGCGACGCGCTCCCTGGAGGCGTAAAGAACGCGTCCGCGCGTGGTCAGCGCGAACCAGTGTCCCTCGCTGTCGCGGAACTGCGCCGGGATGTGCTCGTTGATTGCCGGATCGTCGACTGCCTGGGTGATTCCCTTTTCCTTGGCATTGGTCAGGCGGCCGATATCGACGGTCATGATCAGGTCGGCCGGCGAATTGACGCCTTCGGCCGCCATACGCTCCTCCAGTCCCTTGTCGAGGAACAGAACATTCGTGGCGATGCCAGTCTCCTGCGTGAACCGTTCGAGCAGCGGCGCGATCAGCTCCGGCTGACGGTAGGAGTAGATGTTGACCTCTTCGGCGCGTGCAGGGCCGGAAAATGCGGTAAGGGCCATGGCTGCGATGCCGGCCAATCCAAATGTAAAGCGCATGCCAGTTCTCCAAAACAAGACTATCGTGCTCCGGTTATACCCTGTATGGTCTCGCGTCAACATTCGGGCGTCGATCCCGTTCAAGGCGAGAGGAAACAGGACATATACGCCGCTTGTAAAGCGGACTGTTTTGTTCCATTTTGGAATCATTCCAGAAAGCGTGCTTTCCATGGCCTCATGCTTGGGGGTTTCTGGAGTGACGGTGCAAAGGACCTGTTGCCCATGCGACTGACGAAACAGACCAATTATGCGTTCCGCGTCTTGATGTATTGCGGGGCGAATACCGGCAGGAAGAGCCGCATTCCCGAGGTTGCCAGGGCGTTTTCCGTCTCCGAACCCTTCCTGTTCAAGATCGTCCAGCTCCTTTCCGAAGCCGGTCTGGTCCAGACCACGCGCGGGCGCGGCGGCGGTATCACGCTTGGCCGTCCCGCCGACGAGATTACCCTGCTCGACGTCGTGCGGGTCACGGAGGACGGCTTTGTCATGGCCGAGTGCTTCGATGGCGGCGCGGCGGACTGCCCGCTGATCGACCATTGCGCCCTCAATTCGGCGCTGCGCCGCGCGTTGGGCGCCTTCATGGACGTGCTCGACGACATGACGATCGGCGATCTCGTGCGCTCGCGGCCCGAACTGGGCACGCTGATCGGACTGACCGAAGAACCGCTATCCCTGCCGGTCGCGAATTGACCGCATTGCGCGGCCGGGCAGGCGGCATGTTTTTTAGAAGCGTTCTAATCTATTGAATTTCAAACATTTTTTTCTTGACTAATTTCGTCCTGATAAGCATCACTAGCGCCATTCCTGAGGTGCGGGCCTTTAACCCGTGTGACTGGAGGAATGGTTTTTGCCGTACCGGCATCGTGCCCGGAACGCGCAATGCGTCTGCCTGATGGTCGGCCAGGCCGTTCTTGGCGACGAACTCCAGTCCCCGAATTGGAATTGAGTGGAGACGTGGAGACATCATGAAACGGCGAACCGAATTCACCCTGACGCTCGCGACCGCCACGGCGATTACGCTTGCGTCCCTGCTTCTGCCGGCGCGCGCCGAGACGGACCCGGCCGCCGTCGTCAACAATTACGCCAACCTCGCGCTTGCCGGCTATTCAGATGCCTTGGCGACGGCCAGGGCGATGGATGTCGCGATCGACGCCTTTCTGGCTTCCCCGTCACAGGAAGGGCTGGACGCCGCGCGTCAGGCATGGCTGGCCGCCCGCAATCCGTATCAGGAAACCGAAGCCTTTCGTTTCGGCAATCCGGTCGTCGATGATTGGGAAGGGCGGGTGAACGCCTGGCCGCTGGATGAGGGGCTGATCGACTATGTCGATGCCAGTTACGGCACCGAGAGCGACGAGAACCCGCTCTACACCGCAAATGTGATCGCCAATCCGAAGTTCGAGATCAATGGCGAACAGGTGGATGCGTCGACCATCACGCCGCAATTCCTGGCGGAAACGCTGCAGGAAGCGGGCGGCAGCGAGGCCAATGTCGCCACCGGCTATCACGCGATCGAATTCATGCTTTGGGGCCAAGACCTGAACGGGACGGGGCCGGGTGCCGGCGCCCGTCCGTTCACTGATTATGACACCGCCAATTGCACCAAAGGCCATTGCGACCGGCGGGCGCAATACCTCGCCGCCGCATCCGACCTGCTGGTTGCCGATCTCGAGGAGATGGTGGCCAATTGGCAGCCGGGCGGTGCCGCGCGCAAGGCGCTGGAAGACGCCGACGCCAAGACGGGCGTCGCGGTCATGCTGACCGGCATGGGCTCCCTTTCCTATGGCGAGTTGGCGGGGGAACGCATGAAGCTCGGCCTTCTGCTGCACGATCCGGAAGAGGAGCATGACTGCTTTTCCGACAACACCCACAATTCGCATCTCCACGACGCGGCGGGCATCCGCAATGTCTATCTGGGCGAATATACGGGCACCGACGGGGCCGTCGTGAAGGGGGCTTCGCTGTCCGCGCTCGTCGCCGAGAAGGATCCCGCGCTGGACGCCGAGATGCGAGCCAAGCTCGATGCGACGATAGAAAAGATGAACGCCATGGCCGAGCGCGGCAAAACCATCGAGGCCTACGACCAGATGATCGGCGAGGGCAATGACGAGGGCAATGCCGTCGTGCAGGCAGCCATCGACGCGCTGATCGACCAGACCAGATCGATCGAGCGGGTCATTGCCGCGCTCGATGCGGGTGGTATCGAACTGGAGGGGTCCGACAGCCTCGACAATCCCGACGCCATTTTCCAGTGATCGGGAACATCATCGCCGCAAGCGAACGTATCGATTGATATCGATCAAGGTAAGCAAGCAGACTTTCGGATGGTTTGATCCAATGATTGTATGTAGCTGCAACATCATCTCCGACCGGGAGATAAGGAAGGTCATCAACGAATTGCTCGTGGAGGACCCGTGGCGACTGATAGTGCCGCTGCAAGTCTACCATGCGATGAAAAAACGCGGCAAATGCTGCGGTTGCTTTCCGCAACTGGTCGATCTCATCGTTGAGACGACGGAGGCCTTCCACCGGGATCTCGCCACCCCGGATTACGAAATCGTTTCCTTCATCGACAAATTGCGCGACAAGCATCGCCAGTGCGAGACTGCGCGGCTGATCGCCCGCAAGCGCATGGAGCAGATACGCGCGGCGTGATGCAGGCCGTGGCTATTGCCCCTTCCGGCGCTTGGCTGCACTCTTTCGCACGATAACAATCAGACGATAAGGAGCGAAACGCATGAAGGGCGACAAGAAGGTCATAGAACAATTGAACCGCGCATTGTTTATGGAACTGGGTGCGGTCAACCAGTACTGGCTGCATTACCGTTTGCTGGACGACTGGGGCTACAAACTGCTCGCCGCCAAGGAGCGCGAGGAATCGATCGAGGAAATGCAGCACGCCGACANNAGCTGGTCGAGCGCATCATCTTCCTCGAAGGGCACCCCAATCTCCAATCCGTCGCACCGCTCAAGATCGGGCAGAATGTCAGGGAAGTTCTCGAGGCCGATCTCGCCGGAGAATACGAGGCGAGAACCGCCTACAAGGAGGCGCGCGACATCTGCCACGGCGCAGGCGACTACGTAACCATGAAACTGTTCGAGGACTTGCTGGCCGACGAGGAAGGCCATATCGATTTCCTCGAAACCCAACTGGAACTCCATGACAAGATCGGCGCGGAAAAATACGGCCAGCTCAACGCGGCCCCGGCCAACGAGGCCGAGTAAGCCTCACCAGCCGCCTGCGCGCCTGCCACAGAGGCTTGGCCGGGCTTTCCGGCTTCGCTGCGGCTGGACCCTCGACTATCTGCGCGACCCGGCATCGGGTCCTGCGTGGGCCGCGCGTTCGCCCCGTCCGCTGGAGCGGAAGGCGCGCGCGGGCGGGTTTCCCGTCGGTATCGCAAGCGGGCTGATCGGCGGTATCGCCGGCTCGCTGGTGATCTTTCTGGCCGCGGGCTATGCCCTTGCCGGCGGGTCGGCGAAATCTTCCGGCGCTGCGCTGCATCCTGCGGTCGAATTGCCGGCGCGGTTTGCCGCGCGAGACGACCTTAAGGACAAGGATATCGGGCGCGTGCGCTCGGTGACGAAACCTGCGGTCGATTTCTCGAAACCCGAACGCTTCGAGACGATGTCGGGCGGCGCGGCGACCTCGCGAAAGCTGGTCAATCGCGATTCCTTCTCGCAGTTCTCGGCCAATCTGAAATTCAACGAGGAGCGGGACTTCAAGTTGGGCAACGCCCTGTTCCGCAAGCTTTGGGTATCGGCGCCATCCTCCACCCAGGCAAGCGATGGCCTGGGGCCGCTGTTCAACGCGCGCTCCTGCCAGACCTGTCACGTCAAGGACGGCCGGGGCCGCCCGCCGGAAGGCGACGAAAAGCTTGGCGTCTCCATGTTCCTGCGGCTCGCCCGCCCGGCCGGGAACGACGAGGAGAGGCAGGCGCTCGAAAACTACGTCGCGGTCAACTTTCCCGATCCCGTCTATGGCGGACAATTGCAGGACCAGTCCGTCAGCGGCATTTCGCCCGAAGGCAACATGGTCATCTCCTATGAGGAGATATCGGTGAGCTTTTCCGACGGCACGAAGGTGTCGCTGCGCAAGCCGGCCTACAGCGCCGAAAACCTCGCCTACGGGCCTATGGGCGCAGGGACCACGTTGTCGCCGCGCGTCGCCCCTCCGATGATTGGCCTCGGCCTCGTTCAGGCGATCCACCCTGCCGACATCGCGGCCCATGCCGATCCCGACGACGCCGACGGCGACGGGATTTCCGGCAAGATGCAGTTGGTACGTTCGAGCGCCACCGGCGAGATCGAACTCGGCCGCTTCGGCTGGAAGGCGCAGAACCCGACCATTCGCGACCAGGCCGCCGGCGCTTTTGCCGGCGACATCGGCATCTCCTCGCCCGACGTACCCGGACCGCATGGCGATTGTACGCAGGCCCAGACCGACTGCCTCGCCATGCCGACCGGCGTACAGGCGCGTCTCGGTGACACCGAGGCACCCGATCCGGTGATGGATCTCGTCACCTTCTATTCGGAGAACCTCGCCGT